>NZ_JBEAFQ010000019.1:0-14226 GCF_040062275.1 Klebsiella sp. GW_Kp182 | reverse complement strand
ACTCTGATGGTTCTGACGACTCTGATGGTTCTGACGACTCTGATGGTTCTGACGACTCTGATGGTTCTGACGATTCTGATGGTTCTGATGGCTCCGACGACTCTGATGGTTCTGACGATTCTGATGGTTCTGACGATTCTGATGGCTCCGACGACTCTGATGGCTCTGATGACTCTGTATCTTCTTCACGTACAACACCAAGTTTCTCACCAGCACAGCTAAGAAAGGCGATTGAAGATCTTGACGAATACCTAGACACTGATGCAGAACAGGATAATTCTCATGATTTTCATGAATCTATAAAAAAATCCATTTCTAAAATGGCATCTACTTTCAGTGATGCTGATATTCAAAACTTTGGTTTCCGATTCGGTTTTATCAATCTTACCGAAGAGGACTACAATGACGCACTGGTTAACTCCCGTGAGTTAAGAAAGTTACTTTCTTCTTTGAATAAACAGACTGTACGGCGTAACAACCGGCTAAGTGATCGTGGAGCTCGTCTTCATGGTAGAAAGCTTGTTGAAGTCCCTATGGGAGCCACTTCTGTGTTTAAGAAAAGTGGGGAAGGATATAAAAGGTCTGATGTGGGGGTAATTAACCTGCGTGATATCTCTGTATCAATGCGTGAAGTATCAGTATTAGCTTTAAATGCAAACCTTGCTTTTACCCTGGCTTGTGAATCGGTAAACAATATTGATGTTGCAGATATTGTGTATCCAGTTCAAAAGGAGGGGTATACTGATATAGTTAAGTTTTTTAATAAATCTGTATCTAGTTCCTTTTCTAATTATGAAAATGTTTCTAGTGGATTACATACCCCAACTGCGACGGCGATTAATTCTTGCGTGGAATATTTCTCACGTTTGAATTTTTCACGTAAGGTTATCTTCATTGCAACTGATGGAGAACCATCGGATTCAATAGAGGATGTATGCTCTGCAGTTAAAAATGCTAAAAAACATGGCATAGAGATTGTTTGTGTCGGTTATGGCATTGATAAACCTCTAGGCTTTGATGGAGTTTATTTCAAAAAAATAAACGATATTTCTGAATTAAATTCTTTGTATAGAGATTTAATCAGAAGTCTAGTTTAAATTCTATTATCTTCCCAAGCGGGCTTATATACCCGCATGGGTGTGTTTGCTCGCCATTTTAGGAGCAAACAAATGAAAGGTAATAAATATATTAAACGTGTTCGCGTTGACTCTCGTCAATTAGACAGTGGGATGATTGGAACCAAGGTATACGTCACTGAAGGGGAAGTTGTTAACGGAATTATGCCGGTTGAACGTTTAGTTCGTGATGCCACTTTTTCCGAAGATAATTCCGAATCAATGGATTCAGCAGTTGAAAGACTGGTGGCGAAATATATTGCCAATGGTTTCGAAGTCTTATAAATGATTGTGCCACTACGTGGCACTTCTTTCATTCTGCGTTGTGGGTTTCTCAATGTTATCTGCATTGCAGTAGGCATTGTGAAACCCACAATGTCAGCTAGGAGAGTATTATGAGTCATTCTACAAATTATAATTCATCGGCTAAATCCCCTATGCAGTACGCACAAGAAACATTTGACCTGGTCAAATCTCATGTGCAGCAGCTGGGTGGTTGGCGTAATGTATTAACGTACTATCCTGAGTTTCAAGAGGCTTTGGAAAAAGCTCCACGTTCTGTCAAATGTCCGTTTACTGGTAATGGCAAAACGAAATTCAGATTTAAAGATAGGACACTAGAAAGTGTTCATGCTATTCATGAAGATTATCCACATAATACTTTCATTGATGGCATTGATTTAATTGCTGAACTTAAAAACGTTAGTAAAACGCAGGCTGCAAAAAACATTCTTGAAATGCTTGGAGTTTCCAAGGACAGAAAGTTAAATGAAGCCGATCGTGTTAATATTGTTCTTTATGAGAAAAAAGCTCAATCTTTTTCAGATATTGGTGAGGAAGAGAGACTTAGTCGCATAAACAAGTTAGAGGCAGTGTATAAATACACAAAACTTGTGACACCCGATTCATTGGTTGCTCGATATCTCTCAGGGCGCGGAATAAAACGGATGCTCACGAAATTACCAGCTAGTCTGGGGTTTAATGCTAAGATGCGTTACTGGCCAGGAGCTAATAAACCAGCCAGTTTTCATCCAACGATGGTTGCTATCTTCAACGATAAGTTAGGTCGCAACTGCACGATCCATAAAACTCATCTTACTGATGATGGACTTAAAAAAGCTGATGTTGAAAACCCAAAGTTAATGATGAAGCCGGTCTACCAGATGAATGGTGGTTCGATGCAGTTATTTAATCCAACTTACTGTGACGAAACAAAGTCATGGTTTTTGGGGGTCAGTGAAGGTATTGAGAATGCGCTATCGGTAACTGAAGCGACTTCGATTCCTTGCTGGGCATCTTCAAGTTCAACATTTATGGAAATGCTGGAAATACCTGAACACTTAATGCCGCCTTCTGATTGCCAATTTATTGAATTGTCGATTTGGGCGGATAAAGATCGGGTAAATCCAAACACCGGTAATTCAGCTGGTGAGCTCGCAGCTCTTGTTCTAAAGAGCAGTATGGAGCCCTTACTTGCTGAACGCTATCCTGAAGCAACAGTACGGGTTGAGATTCATTTGCCTGAACTGGAAATTCCTGATGGTGCAAAAGGTGTCGATTGGAACGATGTGTTAATGCTCAAAGGTCGTGAAGCTTTCCCAGCCAGACTGGAAGAAAGATTTTTTGACTTGATTAAGTAATTTCATAACCCATACAGGGAGAGTGCTCCCTGTGGGGCTCTCCCTTTTTTAAATTTGGAGAGCATAGTATGAATGTTTATTATGATATCGAATTGGTTTTTAACTGGGTCAAAGAAAACTTCATTCTGAAGCATTCTGTTTCCCTTGTTAACAGTCCTTGGTACGACTACGACATAGAGATAGATTTGCGCTTAGTTAAGCAAGCGTTGTTAAACGGTAATTTTGAATTTTTATATGTTGTTCGTGATCATGGCACAATGTTGCTTTTGCTTTCGGATTTTCACTCCTCCAGATCTCTTGACTGGGATGGTAGTGAACGCTTTGAGTATTATCATTGCCAAATGATAAGCAAGCAAAGTAAGAAATTATCCAAAAAAGAAGCGTGTGAACTTCTAGATCGTGGGCCTTTACTCAACTCCTTCAGTGCCGGTAGTAAAAACTCCTATCTGAATGAGATTTTAGAGTTTGTTAATAATAAAGGCTTTAACTACTCCCAAGCAAAGTCACTTTTTGACTGTAAACGCATAGGGGACGAGTTAAACCTTCCCTCAATGAGTAACTTCATAGCAAGAGTAGAAAAACATATACTCCATATGAATTAATTACCCATTGTTGTCTATAAAAAAAAGAGCGCATATTTTATGCGCTTTTTTTTTGTCAAAAAATTTACCTCATCTTCCAGTTTTAGCCCTTTAGACCAGAAATTTTGTCTTTCCTCTGTGATTTAATAGTCTCAAGGAGGAATGATGGACTACAAACATGAGTGCTATGACCTAGAAAAGTTACTTTTGGCTGATGATGAGTTTCTGCTCTACCTTTTTGGGGGGGACAATTCAGAAGCTTTACGCAGGGACCTACAAATGCGTTATAACGCCGGTGAGCGACTTATAACTACTCATGAATGCCCTGATTTTTCACCTATCAGGGGCTGCCCTGGCCACGATTGCGAGACTATCGATGAGTAACCCGTATGACCTTTCAATGTATGCATTAGTCGGCGTAATGGCCATCATAGCCGTTGCATCTACCTGGTACCCCAAAGACCGTAAAATTAACTTTTATATCTTCATTTTAAGTATAGTTACTTTTTTGGGACTAGTTGCTTTAGGATTTCTCAACTGGTTTATTGAAGGCTCAGTTTATGGGGCTCTTGTCAGCTGCGTATGTATTATTTTCCTCTGCATGACACGACTCCGGTTGATTGTGTATCGCTATAACGTCAAGTCGAGTGTTAAACGAATTGTAGCTTCAGTTAAGGAGGGTAAAAGAGTTGCTTTCATTGCTCACCAAAATTTAGAGTTGAGGGATGTCGTGGTATCAATGTTCAGCTCAATGCTTCCAGAACAGTCGCGCGTGATACATGGTCCATTTGGTTTTGGCATGGATACTGAGATTGAATTCATTAAGAAGCGAAACAGTGCTGACGAAGGTTATCTCGTTATTTTTCTTAATCAGCAAGACTCTTACTCATGGTTAAAACTTATCGCGGGTGATTCACCTGAAAAAGCAATTGCGTACAATTTTGACTTCATTCCTGATCTGGAGAGTGAAAATGAAACTAAATGAGACGTCTGGCGCATGTGATGATGTGCATCTAAATACATTTGTCATCGACCCTGCAACAGCCCGACGTTTTGAGTGCGTTAAAGAGATGGTTCGTAAGCAGGGATTCAATAATATCACGGAGCCAGAAATTATTGATGCCATATTGTCTGAAATAACAACAGCAGATGCTGCCGGAATTTTTATTGAGTACAAGTTAAAAACCACAAAACCTCTGCTTTCTACAGATTAGGGCTTTACAGAGCATTTTTTTATGTTTTCATATTCATAAATGAGAAAATGAGAACCAGTAAATTGAATATGATTTTAAAAGAAGAAATCGTTTTGGGCATCTACAGCTGGCTTCAAATGACTCCAGTCAGCATGCTGGTAAGGAACATAACCAGCGATCAGGGAGGGGATTACGCAATCGTCCGCTTTACCGTCGATAGCCGGGGGGTTCAGATGGGGCCTAAGGCTCAGGGCCAGCTTCTCTGTTCATTCGGATTCAATGTTAATGAATCCTGTGAGGCCGACACAAAAGACGGTCCAGCCCTCATAAAGGCAGAAATGATGAACGGCGTTATGCAGCTGGTACCGGAATGCATTGAGCTCACAGACAGCCAAACCCAGGCAATCAGGAAAGAAGTATCCGTGTTTAACAGGGTTTGTGCAATGCAACTCCAGGGGGGACATGGGAATTCAAGGTCACTGTGGGAGAAAGAAATTCTTCCCCGGATGAAAGGCTGCAGACAACTACATTGAGGCAAGGCGATGAGCAAAGTGCATTGTATTAGTGGTATTACCTGGAAGAACTCCGATAGCGCGGCTTTCAAAGTATATGCCAGCATTGGTGCGGTATTAAGCATTGGCCTGATCACTGCTACCGTAAGGAACTATGAAATTCTACAACTGACTGTTCCGTATACCTGGTATGTCTTCTTCACTGTATTCTGGCTCTTGTTCCCGTCCTTTACGGTCTCTTTCCGTGAGCAGGAAGGGCGTTTATTCACCTCGATGGGCTTTTACGGGTTGAAACTGATCACGCTCGACCGTCCTGTCTCCGATGGGTACTGGCTGGTCACGATGGAGAAACAACGTTATCGCCTTGTCAGAGTATGCAGGGATGGGCGACGCCTGCCTGTATGGCTGACGTTTAAGTCTTTACCAGAGTTTGTTTAACGATTACCGTCGCACGTTCAGGAACACGATACGGGAGACGATATGAATACTGACTTTGCACATTACAACGAAGAGCAACTACGCAAACTCGGTGAGCTGCACAGTTTACTCCGTCATAGCGATATCGGATCATCTTACCTTGCCACGCTCCCGGAGCCCCGTAGTGTGGAGGAGTTGAATCCTCCACAGGAAATCAATGTGACTCATTCGGTGCCCGACGTAGACACCCTGGTGGATATTTACCGGCAGCAGCGGGTTGATAAAGTCCATGTCAGGGATGAACATTATTCAACCAAAATCACCCGAAAATATCCCGGGTTTGTTGTGGTTAAAAATAATCATGACGAAGTGATGTCGCTGGTGGGTGAAATCAACCGGCTTCGCGACAAATTTGCTGATGTTGTAAAAGGTATCACTCATTACCAGGACTCACGGTCAGAAATTCTGCACCAGATTTACCCGTGGCTGGTGACTTTACAGGTGTCCCGCAATATCCGGATCGTTACAGAGAAAATTAGGTCCTTGGGGTTCACCTGGCAAATCCCTGTCATTCATAAATTCACCCGTCTGGAAACGGTAATAGACCGCCTACGCAGGGAGATAACTGAGCTCCAGCCGGATATCAATCTGACAAAACAGGATGTAGAGCGGTTGAAACATGAGCGGACCGGAGAAATCATGATGCTGTCGTTGCTGAATGATGAAGTGTGTAATGACGATGAATCTTCGAGAAAATTTCGGCTTATCCGGGAAAGTAACTTTCCTGCTGTTAACGTCAATATCCGGTACACCAGTCCTGATGATCCGAATGACGTTCATGGGCCGTACAAACTCAACTTCCGCGCGCCTTTACCTTTAATTTTGTTCAGCGAACCGGACCGATTTAATCCGTTAAAAAATTACGTAAAGGGTGAAAGGCAGAAGCGCGGCAGTTTTAATGAAAAATATCGTTCTGTCCTGCCCCGTATAGGGCTTGTGGAAGTCATAAAGGAGTCGAGATGAGCCGGATTCTAACCGGTGTTTGTGAAGCTGATCCGGCCAGGAGGTTATACAAAGTGGCCGTCAGCCGGGGAAACACTTTTCTGTCTGCAAAAGAACGTTTCCGCGTACAGGTCTGTTTCAAAAATGCCATAACACATCCAGATGAAGATCGGCTGCTGGCCGAGCTGTTGACTGTTCATCACTTCCTGGCTGACACCTCTATTTTATGGTACATGGAGCAAAAAACTTATGCTTGCTCCACGACCTGGGCCACCACGTCCACATGGCTACCTGATATCTATCAGCGTCAGGCCAGCACACCCAATGTGGTAAAGATTATCAAATTTATGCACGCCCGGTTTCCTGGCCTCAAAACGGTTGTAGAAACAAATGAGCAGGGCTATGAACAGGCGCTTACCAGTGTTGATTTTGAGATTCCTTACTGGCCAGTGCTGCCGAAATTTGACGCTGATATAGGAACGATACAAGTAACGATTAGCGGGATGATCCGTTACACAGAAACGATGAGCAATAAAAATTGTAAAAGCCCTCTCGACTTAATGATAAAAAGTTTTAAGTCAGGGTTGATCCCGATAGAGAAAATGCCGTTGAACAAGACCGAAAGGCTTATGCCTCTGGATATGAAAGCCGTAGGTTTGATATTCACGCACGCAACATGGCCGAGGTTTCGTTACATTTTTGTACCGGACGAGGCGGGAATAATGAAACTGGTTAACGTGGTCAAATTAAGATTAAAACCTCTGGAGGAATAATGACTTACGCGATTTTCTTGTTAGTAACTGCAGTTTGTTCATTCGGTTTAAATTATCTGACAAACAAAATATGTCCCGCCATGGTTGTGATTAATAAGAGTAGAGGCTCTAATGTACATGCCTTACGGTGTATCACATCGTTCCTCCTCCTTCTGGTAACACTCTGGCTTCCTGTCAAACCAGCCGTGATCAATCTGGCAGTAGAGTTTGCTGCACTGGTGAATTTTATTGCATCAGTCACTCTCTATACCGTTGCAAATTTAAGGGAGAAGTGGAGATTAAAAAACAAAGAAAAGAAGAAAAAGCAGCTAAAAAAGGATAATCCATAATATCACCTATCATTTTCCTTCCTGAGACGCACCAGGACCAATTCGGGCACAGGCTAATGCACTTTCCCTGAGTCCTTCCTTATGAAGGCGTAGAGAAGGATTTAGCTATCTTGATGACGATTTTCGCGATTACCTGTTTGGTTTCGAATTTTTTCAGAAGTCGGGCGCAATAATAGCCTTTGTTTTTAATGTTTCATCCGGAGGTTTAATGAATAATAAAAGAACGATTACCACGCGAGAGCAGATTAAAATTAATGGAGAAATTCGTGAGAGAACAGCAACCCATATTGTTACAGGTGCTCATGGGTACGAAACCCTTTGCATAAGTGGTTATATTGTTGACACAAACGAGATGGGAGAGGTTATCCATAACAGCGAAAAATTAGCGGAAGATTTGTTACCTGTTACTTGTCCTACATGCAGGGTCATTTGGTATCACACGCATGAATTTACACTCGATGATTTTGACAGTCTTTCAGGTAAAGGAGATTTTGTTGTGACAGATTTGAAAGAACTGAATATCTGAAAAGTTCATAAGTGACCAGCGCTCAGTAACATGTTGCTGAGTGCTGGTGTTTCTCTCAGTAAAATCTATATATCGTCCAGATGATTACGCATAAAGCTTACCATGGCTTTTTCACTGGCAAGATATCCACGGATATAACGGAAGACCATCTTTGGATCAGACCAGTTCCCCATCTCGGTAATCTTTTCCAGGGAGTACCCGGCTTTAAACAGCTCTATGGCTCCCCCCACACGCACACTGTGTCCTGTCCATGTCCGGTACCGCCCGGACTGTCGGTTACTGTCGCCGACCTTCCCGGCAATCCCCCAGAGGCGTGCAAATGCCTGGTTCAGTGAATTAGAGGACAGCATACCAACATCTTCCCGTGATAGCTTTGATTCATTTTGTAGCTGCGTCAGTAACCCCTGACTGAATCCTGCTTTGACCAGCATCCTGTCTATGGATTTACCCCGTGATAGCTTACTGCTGGTGGGTGGGAAATATCGGTTTGTATGGATGTTCACAGGCTGAAAAAGAAAACGGTGCCCGAAGGTTTCAGTATCGGTGTATTCCACAGTCTCAATCAACTGTCTGATATGCTGACTGCATTGTGGTGAGAGCTGAAATGTCAGGTTACTTGAAAGGTTTGTCTTGGTCCGCATGACGTCCAGAAGGTAACAGGACGTGTCATTTTGCCATTTCAGGTCGCCGGTTTTAATCCTTCGAATTTCCACGTTACGCAGCAGGGTTTCAAACCCAACCCATATCATTGCAAGGTCCCGTATGTCTCTCAGGTCGTCGCTTTTATGCAGTGACCGGCGAAGAATATTGAGATCGGATATTAGAAATGGAAGGGCCTGACCGGTGACGATTTTTTTCTCATTCTCCCGCGCCCGCCATACCTGAACCAGTGCTTTTATCAGAACGTTGCGGAAGTCTGGAAAACCCAGGCTGCTGTTTACGCTTGAAAGGCATGCAATAAAATGAGAGATGGTCGCCATTTTAACGGATCCATTCAGCCCATTAATATAGCGCTCGACATCAACTGCTGTGACGGGGAAGGGGGTCAGGCCGTGCCTGGCGCACCATGCAGACCAGACACTCGTGACCCTTAACTGACTTCTTGCCGTATTGTAACGGCGAAACCGTAACAGCTTGAGTGCTTCCAGAGCGCTCATGTCATCGGTTCGTGCAATCGCAACCAGCTTAGTTTTATCTGTCATGGGAAGATCTCATGTCTTATCAATGGCACTGTTTTTATAACCAGTATAGTAACATTGTTTTTTTTCAAATCCAGGGAGAATGGGAAATTAATCAAGATGCTTCTCTTGCCTGTCTGTGGTACTTCGTTTAATGTTTTCGATAATAGCCATTGTTTTTGGACATGCCCCGGAGCGTTGTTTTTGAAAAGCCTAAATGTGCACAGTAGCCTGAGAGAAACCTATCTCCTGAAGTTCAGGAAGTGCAGCACGACAGAAACTCTCGATAAAGTTTTTGAACGTATCCTGGATAAATTAAATGATGAAGGAGGAGATATAAATAAGATAACCAGCTTGAATGGAGCGTATGATCACCGCAGAGCTGAGATATACATGAAAAAAATCTATGACAAAATACCTGCCTCTGTGTGGCATCTCATCCCCGATGAGATCTAAATAATGTAAATAAGGCACTGTTATTCCATGTTTGATAGAAGCGAATAATGTAGAATTCCTTTATTCGTTTTTAACGAGGAATATTCATGCGACGTAATTCACAAAAATGGATACCATTTGGATTCGATACGGTTTCAAATAAAATTGTTGATATCGCCAGCGTTGAGAATGGCCTTTCTTGCAACTGTGTCTGTCTCATTTGTGGCACATCCTTGATTGCAAAACAAGGTAAAAACCAAAAATGGCATTTTAGCCACAGCACAGAAGTAAAAGGGGTTTGTAGTGAGCTCACACTACAACATATAAAAAAATACATAAAGGTTAAAATACAGGAAAAAAAATACCTTGCTCTTCCTCATCTTCTGCAAGGTAAGGAGAAAGGGATCGTTAACCTCAAAAATCTCGCTGGTGGTGGGATTGTTTGTGGCCTTAATGCTGACCTCATAGGGTTATGTAACGATACGACAATCGGGATATTCGTTAATGATACGTCGGAGGATATCCAGCCAAATCCAGACCTTTTAGCTCAAACAGGCCAGCTGGCGCTAGTGGAGATCGATGCTGTTCGGATTGAAAGTATCATCACTCCATATCGTGAGAACGGGGAAGGCATAAAGATGATGGATGCGATAGAAAAGCTACTTTTTACCTCAGATGAAGCCAAGCGGTGGATCTACCATCCCTTAATGCAGACAGCACAGCCACATACTTTACATCAGTACAAACGCCACCTGAATGCCAGCGGCAACCAGCTGCTTTCTATGATTCCGGTAGATCTACCCATGAATATGAATTCGTTGCCTCTGGCACCTGCACAGCAATGGCAACATTTACGATGGACAATAGAAATACTCGCTAAACTTACCCGGGCGGATATACCTTCAGGGAGTACCGTTTTTGATGAACTGGTATCCTATGCACCGAGGATGCTGGATTCCTGGGAATCTATAAACGTACCCGCGTATGAACGTTGGTACGATTATTACATCAGTAAAAGGGGAGAGGGAGGACTGAATGAGGCGGAGCAGGAATACATTAGCTTCATAGTTAAAATCGCGAACTGGAACGTGTCTATACATAACTTACCAGAGTTCGATCGCGAGAGAGCTTTCCATGATTGGTTTCTCACTCATGATCCCAATAAGTGATCTTCTCAATCTGCGTCAGGTATCTTTTCCTAAGCCGAGGATGTAGATAGTAAAGCAGTTTCTCCTCAGTAGGTTTTCCACAGGATAGATCCAATAACTGATCCATAAAGGATCCAGAGAGTACCAAAAAGATCCCGGATCGCTGGAGGCCCTGTGCCGCTTGGCTTGGAAGGTGATCGGTGTCTATTGTATGCTACGAAATGTCTACTGTAATCTACAAACAGTCTACTGAATGCTATATATTGTCTATTGTGCGCTATAAAAGTGTCTACTGTATGCTATATTTTTGATGGTTATTCAAAACTTAGGGTTTATGGGAAATGTCTAACAAAATCAATGAGTCATACCTAAATGTAGAAGAAATAAATCAGACTACTGGTGAAGTTATCACACTTTCTTCCACATCGGAGACCAGTGTACAGACAGTTCCTCTGATGCGTTTGGGGGTCTTTGTACCAACATTAAAATCGACGAACAAAGCGATCGCTAAGAAAAGCAATGTCGGATCAAACATCAACGCGTCAGACGATCTTAGGCATCTGGAGCTAGCCAAATCCGAAGGGTTTGAAAGGATTACCATTTCAGGTCCAAGGCTAGACATGGATACGGATTTCAAGGTTTGGACAGGAATCATATCGGTACTGACCGATAATGAACTCGAGTCTAACGAGGATGGGACTATCTCGATCCGATTTACTGAGTTTGCTATGCGATGTGGTTTTTCTCGTGGACGTCTGAAGGCTGAATTTCGGGAAAAAATCAAAGATTCGCTCAGGAAACTGATGTCTAATGTTGTTGAATTCTCCAAGGACAGAGGCACAAACATTGAAGTCACTAAATTTGTTCAGCTCATTGGTGAGTCAACCGTGGACATTGGTAATGACAAAGTTATCCTCACTCCGTCGAAAACGCTTAAGGATCTGTATGTTGGTGAATACAAGATCCTGCTTAAGCTGAGAGCCCTTAAAGCCCTTGCAAGGAAAGAGTCAGCCCAGGCCCTTTATACGTTCATTGAGGCTCTGCCACCTAATCCGATCCCTGTCAGCATTGAGAGGTTCAGGAAGCGTTTGTCCCTCACTTCCAGACCTGCTCTTCAGAATTCAACGGTAAGAAAAGCACTTAAGCAACTGGAGGACATTGGATACCTTGAATACCAGGAGCTTAAGGAAGGCAACAAGATAGCGTTTCAAATCATCAAGAGAAATCCCTCCCTGAAGTAGAAAGTCCTCCGACAATCGCTCTGAGGGGGCTTACGGGCCCTCTTCAGTCGAACCCGGGGATTGTTCTCTACAAAGTGCTATCGGATTGTACGTTAAACACACCAAAAGTAACGCTGACATGTCGTAACACCTTCCAACTTCAGTGAAAGTTTTTGAAAACGTAGTGGCTCAGCTGAAACTGCCGGTGAATTTCACATCAGGTTCCTAAGAAGGAAAGTAACTTTTCTTTTTTGCCATGATGCATGAGCTTGTCTTCTGTTGCCTGTTTTGTAAATTCGTCTGGTAGATAGTCTACTGTACGCGACATGCGAACCACGATTAGCCCTACGGAATACAAATGTCTACTGTATGCGATATCTGAATGCTGTTGGTAAAAGCAGGTGGCCGTTAAAGACAGATGTCTATTGTACGCTACAAGTATCTCAATCTGGGGTGTGCTGCCGGGTGACGATCTACTGTATGCGGCAACCGGTTGAATGTTCGATCAGGTCCGCATTTATCGGTGGTGTATTGTATATGTCTACTGTGTGCGGCCATTCACGCTATAGGGTATGAGCTGGTGGATAATGGCCTATCGTATTTCAATACTGCCATGGCTACAGAACAGGGGCGTTTTAATGATTGCGATCGCATATTGTCTACAGTATGCGACATGCGTCACAACCGGACACCGGTATACGTTTGCTGTTCTACAAGGACGATGAGAGGAGTTCTGACGTAGACCCGGATTCCCGGATTATAGCGGCATGCATAACTACACCACGTATGAAGAACATGTGCGCTATGTAGAACTACCGCAGCATGAGCATGAAAATCATCATCACGATAAGGAGGGCACGGCAAGTGATGTTCTGGAACCAAAAAAAGAAAGAGAAAGCAGCAACCGGCAATGAAAAAAAGCGCTTCGATCACCTGCTTTCGGTGGCCGAGAAATTACCTGTCATGACGCTGCCTGATCTCATTCGCGCTATCGTGCGACCAGTACAGAGTGATTTCTTGCTGGCGGTAGCCGAGGAAGGAACAGATGCCCGACCAAATATGACCCCTGAAAAGTTCTTCTTTGAAGGGCTTATCCATGTGAAATCGTATGAAAAGATGAAAGAACATGAGATGGACGGCGCTGATTACCCGTTGTCACTGGCAAGTGATATGGTGCTGCCGTGGCCTTGGAGCCTACAACGCTTTATCAATAACGTTTCACGTATTGGAAGCTATAAGGGGAAGCCGTGGAAGCAGGATAATAGCAATCATTATGTTGAGCTATGGTTGCCCTGGCGTATTGGCTTTGTGGGTGGCGGAAATCATTCAATAACGGCTGGCATTCTGGCCGGAGAAGGGACGCTAATCCCTGAGCACGTTTACGATATGTCCTGGCTGTTTGAGCTGGTCCGAACGGACGGTAATCACTGGTTTGTTGACGATCATAAAGTCGAAGCGGTTAAGTCGGGGCGTTCAGCTGCGGTGTTTGAGATAGGGCGGCTATTAGTGGAAGGAGCTTAAGAATTTTGCTCGAACTGCTTGCTGAAGACGTTTACGTCACGATGATCCCTGTTAAGCCTGTGGCTAAGAATCTATGTCTACTGTATGCGACAATCACCGCATATCGGTTATGCCCAAATAGGGGAAGGTCTATTGTATGCGATATCGGGCTATGGCTGATCAGTGCTGGAGGCTACCTATTCGTGTCTACTGTATGCGACGGCCAACTTAAGTGGATATGCGCTAGTGGGAGAACGGTCTACTGTATTCGACGTGCCGTTAAATGGCCGATCCTTGCCGGTTATGCAGGTTATGAACAACTGGTGTCTACTGTATACGCCAAGCCACGCACCGGTAGGTGCTGACAGGCAATGGTCTACTGTATTCGACGCCCGGTTAAATGGCCGAGAATCACTGGTTCTGCCAGGTATGAACAACGGGTGTCTACTGGATGCGACAAGCGAGACACCGGACCGATGTTGAAGGCAATGGTCTACTGTATGCGACGTGCGCTGAAATAGCCGATCCTTGCCGGTTATGCAGGTTAAGAACAACTCTGGTGTCTACTGCATACGCCAACCCAGGCACCGGTACGTGCTGACAGGCAATAGTCTATTGTATTCGATGCCCGGTTAAATGGCCGGGCATCGCCGGTTC
>NZ_JBEAFQ010000003.1:0-238469 GCF_040062275.1 Klebsiella sp. GW_Kp182 | reverse complement strand
AGCGCTTGCATGGCATGCAAGAGGTCAGCGGTTCGATCCCGCTTAGCTCCACCAACACCTGCACCCATCAGGTTTGGTTCGTAAAGAGGTCCTGTGGGGCTATAGCTCAGCTGGGAGAGCGCTTGCATGGCATGCAAGAGGTCAGCGGTTCGATCCCGCTTAGCTCCACCAAATTCGGAACCCTCGCTACGGCGGGGGTTTTTTGTTTGTCTGGCGGAGGAAATGTAAAGCATTCTCTGAATAAGTCAGCAAACCTCTGCGTTAAGTAATTTCAGATTTTTTCACTATTTAAAATCTTGCCTGCCTTTATTAAGCAACATAATATCTGTTGCCTGAATATATTTATTGCAGCCGGAGTTTTAATTAACAATAATGATTGATCATCTTAACATTAAGATCAAAAAAACTCTGCTGGCGCTCCTGGTCTGCTTTATCGCAATTCCGCTGTCCCGATTTATTTCCCCACAAACCATTATTGACGGAAATCAAATTTATCTGGCATGGCTACCGCTGAGCTTAATGTATTCCGTACTTTTTATTTTTGGCCGCTACGCCGTTGCGCCATTGATTATCGCGTTTGCGATCACTAATGCCTGGATAATCGATCTGACGCTAACCCAGGCGCTGATCCTGCTATTTTGCCAGCTCTTCTCGGTTTTCCTGTCCTGCGCGATTGTTCGCTTTCAGCTTGGAAGGCGCTGGCGCGCTGGGCTGACGGCAAAACATATGGGCGCGAGGATTTTTTGGGGCGGCTTTTTTGCACCGCTCCTTTTGAAGGTCACCATGTATCTGGCGGGGCGTTTTTTTGCTTTTCCGTTGGCAATATCCAGCTATTTCGGCAGTATGTCGGTTATTTACACTATTATCGATATACAAAGCCTGATTAGCGCCGCATTAATTTTCACGACATTCTTTTATTATCCGTTGCGGATGATTATCAGTCCACGTTATGCACGAGCATTCTGGCGCAATCTTTGCCACTCATGGCGAGCGGGCGAGCAGCGGGTATTTACGTTGTATTGGTTTGTGGCCCTGGCGGCAATATTACTGGTGCTGTGTACGCCTTATGATTCTGTTTTTATTGCCGGTTATTTAGTCCCGCTTATTTTCATTTTATACTTCATTGGTATTAGCCGCCTGGGGCATACGCTGATTCGCATTTCATGGTCCGTTTCAGCCTTTTTACTCGTGGCGTATAACCAGAATTTTTTACACGGCGTACAAACTGAATATTCACTGTCGTTTGTTCTTTCGGTACTCATTTGTTTCACTATCTGCCTGTTTTATATGGCGGATATCTATGCTCGCAGTGAAAGAATGAAGTTCAGATGGCGGGATCAGGCGGAAGAAGATCCGCTAACCGGTTTACCGAATCTGCGCGCGCTGGAGAGTCACCTGCAGCGGAATCCTGCTGTGGCCATCAGCAGCCTGCGCATTCAGAATCTGGACTTCCTGAGCCGCCATTATGGCATGATGATGAGAGTGGAGAGCAAACGGCAGATAGCCCGGAAGCTACAGCCGCTATTAGCTCCCGGCGAACGAATATTTCAGCTCCCCGGCAGCGAGCTACTGCTGGTACTGAAGGGGCCGGAGCCAGAGGCGCGGTTAAGTCATATTGTTTCCACGCTTAACCATAAAAAATTTAGCTGGAATAACCAGGCGTTAGATCTGGAATTTGGCGCATCGTGGGGCGGCTACCGCGGCATAGAATCTGAGCTTCACCCGATGCTTGGTCAGCTTAGCTGGTTATCGGAGCAGGCCGGCGCGGCGCGGCGCGTATTACCGCTGGACGCGGCGCAAGAGCAGATTTCCGATCAAACGAGCGAACAGGTACGGCTACTGGCGAAGATTAAGCAGGCGCTTAACGAACGTGGGCTGGTGCTGTACGCCCAGCCTATCCGGGACGCCTCCGGAGAGGGGTATTACGAGATACTGAGTCGTATGCGCTGCGGCAATACCATCATTACGCCCGATCGGTTTATCCCGCTGATTGCGCAGTTTAACCTGAGCCAGCGTTTTGATATGCAGGTGCTGGAAACGCTGTTTAGTTCGCTCAATCACCATCAGGGTCAGCATTTCTCCGTCAACCTTCTGCCCTATACGCTGATGCAAAAGGATAGCGCGGCGCAAATCATCGCGCTGTTTAAACGCTATAACCTGTCGGCGGAGGCGATAACGATTGAAGTTACCGAAGAGCAGGCGTTTTCCGATGTCGAGACCAGCATGCATAACATCCAGCTGCTGCGAGATTTCGGTTGCGGTATAGCGATTGATGACTTTGGTACCGGCTACGCTAACTACGAGCGTCTGAAAAGCCTGCGGGCCGATATCCTGAAAATTGACGGCTGCTTCGTGCGTGATATCGAGACCGATCCGCTGGACGCCATTATGGTCAAATCCATTATTGAAATGGCTAAGGTTAAGAAGATGAAAGTGGTGGCAGAATACGTTGAAACGCCGGAGCAGCGGGAAAAGCTTCTCGAGTTAGGCGTCGATTATCTCCAGGGGTATCTGGTGGGTAAGCCGCTGCCGTTGAGCGAACTGCGGGCATGAAAAAGCCGGGACTTGCCCGGCTTTCGCGATACCGCTGACGAATTACAGTACCAGCGCGGCGATAGACGCAGAGAGCACGCTCACCAGCGTAGAACCGTACACCAGCTTCAGGCCGAAGCGGGAAACCACGTTACCTTGCTCTTCGTTCAGGCCTTTAATCGCGCCGGCGATGATACCGATAGAAGAGAAGTTGGCGAAGGAGACCAGGAAGATAGAGATGATGCCTTCCGCACGCGGAGAGAGCGTGGCGGCAACTTTCTGCAGATCCATCATGGCGACGAATTCGTTAGAAACCAGCTTGGTGGCCATAATACTTCCTACCTGCAGCGCTTCACCTGCCGGTACGCCCATCACCCACGCAACCGGATAAAAGATATAGCCGAGGATCCCCTGGAAGGAGATGCTATAGCCGAACCAGCCGGTGACGGTGGCGAACAGGGCGTTCAGCGCGGAAATCAGCGCGATAAAACCAATCAGCATGGCGGCCACGATAATCGCCACTTTAAAGCCTGCCAGGATGTATTCACCCAGCATCTCGAAGAAGCTCTGTCCTTCATGCAGGTTAGACATCTGCAGATTTTCTTCGCTTTCGTCAACGCGATACGGGTTAATCAGCGACAGCACGATAAAGGTGCTGAACATGTTCAGTACCAGCGCCGCAACTACATATTTCGGCTGCAGCATGGTCATGTACGCGCCCACGATAGACATGGATACCGTAGACATCGCGGTCGCCGCCATGGTGTACATGCGGTTGCGGGACATCTTGCCAAGAATATCTTTATAGGCGATGAAGTTTTCGGACTGGCCCAGAATCAGCGAGCTGACAGCGTTAAAGGATTCCAGCTTGCCCATGCCGTTGATTTTGGACAGCACGGTACCAATCGCGCGAATGACGATAGGCAGAATACGAATATGCTGCAAAATACCGATCAGCGCAGAAATAAAGACGATCGGGCACAAAACCTTCAGGAAGAAGAACGCCAGGCCTTTGTCGTTCATGTTGCCGAAGACGAAGTTTGTCCCTTCGTTGGCGAAACCGAGAAGTTTTTCAAACATCTCGGAGAAGCCCTTCACAAAACCCAGACCAATGTCAGAGTTCAGGAAGAACCAGGCCAGCAGCACTTCAATGACAAGCAGCTGAATGACATAACGAATACGAATCTGCTTACGGTTGTGGCTAACCAACAGGGCCAGAATGGCCACCACTACGATCGCGAGAATAAAGTGCAGGACGCGGTCCATATTTGCTCCAAATATGAGGCAGGTTAAATTTCTGTGCACATTCTATGTAACAAGCGCAAAGAAAACGAGAGCCAGCACACACTATTGCAAGGATATGTGACTAATGGCAAAAATAGTGATCAACCATGCATTTTTGTTATGTTACGTAAAGGTTTTAAAAGTTGCTCGGTTGTACTATTCTGGTGATTAATTAAAAGCGTTTATCAGTTCCCCGGTTTTCCGTTGCCAACCCGCTATCGTTCTCTCCTATCACAGCAATCATTATCATCGCTCCAAATGAACTTGATAATCATTCGCATTTTGATAGCATAAAACATAGCAAAGGCTATATTTCCAGAGGCAGAAAATGACCAACAGTCGCGTTGAGAATAGCAGCGGTCGCGCAGCGCGCAAGATTAAGCTCGCCCTGATGGGGCCGGCGTTCATTGCTGCCATTGGCTATATCGATCCGGGTAACTTCGCCACCAACATTCAGGCCGGCGCCAGCTTTGGCTACCAGCTGCTGTGGGTGGTGGTATGGGCTAACCTGATGGCGATGCTGATTCAGGTGATGTCGGCGAAGCTGGGCATCGCCACCGGTAAAAATCTGGCGGAGCAAATTCGCGACCACTACCCGCGTCCTGTGGTGTGGTTCTACTGGGTGCAGGCCGAAATTATCGCTATGGCGACCGATCTTGCCGAGTTTATTGGCGCGGCTATCGGATTTAAGCTGGTGCTCGGCGTGTCATTGCTTCAGGGCGCTGTATTGACCGGAATTGCGACCTTCCTGATTCTGATGCTGCAGCGTCGCGGTCAAAAGCCGCTGGAAAAAGTGATAGGCGGGCTGCTGCTGTTTGTCGCCGCAGCGTATGTCGTTGAGCTTATCTTCTCCCAGCCCGCGCTGGCACCCCTGGCGAAAGGGATGATCGTGCCTTCACTGCCGACCAGCGAAGCGGTGTTTCTTGCCGCCGGGGTATTGGGGGCGACCATCATGCCGCATGTTATCTACTTACACTCATCGCTCACTCAGCACCTGCACGGGGGGACGCGCAAAGAGCGCTATAACGCCACGCGCTGGGATGTCGCCATTGCCATGACCATCGCGGGTTTTGTTAACCTGGCCATGATGGCGACCGCCGCCGCCGCCTTCCACTTTAACGGCCACACCGGGATTGCCGACCTCGATCAGGCCTATCTGACGCTGGAGCCCTTACTGAGCCACGCGGCAGCTACCATCTTTGGTCTGAGCCTGATAGCGGCGGGTTTATCCTCCACGGTTGTGGGAACCCTGGCAGGGCAGGTGGTAATGCAGGGCTTTATCCGCTTTCATATCCCGCTGTGGTTTCGCCGGGCGATCACCATGCTGCCGTCGTTTATCGTCATTTTAATGGGGCTGGATCCCACGCGTATTCTGGTGATGAGCCAGGTATTGCTGAGCTTTGGTATCGCCCTCGCGCTGGTGCCGCTGCTGATATTCACCAGCGATTCCCGGTTAATGGGCGACCTGGTCAATTCCCGGTGGGTAAAACTGCTGGGGTGGGGGATAGTTGCGGTCGTTGTGCTGCTTAACGGCTGGCTGATTATTGGAACGATATTCAGTTAAGCGTGACGATGAAAAAGGGAGCCGAATGGCTCCCTTTTGCGATTAATGATGCCCGTGGCCATGTCCGCGTCCGCCGCCTGGCCCACGCCCCCAGCCGCCGCGTCGGTCATCGCGATCTTTCCAGCCTTCGCGATAGCCGCGTTCGTAGGCTTTACCTTTATCCCAGCCGCGATGCCAGCCGTTGTCGTGACGGCGCCAGCGGTTATCGCGCCACTCATAGTGTCGACGCCAGTAATCACGGTCGCGCCAGCCGCCACCGTCCCAGTAGTTACCGTAATTGTCGCGATCGCCAATTTGTAATTTTATTGATGGCAACAGGGTGATTTCACCAGCGTTAGCGACCAATGGCGCTGAAGCCAGAAGCACTGCAGCCAAAATCAGTGACCTGAACATACTCTTCTCCTTCACGATCGGGGCCGTTGTCGGCCTGTTAACCTGATATTACGGGGCGGTAAAGCCCCGCCGCATCGGAGGAACTCCTAAATCGCAAGTGAGAGCACTTTTTGCTAAAGTAACAATGAATTTACACCGCAAGGATCGCGTCAATGGTGGCCCGTTCTTCGGCGCTGAAATGGCGGTTTTCCAGCATGCCAACCGCATCGTCGAGCTGCGAAGTTTTACTGGCGCCAATCAGTACCGACGTCACTTTCTCATCGCGCAGTACCCAGGCCAGCGCCATCTGTGAGAGCTTCTGTCCGCGGGATTCGGCCAGCGTATTCAACTGACTAATCTTTTCCAGCTTGCTTTCAGTAAGCTGCTCCGGTTGCAGGAACCGGCTGCCGCTGGCGGCGCGGGAGTCCGCCGGGATACCGTGCAGGTAACGGTTGGTGAGCTGGCCGCCCGCAAGCGGTGAAAACGCTATACTTCCCACCCCCGCGCTCTGTAGGAAATCGAGTAATCCCTCCTCGACCCAGCGTTCAAACATCGAATATTTGGGCTGATGAATCAGACACGGCGTGCCGAGATCGTTAAGGATATTGACGGCTTCCCGGGCCTGTTCGAGCGGATAATTCGATAATCCGACGTAGAGCGCTTTCCCCTGGCGGACGATGTGGTCCAGCGCGCTCATGGTTTCCCGCAGCGGCGTTTCGGGATCGGGGCGGTGATGGTAGAAGATGTCGACATAGTCGAGACCCATTCGCTTAAGGCTCTGGTCGAGGCTGGCAATCAGGTACTTGCGCGATCCCCAGTCGCCATAGGGGCCGTCCCACATGGTGTAACCGGCTTTACTGGAGATAATCAGTTCATCGCGATAGGGCAAAAAATCCTCTTTCAGGATGCGGCCAAAATGACTCTCCGCCGAACCCGGCGGTGGCCCATAGTTGTTGGCTAAATCAAAATGAGTCATGCCGAGATCAAATGCGTGACGCAGAAGCTGGCGGCTGGTTTCCACCCGCGTTTCGTCGCCAAAATTGTGCCAAAGCCCAAGAGAAATCGCCGGTAGCTTTAGTCCGCTATGACCGCAGCGGCGGTACTCCATCGTTTGATATCGCGTGGCGTTTGCCTGGTAAACCATACTTCCTCCGCAGATAAAACAGGGTTGTGTATACGTTTACACTAAAGAATGTTTGCCGCGGAGTACACACCCTGAAGGCGTAAATTTTGCTTTCCACCGCCATTGTTGAGCGCAATCTGGACAGCGCACCTGCTTATTCAATACTCAACTTACCTGCACGAGAGGAGAGTAAGGATATGCAACCGACTTATACCATTGGCGATTATCTGCTGGATCGTCTCGTAGATTGCGGCATAGACCGCTTGTTTGGCGTACCGGGTGATTACAATTTACAGTTTCTCGACAGCGTTATCGCGCAGCAGAGCTTAGGGTGGGTAGGCTGTGCTAACGAGCTAAACGCCGCCTATGCCGCCGATGGCTATGCGCGCATTAAGGGCGCGGGCGCGCTGTTGACCACCTATGGCGTCGGTGAACTGAGCGCGCTCAACGGCGTTGCCGGGAGCTACGCTGAGCATGTACCGGTCCTGCATATCGTCGGCGCTCCCTGTACCGGCGCACAGCAGCGCGGCGAGCTGCTGCACCATACGCTTGGCGACGGTGATTTCAGCCACTTTTCGCGTATGAGTGAACATATTACCTGCTCTCAGGCGGTGCTGGCGGCGGGAAATGCCTGCCATGAAATAGACCGGGTACTGAGTGAAATGCTGACCCAGCATCGCCCTGGTTATCTCATGCTGCCGGCCGATGTGGCCAAAGCAAAGGCCACCCCGCCAGCTCACCGCTTGCTTATTCACACGCTGCCCGCCGACGAGAACCAGCTGGCCGGGTTCCGCGAGCACGCCGAGCGGATGCTCAGAAGCAGCCGTCGCGTATCGCTGCTGGCGGATTTCCTCGCCCAGCGCTATGGACTACAAAACGCTCTGCGAGAGTGGGTGGCGAAGGTGCCGGTTGCTTACGCCACGATGCTGATGGGCAAAGGGCTTTTTGATGAGCAGCAGCCTGGGTTCGTCGGGACTTATAGCGGGATAGCCAGCGCAGAGGATACCCGCGATGCCATTGAAAGCGCGGATACCATTATCTGCGTCGGCACGCGTTTTACCGATACCATTACCGCCGGTTTCACCCAACACCTTCCGCAGGAAAAAACGATAGAGGTCCAGCCCTTCGCCGTTCGGGTTGGCGATCGCTGGTTTAGCCGGGTACCGATGGAAAAGGCGCTGGATGTCTTGATCGAACTCTCTGCCAGCCTGGCGGCAGAATGGCATGCGCCAAATGTTCAGGCGCCGGGCGTCAGCGGCGCGCCAGAGGGGAGCCTGACGCAGAAAAACTTCTGGAGTACGGTGCAGAAACAGCTGCGCCCGGGAGATATTATCCTTGCCGATCAGGGGACGGCCGCTTTTGGCGCCGCCGCGCTTAAGCTGCCCGCTGACGCAACGCTGATTGTCCAGCCGCTATGGGGATCGATAGGCTTTACCCTTCCGGCAGCCTACGGGGCGCAAATCGCGGCAGCGGACAGAAGGGTGGTGCTGATTGTTGGCGATGGCGCTGCTCAGTTAACTATTCAGGAGCTGGGGTCGATGCTCAGAGACAAGCAGCGCCCGCTGATCCTGTTACTCAATAACGAAGGCTATACGGTCGAGCGCGCGATTCACGGCCCCGAGCAGCGCTATAACGATATTGCGCTCTGGGACTGGAATCGCCTGCCTGACGCTTTTGCGCCGGATGTCCCTTCCCGATGCTGGCGAGTGACGCGCACCCACGAACTGCAGGAAGCGATGAATAGCAGCGTCGTCTCAGACAGGCTGACGCTGGTGGAGGTGATGCTGCCAAAAATGGATATTCCCGACTTTCTGCGCACGGTCACTCAGGCGCTGGAAGAGAGAAACAGCCGGGTTTAATCTCCACGCTTCCTGGCAATCATCAAGGGTTTACCGGCCAGCAGCAGCCAGGCCGGAAGCATGACGATACACAGCAGCGGAAGCAGCGTGGAATCGGGCACCACGACCGCTGCCATAAACAGGCTCAACCAGCCATCACGCGTCACTACCAGCGTCAGTCCGAGGATGGCGCAGGAAACGGTGATGGCTGCCGGCACGGCATCCACGTGCGCGTGAAGCATCAGGCCTAGCGCGACGCCGACGAACACCGCCGGAAAAATTCGACCGCCGCGAAAACCGCAGGCGGCCGCCAGCACCAGCGCCGCCAGCTTCACCAAAGCAATAAGCATGTAATCGCTGGCGGTTAACGTCTGGCTGAAGGCTAATTGCTGCATTTCATCCAGGCCTTTAAACAGCGTGATATGCCCGCCGACGACGCCCAGGATCCCCAATAAAAATCCGCCAATACCGAGGGTTAAGATCGGATTTTTCAGCCGCTGCATCAGCGCGTGTAGGCGCGGTAAGCACCAAACGCCAACCATGCCGACGGCAATAGCAATCAGCGTCACGATAGCCCCGCTAAAGATATCGACAAGCTGCCACCGCTCGTAGTGCGCAATAGGTAACGAAAAGTTGGGGTGGAAAAACAGCCCGGTGGTCAGAGAACCCGCCGCCGCGGCAAGTAAGGGGGCGAAGAGTCGGTCCCAAAGCGGGACATCGTTACTGCTGTTCAGCGTTTGCGAAAAGATCAGCGCCGCGGCAACAGGTGTGCCAAATAGCGCCCCGATAGTGCCGGAGGACGCCAGGATCGTCCAGTCCAGCGCGCTGACTCGCGGGAAAAGGCGGGAGCCAAGCGCCACAGTGAGGGCGATATTAATCACCATGATAGGATGCTCCGGCCCGAGGCTAACGCCGCCCGCCAGGCCGACGATTAGCGCAGCGAGCAGGCCGGGCAGAGCGCCGGGACTCACCGGTGCGCCAATGAGTGACTCGGTGGCCGGATCGGGTCCGGCGTGACCAGGACTAAAACGCACGACCAGACCCACGGCGATGCCGGTGCCGGTGAGGATAGCTATCGTCCAGAAAGGGCCGCTGGCGTTCATGCCCAGCAATCCAGGCAGGCTACTCCAGAGAATATTCTGCAGCATGGCTGCCGTTTTCATCGCCACAATCAAGACCAGGCTGGCAGCAATACCAATCACGATTGCGGGTATCGATAACAACAGCATCGTCCTGGCGCGCGGGTGCAGCATGAAAATATCCTTCTGAAGGTTTCGACGCACTACTTTGCCCGGGGGCGTTAAGGTCGTTGGCGCAAATGGTGCTGAAACGATAAAGTAAAGAGCTGGCCTGACGATCGGCCGCACAATAATTTCATAAATTACAGCCTAACTGTGACGTAGGTCGCTAAACAAAGGGCGCTTATGCGTTGGTCGTTGTTGTTAGGACGTCATGAATTTAGAGTGTGCCAAAGAATCATTTTGACTTTAGCGGAGCCGTAACGGAATGACAAAATTTGCTTTAGTAGGGGACGTTGGCGGAACGAATGCTCGTCTGGCGTTATGCGATCTGGCAAGCGGGGAGATCTCCCGTGCTAAGACCTATTCCGGGCTCGATTATCCCAGTCTTGAAGCCGTTGTTCAGGTCTATCTGGAAGAGCATAACGTCCAGGTAGAAGACGGCTGTATTGCCATCGCCTGTCCGATTACCGGCGACTGGGTGGCGATGACCAACCACACCTGGGCATTTTCTATCGCTGAGATGAAAAAGAACCTGGGTTTCTCGCATCTGGAAATCATTAACGATTTTACCGCGGTATCGATGGCGATCCCCATGCTAAAAGCTGAACATCTGATTCAGTTTGGCGGCGCGGAACCGGTGGAAGGCAAGCCGATTGCCGTCTACGGCGCCGGTACCGGGCTGGGCGTTGCTCATCTGGTACACGTTGATAAGCGCTGGGTGAGCCTGCCGGGTGAGGGCGGCCATGTGGATTTCGCCCCTAATAGCGAAGAGGAAGGCATTATTCTCGAAGAGCTGCGCAGCGAGCTGGGGCACGTCTCCGCTGAACGCGTCTTATCTGGACCGGGGTTGGTCAATCTTTACCATGCGATCGTGAAGTCTGACGGGCGTCTACCGGAAAATCTGCAGCCTAAAGATGTGACCGAACGCGCGCTGGCCGATACCTGCATCGATTGCCGCCGCGCGCTGTCGCTGTTTTGCGTCATTATGGGCCGATTTGGCGGTAACCTGGCGCTGACCCTCGGCACCTTTGGCGGCGTGTATATTGCTGGCGGTATCGTGCCGCGCTTCCTTGAATTCTTCAAAGCCTCCGGCTTTCGCGGCGGTTTTGAAGATAAAGGCCGATTTAAAGCCTTCGTCCAGGATATTCCGGTCTATCTGATTGTCCACGACAATCCGGGACTGCTGGGCTCCGGCGCGCACCTGCGTCAGACTCTGGGACAGATTCTGTAAGCCCCGTCTCTTACCCGAATAAAATGATTATTCGGGTAAATCCTCTACAGATGCATGAGCTGGCGAAACTCTTTCACCTTGCTGCGGCTTACCGGAACCTGAAACTCAAGGTCGCGTAGCCGCAGAATATAGGTGTTGTTGAACCAGGGTTCGATTTCGCGAATTTTGCTCAGGTTGACGCAGTACGAGCGGTGACAGCGGAAAAAGTGCGCCGTCGGTAGCTTGTTGCAGAACTCCGTGATATTCATCGGCATCACGAAGGACTCCTTGCGGGTATAAACGAACGTCATCTTTTCATGCGCTTCCGCGTAGTAAATATCGTGGATGCTGGTGACGATAATTCGTTCATCTTTAACCAGATTAATCGTGTCGTTTTCCCTGGCTGGATTGGCCGCTGCCCCGCTACCGGCGCTGACCTGCTGCTGTTGCTGCCAGGCGCCGGTCAGCTTTTGCAGCATGTTGATAATGCGCGATTCCTGGTAGGGCTTGAGAATATAATCAAACGCCTCCAGCTCAAAGGCTTCCACCGCATGCTCTTTCCACGCGGTAATAAAAACGATAAAGGGCTTATGCGCGAACTGGCTGATGTTTTGCGCCAGCAGTACGCCATCCAGAGATGGAATATTGATATCGAGAAAAATGGCGTCGACTTTGTTGTGCTGTAAAAACTTCAGCACATCCAGACCGTCGTCAAAGGTGCCAACAATCTCCATTTCGCTATGGGTGTTAATCAACCAGGTGAGCTCTTGCTGCGCGAGGAACTCATCTTCCACAATGATGACCTTCATTTTATCTCCGCTCATGACAGCAGCGACTCCGTAGCCACCTGGGGCGCGTGTTGGGTTGGCACATAGAAGGCAATTTCGGTCCCCGGCGTCAGGCGTCGGATATGCAGTCCTTCCCCGTACAGTAGCTTGACCCGGTGATGAACATTGAGTAAACCGATTTTATTTCCCGGCATTTCGTCAGCCTCTACCCTCGCTACCACCGCAGGGTCGATACCGTTCCCCGTATCGCGAACGCTAATTCGTACCCGATTCCCGCACTCATTGATGCCAATGGTCACCACGCCTTTTCCTTTGCAGGGCTGAATCCCGTGGACGATAGCATTCTCCACCAGCGGCTGAATTAGCAGGCTGGGGATCATAAAGCTGACTTCATCATCAATATCATAAATCACCGTCAGCTTGTCGCCGAAGCGAGCCTGTTCAATCGCGATGTAATCCTTGATTTGATACAGCTCCCTTTTGATATCTATCTGTTCATCATCTTTTAATTCAATGTTGTAGCGTAAATAGCGCGACAAATTAAAAATTAACTGACGCGCGGTGTCCGGATTCATGCGAATCGACGATGAAATGGCGTTCAGCGCATTAAATAAGAAATGGGGATTGATTTTGCTTTGCAGCGCCCGCAGCTCGGCTTTATTGGCCATTTCACGCAGCTGTTCAGCGCGGGAAACCTCCAGCTGCGTAGAGATGATTTGCGACAGGCCTACCGCCATTTCCTGCAATGAGGAGGTGATGCGGTGCGCGTGGCAGTAATAGATTTTTAGCGTACCGGTGACGACGCCTTTTTCCCACAGCGGAATGACCAGCATAGAGTGTATTTCCGGCGTCCGATGAGCCTCATCATTGTTTTTAATAATGATTTTTCCATAGCGGATCGCCTGTTGCGTCGTCGGGCTGATAAAGTCATCGTTATCGCGGTAGTTGATTTCCCCGACGCCGACGTAGGCCATCACGTGTTGGGTATTGGTAATCGCGACGGCATCGGCACTGATATCGCGGCGGATAATGTCGCATACCTGACGCAGGGACTCGCTGTTGACGTGGCGAAATAGCGGGAGCGTTTTGTTGGCGATGTCGAGCGCCAGTTTTGCCTGACGGGCGGCGCTGGCTTCCTTTTCCCCCTCAACGCTCTGCACCAGCAAAACGATAAAGCCGATACATACGCTGCCAAGGATCATCGGAATACCAATCTTAGACACGATGTCTATCCCCAGCGCGAATGAAGGCGCCCACACGATCACGAGAATCATGGTTAAGGTTTCGCATAGCATCCCGGCGAGGATCCCCGCTTTCCAGCGCTGGGCTTTCGGCACTTTACGACCAATAAAACCAGAGAGCAGACCGGCGACAATGCTGGTAATAAAGCAGGGAACGGCGGTGACGCCATCAATATCAATCAGGTAGCGATGTACGCCGGCGATCGCGCCGACAATTGCCCCAACCCACGGGCCGAACAGGATCCCGCCGGACATGACCGCGATAATACGCACGTTGACCAGCGATCCCTCGACCGGTACGCCTGACCAGGTGCTAAAGAGGGCAAAGAGAGAGAAGATCGCGGTAACGGCCAGCAATTCTTTAGGGGTGTGCGCGGATTTATGCAGAAGTTCACGAAACAGGCGCAGGCGAATGAGGAAAAAGAGACAAATCAGCATTAATGCCGCGCGGTCAAAAACCGCCAGCAGCATAGTAAATATTTCGTGCATGTGTGCGCCGTGTTAATCGCGAGAAAGCAACATGATAGAAAACCTCGCGGCAGAAGGCCAGCTGAAGGCATGAATAGGGAAAAGTCTTACAAATAAAAGGGGATTAATAACAAACACCCGCGATTCAATAGCGTCTACGGATGAGCAAGCATTTAAGTAAAATTAAAGATATCAGCATGTTAATTTTGATGGAGTAGGTGAGGAGAGGAAAGAACGTTGCTGCCGTATTTAGTCGTACTGATGCCCGTTTTTATCGCCAGAAATTATTTTTCTCTGCCCCTCTCGACAGCAGGAAAATTTTCGGGTTATTTTCTAAACGTGCTGCACATGCAGCAGCGTCGCTCGGACGGTCCGGGCGCTAACGTTAATCCGAGGAATCTATGGCTGAATTCAGTCCTGAACGCCGTTTTACGCGTATCGATCGTCTCCCCCCTTACGTTTTTAATATCACTGCTGAACTAAAAATGGCTGCGCGGCGCCGCGGCGAAGATATTATTGATTTCAGCATGGGTAACCCCGATGGCGCCACTCCGCCGCATATCGTTGAGAAACTCTGCACCGTTGCCCAGCGTCCCGATACCCACGGCTATTCTACTTCCCGCGGCATTCCGCGCCTGCGCCGGGCGATTTCTCGTTGGTATCAAGAGCGCTATAACGTTGAGATCGATCCGGAATCAGAAGCGATAGTCACCATTGGTTCAAAAGAGGGGCTGGCGCATCTGATGCTGGCGACGCTCGACCATGGCGATACCGTACTGGTGCCAAATCCCAGCTATCCCATCCATATTTACGGTGCGGTGATTGCCGGAGCCCAGGTACGTTCGGTACCTCTGGTCGAAGGCGTGGATTTCTTCAACGAGCTTGAGCGCGCGATTCGTGAGAGTTACCCGAAGCCGAAAATGATGATCCTCGGTTTCCCCTCCAACCCGACCGCACAGTGCGTCGAACTGGAGTTCTTTGAGAAAGTCGTGGCGCTGGCGAAGCGTTATGACGTGCTGGTGGTGCACGATCTGGCCTATGCCGATATTGTTTACGATGGCTGGAAAGCGCCCTCTATCATGCAGGTCCCCGGCGCGCGCGATGTCGCCGTCGAATTCTTTACGCTCTCTAAAAGCTATAATATGGCGGGCTGGCGTATCGGCTTTATGGTCGGTAACAAAACGTTGGTTAATGCGCTGGCGCGTATTAAAAGCTATCACGATTACGGCACTTTCACCCCTCTACAGGTTGCGGCGATTGCCGCGCTTGAAGGCGATCAGCAGTGCGTTCGCGATATTGCCGAGCAGTATAAACGTCGTCGCGATGTGCTGGTGAAAGGGTTGCATGAGGCCGGATGGATGGTGGAATGTCCGAAGGCGTCAATGTATGTCTGGGCGAAGATCCCAGAGCAGTATGCGGCGATGGGCTCACTGGAGTTTGCTAAAAAGCTGCTGCAGGATGCAAAAGTCTGCGTTTCTCCGGGCATTGGCTTTGGAGACTATGGCGATACCCATGTACGCTTCGCGTTAATTGAGAACCGCGATCGTATCCGCCAGGCGGTGCGCGGCATTAAATCGATGTTCCGTGCTGACGGGCTGCTTCCCGCATCGGCTAAGTTAACCAGCGAAAGCCACGAATAAAAAAAGGAGCCGAGAGGCTCCTTTTTTTAACACCGTTAAAGCTAGATCATCAGGGCGAAAGTACCGGCCCAAACGATGACCATAAAAGAAATGCCCATTAAGAAATATTTCACGACTCATCACTCCGCGCTCTCGGCGAGACGCCTTAAATGAATTTGCTCTTCATTGCCTGCTCAGCTATCGCTCACGAAAACGACGCTTTTTCAGCGGGCGGTAGCTGTAAATTCTGAGCGTAAACGGCTCCAGATGGCGCTAATGTACGCCTAAAAAATGAGGGAAACAAGAGCCATTTTTTTATTAATTTTTAGTTACTTACGAGTGTCGTGATTCGGCGACACATTAATTTCATTCGGTATTAAATTTCATTCTGGCGACGGTCATTAACAACAGTTTTTGTACTGATATAGTTATTTGATTTTGTGCTTTTTTTTGCCTGAATGCGGGAGGAGTTAACTATCCCGCATGAGGAGATAACGGGTTTAGCGAGCGGCTGAATCCTGATGTTGCCACTCTTGCGGGTAGCGTGCGGGAGCGAAACGCAGCGTTAAGGCCATTAAGGCCAGGACGCAGGCGGCGTGAAGCATCCAGTCGAGCTGGTAATTGCCGCTTAAACTCCGCAGCAGTCCCGACAGCCAGGGGGAAAGCCCGGCGACAATAAAGCCTACTCCCTGCATAAACGCGACCAGTCGGCCCGCAATGGCGGGGTGCCTGGCGTGATCGAGCGCCAGGACCAGACACAGCGGAAATGCGCCGCCAAGCCCAATACCGCAGCAGATGGCCCAGACAAGCGGTACCTGCTGCGGTAGCCAGATAAAACCGCAGAAGCCGACAAGCTGTAAGGCCAATGCCAGCATCAGAAGCGTTCGTCGATCCTCATGTCTGGCCAGGATGGGCAGCAGGAGCGCTCCGCCGGTCTGGCCGATGGTCATTAACGCCAGCAGGGTACCGCTGAACTGCGCGCTGTAGCCCGACTGCATATAGTAAGGCGGCAGCCAGGCAATCAGGCTGGCATAGCCGCCGTTGATCAAACCAAAATAGAGGCTAAGCGTCCACGCGCGACGATGGCGAAAAAGCGTGACCCGGGTTGTTGATGGCGTCCGGGCGGGTAACGTTCGGCTTAGCGGCCACCAGCAGAGGAGCGCGGCGGCGGCGGGTAACGCCCACCACGCAAGCGCGTGATACCAGATAGCGCTATGCTGCGCCAGCCACGGCGTGAATGCGGCGCCCAGGCCGCCGCCGCCCATCAGCGCCGCGGACCAGAGCCCCATCACCTGCGGCGTCCGACGATGAAAAAGACGCTTTATCACCGCGGGAATGAGCGCCTGAATAATACCAATGCCGATTCCGCCAAGGAGCGCGCTGCTGAGTAATAGCGCGCTCTGCGGCGCCAGTTCGCGAAGTAAAGCCCCGGCGACGATCGTTAACAGGCTGAGGGAGATACTTTGACGCTCGCTGAAATGACGGTTAATCCAGCCGCCGGCTAGCGCCAGCAGACCCATGGCGATCACCGGTAGCGCGGTGAGCAGAGAGGCAAGCGTGAAGCTCATGCCGCTTGCCTGCTGGATCTGCGGAAGGAGCGGTCCAACGGAGGTCAGCAGCGGACGCATATTGATACCGATAAGCACCAGCACCAGCAGCATCGTGCCATTACGTTGCGTCAGGTTCATCGTTGAGTAGCCGGCGTTTGTTTCGCTGTGGGGAAGGTATTGAGGCAACTCATGCCGATCTCCTGTGGCGTTTGGTAAAGAATCGCGAGCAGAGTACGTAACTTATTTCATAAGTTAAAATACTTAATTATGATTGAGTTCATTTGAATTTCTTATGGATGAATTCATGCTGCCGCGACACCTCAACTACTTCATTGCCGTTGCTGAACACGGCGGCTTTACGCGAGCGGCAGCCATCCTGCATGTTTCACAGCCGGCTTTGTCGCAGCAGATTCGACAGCTGGAAGAGACGCTGGGAGTACGGCTTTTTGATCGCAGCGGGCGCAACACTTGCCTGACGGACGCCGGCAAGGTCTGGTTAATTTATGCGCGCCGGGCTTTACGGGAACTGGCCGAGGGGCAGCGCGCGCTCCATGACGTTGAAGATTTGCAGCGCGGTACCCTACGTGTAGCGATGATGCCAACCTTTACCCATTATTTTATGGGGCCGCTGGTGGCTTCGTTTTATCAACGTTACCCGAATATAACGCTGGATATACAAGAGCTGGCGCAGAATCGAATGGAGACTCTGCTGCTCAATGATGAGCTGGATATCGGGATCGCTTTCGACGGTAGCGATTCACGGGATATTGTGTCTCAGCCGCTGCTCTCTGAAACCCTGGCGCTGGTGGTTGGCCGCTCTCATCCTCTGGCGGCGACCCGCCGTGTGGCGCTGACGGCGCTCAATCAGGCGTCACTGATTCTGCTAAGCAGCGCTTTTGCTACTCGCGAGCAAATCGATCGCGACTGCCGACAGCGCGGTATTCAACCGAAAGTGCAGATGGAGGCCAACTCGATTAGCGCAGTGCTGACCGTGGTTGAACGCACGTCGTTGGCAACCTTGCTTCCTGCTGCCATTGTTCAGGGGCGTGACGATTTAACCGCGATCGAACTCGCGCCATCATTACTGGAAAGAACCGCGTGTTTGATACAGCGAAAGGGGGCCTGGCAAAGCGCCGCGACCCGAGAGTTTATACTAATGGCACATCAGGCTGCGTCAATATTGAGCGCAGGACAGGGATTTAACGAATCGACTGAGAGAGATTTAACGTTACGTTGATTCGCTGTATATAAAGTATTTCATATACATCAGGAGCGTTTATAGAGAACGATTTTATTATGAAGCCAGATTCATCTCTGAATTCATATTGAAATGCATTTCACATTTGCTACTGCATTGCGCGCCCTGTACCTATGGCGTTGTAATGATTCATTCTGATTTAATTAAATTAAAGAAGTATTATTCGAACGTATATTCTGACGCCGGAAGATTAATGCTGCCGTAGCTGGAAACCACGCCTTCAGACCTGAGTTTATCCATAGCTCTATTAAATATTTTACTTTTTTTGTTTTCAGTCGCGTTAAGCATGTTATCGCCAAAATGGGGATTGGATTGAATGATGTGATTGATAAATTCAATGAGCAACTTATTTTGCATAATCGTTGAGGGCGTCGCTATATCTTGCTCCTCAGATAAATGTAAGGTTTTTTCAGAAAGTTCGAGAGGGCGACTGCTGATGGTATGTTCATAAATTTTCTCAATCGCCTGACTCGTGATGTAAAGCTTACTCAGCGTGATGGTTGGCCTCTCATCCTCGTCGGGTATGAAGTGGCAGAAGAGGACATTGGTGGCCGGTGATATGATGCTTATCCTCTGCTCAGTAATAATGTCTTCAGGTGTTTCTAAGATCTCCATCAAATTTCTCGTGTGGCAGTACCATAAGCCAGAGACGGAAACCCGGAGTTTTAGCTGGGTAACAGGTATACCATATTGGGCTTCCTGATTTGCTTCACTATCATTAAATTTAAAAATTTTGTTAATTTTTGAATGCCGTGACCACGATCTTTCGCTTATGCTCAACTCATCAATATTGGGGGCGTTAAGAAAATAGAGATTATTACTGCTCTGGTCATGTTGGAACGCACCTTTTAATGTTCCGTTAGTTTTACCTACTTTTATGCACAGGCTTATCGCGCCAATATCATGCCAATGAAGCAGATCTTCTATTTCACAATTCAATAGTTTTTTAGCGCGAGATATTGAACAGTATTCCAGGGGGGGAAGATTGTTTAGTTTCCATATGTTTCTTTCTTTTCTTTCCATGGTCTATATCATCTTATGAAAAATAGGGGGTTATGGTTTTCTTAAATTGACCTCTATCGACGCTGCGACGATTTAGATTCATACAAAATATTTATCAAAACAGATGTTTTATATCAAACTTTGATATTGGCGTGTTGTGTTGAATCTGGTCAGAATATTATCTCTCAAACATCCTATCAGCTTTCCTGTAATAATTAAATGTATCGCTGCTAAAAAAATTAGCCTGATCCCCTGCCTTGCAGGGAATTAATTGCTTTTGATTATTTTGTTTGTGAATTAAATTTATGGTGATTATATGAATTGCTAATAATGCAGGAAGCGGGTATTGAATCAATAAGCAGGTGATTTATTGAATGCGCAGCCTGCTCGAAAAACGTCTGTTAGCCGATGTGACTGTCGATCGGACAGACGAGGGAGCGCCGCCATGGGTCAGGCCTGTATCGTGTAACTGCTTGTTTTGATGCGGGCTCGTGCGCAAAGAATCCTGCTATATCTGCCATAAGCAAAACAGAATCTGCCCTGCGGGAGTCACGCTGGCGTACGGTGGGGAGCATATTTTGAAAGTAGGGTGGGGTTATACCCCACCCTACTGTTGTTACTTTTTCACTGCGTTTTTGGCCGCAGTTTTTGCGTTGTCGCAGGCTGCCTGGTTTTTAGCACAGGCGTCTTTGGCTGCTTTTGCTTCTTTCTGCGCATCCGCTTTCGCCGTGGACTTAGCCTGGGCGCACTGCGTCGCGTTATTCTGGCAGGCTGACTTAGCCTTTGAAACGATCTGACCATTTGCCGCGCTGGCAGCGCCACAAGCCATAAGCGCACAGATACCCAGTGCCATTGCGAGTTTTTTCATCATATCTATCCGTATAACCAATTTAGGTAAAGCAACAGGCTGTCCGCAAGTCCCGTACAGAACCCGATTCTTGTCGCAGACATCCTGCCGCAATATGAAGCGGATGGCTGAGAAGATAGCCTTTCATCCGCCATAAACCGCCGGACGCGCTGCTTTTAAGCAACGCTGATACTGAAAGAACAGCAGTTCAGCGCATCCGGCAGCGGCAAGAATACGTGACGGCAGGGATTTATCTACCGGCATTGTTTTGCGAATCGTAACGCAAGGAAACAATCAACAATGATAACTACTGTGAATGATAGGGTTTAATTTATTACATTGATTTTAAATGAATTTATATTTATTGATGGGAAGTCAGGCCAGGCAAAAATATGAAAATCGCTGCGCGAGAAAAATATTCCCCCTCGCTGGCAAGCAATGCCGTGACCCGCTCTGATGCAATTCTGACCAATAATTCAGCCAGGCTGTAGGGCGCATCAGCGTCGGGGAAAAAGATATTGCGGAAGGCGCGCGGTTCACCCAATGGGAGCCTTAAGGTGGATTAACTATAATTATCGACAGCACGGATAGTTCAGAGCGTCAGTGTGTCAAAAGCTTACGCTGGGCTTCGTAGCGAGGGGCACTCGTTATAAACGGGTAGCACAAATGGCGGGAGTGCGGAAATGGAGCGCATATGAAGATAAGAGAAGTACTGATGACTATTGCTGTGCTGTATCCGGTAGCGGGGTACTCCGCGAGTTTTGATTGTCAGAAAGCGACGCAGGCGGATGAAAAGGCTATCTGCGCTAACCGGAGCCTGAACGATATGGACGTGGCGATGGCGACGAAGTATGAGTTTCTGCGGGGGCTTTTTCCAATGGGGACGCGTGGCGAGATGATGGACGCACAAAAAACATGGCTCCATAGCCGGCAGAAATGCGGCAGCGACAGCCGCTGTTTGACGAAATCATATGAAGACCGGCTACAGCAACTTGATGAGATCTATGCAGGAATCGATAAACCTCTGTGATTCATCTGCTTCGGGGCTGGCGTTGTTCTGCGGTGGTGATGATTAAACGAATGCTGTGAACGGAGGTGAATAATTCAAAAGTGTCCCCTGCAGGAATCGAACCTGCAACTAGCCCTTAGGAGGGGCTCGTTATATCCATTTAACTAAGGGGACGAAGCGCCGGGATTATAGCGTTATTTTCGGCGCTCGTTAAGCTTGTACGGGCCAACTGCTTAATCTATAGCCATTTAGCGCTTTTTTGCCTCCTCGGCTGCACGAGCCTTCTTCTCATGACTCATGTCATTGCGAATCTGGGCATGGCTTAGTAAAGCGAAAATAAAGGTCCCGCCGCATATGTTGCCGGCAAGCGTTGGCAGAGCAAAAGGCCAGATAAATTCCTGCCACGGTAGCGTCCCGTTAAATACCAGGTAGAAAATCTCGACGCTGCCAACCACAATATGCGTGGTGTCCGCGAGGGCGATAAGCCAGGTCATCAGAATGATGACGACAATCTTTGCAGAACCTGCGGCAGGAAACATCCACACCATGGTGGCGACCAGCCAACCGGAGATAATTGCATTGGCAAACATCTCCAGCGGCGGGTTTTGCATCACCTTCAGGCTAATTTTAAGAAAGGCTTCGCGAGTGGGCTCATCGAACACAGGCATAACATCGAACGCCCAAGCCGCGATAGCGGTCCCGATTAAGTTACCTGCCAGCACAATCCCCCATAAACGTAACAGCAGGCCGATGTTGCCTGGCGTGGGTTTATGCATAATAGGCAGGACGGCGGTGACGGTGTTCTCGGTAAACAGCTGTTGGCGAGCGAGAATGACGATCACAAAACCAAAGGTATAACCAAGATTTTCCAGCAAGAAGCCGCCGGGAAGTTCGTTCAGATGGACATGGAAGATACCTTTGGCGACCAGCGAGGCCCCCATTGAAAGCCCGGCAGCAATCGCTGACCATAATAGCGCCATGGCATCGCGTTCGAGCTCTTTCTCGCCCTCCTGGCGAATCACTTCATGAGTGGCCATCGCCTGTGAAGGCAGGCGTTCTTCATCAACCTCAATTTCTTCACCATTCTGCTTTTCTTCACTCTCTACTTCAACATCCTCATTATCATGGTGAGTTTGCGGTTTCATAACTTTTCCTCAACGGCGGGTCTTTATTATAATCCTAGAGCGGTTTCGGCTGTTCGGGTCGGATAAGCTCCTAAATTCTTCACAATGACAAGATTAGCAATACGGAAATTGCAAAATGTGTATAGAATCGGGACACCAACAATGATGCTAAAAAAGGCTATGCTGAAAGCAGGCACATGCTTACGGGCGATATCTTTATGGAGGCTGCTGTCCCCCGATAACCCCCAGCGATAGCTTAAATTAACAGGGAGACACCTATGAATTTTCGCCTGTCGGCGCTTGCGCTTGGCGCCACATTGCTGGTGGGATGCGCCAGTTCTAGTTCTGGCGATCGGCCGCAGGGGCGTTCAGATCCGCTTGAAGGCTTTAACCGTACCATGTTCAACTTCAACTTCAACGTTGTCGATCCCTATGTCCTTCGCCCCGTCGCGGTGGCGTGGCGTGATTACGTTCCGCAGCCGGCGCGTAACGGGCTGAGTAATTTTACCAGCAACCTCGAAGAGCCGGCGGTAATGGTGAACTCCTTCCTGAAAGGCGATCCCTATAAAGGAATGGTGCATTTTACGCGTTTCTTCCTGAACACCATCCTTGGTATGGGTGGCCTGGTTGATGTGGCCGGGATGGCGAATCCGAAACTACAGCGCGTTGAGCCTGCCCGCTTCGGTAGCACGCTGGGTCACTATGGCGTCGGCTATGGTCCATATGTGCAACTGCCTTTCTACGGCAGCTTCACCCTGCGTGATGAGGGTGGCGATATGGCTGATGACCTGTATCCGGTTCTTTCCTGGCTGACATGGCCGATGTCTATCGGCAAATGGATGGTTGAGGGCGTTGAAACGCGCGCGCAGCTGCTGGATTCAGACGGCTTGCTCCGTCAGTCCTCCGATCCGTATATTTTAATGCGTGAAGCCTACTTCCAGCGTCACGACTTTATCGCCAACGGCGGTAAACTTTCCCCGAATGAAAACCCGAACGCGCAGGCGATTGAGGGCGATCTCAAAGATATCGATTCACAGTAACCGACGGGTAGAAAGTAAAAAGGGTGAACATGATGTTCACCCTTTTTTGTGGCTTCACATTATCAGAAACGGTAGTTGAAGTTCGCGCCGTACAGCCAGGCTTTACCTTCTGATTTAAATGTATACGGCCCTTCTGTAAATTCAACGTGCTGACCGTGCATATAAGACACACCGACGTCGACTGAGGCATCTTTATTAAAGGCGTAAGTCGTACCGGCGCTGAGCCACAGGCGATCCTGGTCCGGAATAGAGATAGAGCGATTGGAAGCCGGGACCGGGCTATCATCAAAGGCGATACCGGTACGGAAGGTCCAGTTATCGTCGTGGTAATAGGTCGTACCCAGCGCGATACGGTAGGAATCTTTAAAACCTTCGTCCTTGTAGAACAGCGTTTCACCACCGCTGGTTTTGGTCGCTTTCAGCTCCTGGAACTGGCTCCAGCTGGTGTATGCCAGGCTGTAGTGAACGGCCCATTTTGGCGCCACGCGGTTATAACCTGATACTTCCCACATTTCTGGCAGATTCAACGTCAGAGAACCGCCAATCGTGGAGCCGCCGGTGCCGTACGGCAGGCCCAGTCCCAGAGCGGAGTTGATGGGGTTAAGGGACGACGGCAGGCTGCTCTTGTAATCCCCGTCAAAATCAACTTTGACTTCAGAGCGGTAGGTTAAGCCATAGCGGTTGTTTTTATCGACTTCATATAAAATACCGGCATTCCAGCCAAAGCCCCATTCATCACCCTTCAGACGAGCAATTTGGGTGTCGCGGCTGATACCGCCGGCCTGTTGACCGATGGCCGCAGCCTGAGCCGGGGAGAGTTTGCCGGCTTTCACCATTCCCGGTAGCTGTGCGCCGATAATTTCCGGTAAATCACCCGCATAGCGCTCTAATTTTGCTCGAGCGTACACGGCGTCAAAGCCCAGACCAAAACTCCAGTGGTCGTTGAGACGATAAGCGCCGCTCAGGTTCAGGTTAAGCGTTTCGAGATCGGTGGTACCGCCCATCGAGCCCGCGGCAAAATCGTTGTTGAACTCGGTGGCTAAACCATAGTTAGAGGTCAGGGAAGCTCCCCAACCGAACTGGTCGTTAATCGGCGCCACGAAGTGCAGATTCGGCACCCATGCGGTAGGCGCAATATTGTCCTGGCTGGCGTCATTACCGATAACTGAACTACCGGTGACGTTGACATCAGGATCGACGAAAATAGCGCCGCCGGAGAAGGTTGGACGGTCGAACATCATGATTAACGCCGGGTTACGACTGGCGTTTCCCGCATCATCAGCAATAGCGCCTTCACCTGAATAGGCGCGACCAAGGCCCGATGAAGAGAATTCGTTTAGCTGAAAGCCTGCTGACCAGGCCTGGGTTGAAACGAGTGCTACAGCCACTGCAAGGGCAGATTGGGTAACGCGGGTTTTCTGGCTCATGCCCATAACCTCATAGAGTTATTTTTATTTAAACAATGTTACATGCTGTAACAGGAGCGCGAAGTGTAGGGTCTGCTTTACGACAGAGAAATCAGACCAGTGCGCTGAGTATAGGTCTGACCAGATGATATGTTGCAAGTTTGTTTATAAGTTTTTTCAATTGTGATCTAAGAAACGCGATCCAGTTGGCAAATTTGCCCGGGTACCTGTTACCCAAAGTAGGCGCTTTTTGTTTTGGATCATTTTTAAGTGTGATTTCGGTCACTTATCCCGTTTGTCGCCATTAACGACTGGAGGCAGGCATGCCCGGGGCGTAAAATACGCACATTATTTGTCTGGCACCTTGAGTGCATATACAGAGGAAATCTACGATGAGTAAATGCAGTGCTGATGAAACCCCGGTTTGCTGCTGTATGGATGTTGGCACCATTATGGACAACACCGATTGCACCGCCTCTTATAGCCGCGTGTTTGCGAACCGTGCCGAAGCCGAAGAAACGCTCGCCGCATTAAGCGAAAGAGCGCGTAACGTTGAATCAGAGCCGTGCAAAATCACCCCGACCTTTACCGACGTTGATGGCGGCGTGAAGCTGGATATCGATTTCGTGTTCAGCTGTGAAGCTGAAACCCTGATTTTCCAGCTCGGCTTGCGTTAATCCTTCCCTTAATGCCCCTCATGGCAGGGGCGTTACCTTTTCTAATCAATGTGTTTTGGCTCCCACTTTTTCGGTTCCCCGATTGGCTTAATGTAAAATATTAGTTAAAACTGTTATCAGGTCAGACCACTTTGTTTTATCGGTTAACAGGGGAGCGTTATGAGTCAGGCATTACCGCTAGTCACCCGCCAGGGCGATCGTATCGCGATAGTCAGCGGTTTACGTACTCCGTTTGCCCGACAGGCGACGGCTTTTCACGGCGTGCCGGCCGTTGATTTAGGTAAGCTGGTGGTCGGCGAAATGCTGGCTCGCAGCAACATCCCCGCGGACATAATAGACCAGCTGGTATTTGGCCAGGTGGTGCAGATGCCGGAAGCGCCGAACATCGCCCGGGAAATTGTGCTGGGGACCGGCATGAGCGTGCATACCGATGCCTACAGCGTCAGCCGCGCCTGTGCGACCAGCTTTCAGGCGGTAGCCAACGTCGCGGAAAGCCTGATGGCAGGCACTATTCGCGCGGGTATCGCCGGCGGAGCCGACTCCTCTTCCGTATTACCTATTGGCGTCAGCAAAAAACTCGCCCGAACGCTTGTTGATGCCAACAAAGCTCGCACCCTGGGACAGCGTCTGAAGCTATTTTCTCGGCTGCGTTTTCGCGACCTTCTGCCCGTACCGCCAGCGGTTGCCGAATACTCAACCGGCCTGCGGATGGGCGATACCGCCGAGCAGATGGCGAAAACGTGGGCTATCACGCGCGAACGGCAGGATGCGCTGGCGCTGCGTTCACACCAGCTTGCGGCCAGAGCCTGGGAGGAAGGTAAGCTCTCGGCAGAAGTGATGACGGCGTACACGCCGCCGTTCCGTGAGCCGCTGGAACAGGATAATAATATTCGTAAAAATTCAACCCTGGCGGATTACCAAAAGTTACGCCCGGCCTTCGATCGTCAACACGGGAGCGTAACCGCCGCGAACAGTACGCCGCTAACCGATGGGGCGGCGGCGGTGATCCTGATGACCGAATCCCGGGCTAAAGAGCTGGGCCTTGTTCCGCTGGGCTATCTGCGAAGCTACGCTTTCACCGCGATTGATGTTCGCCAGGATATGCTGCTGGGCCCGGCGTGGTCGACGCCGCTGGCGCTGGAAAGAGCGGGGCTGACGCTGGCTGATTTGACCCTGATTGATATGCATGAAGCTTTTGCCGCGCAAACGCTGGCCAACCTGCAATGTATGGCCAGCGATCGCTTTGCCCGCGAAGTGCTTGGCCGCTCTCAGGCTACCGGGGAAGTGGACGAGAGCAAATTTAATGTGCTTGGCGGCTCGATTGCCTACGGTCATCCCTTTGCCGCCACCGGCGCGCGGATGATTACCCAAACGCTGCATGAACTGCGGCGGCGCGGCGGCGGATTTGGTCTGGTCACCGCCTGCGCGGCGGGTGGGTTGGGTTCAGCGATGGTTCTGGAGGCCGAATAATGGAAACCGTATCGGCATTTACGCTTGAGGTTCGCCCGGACAATATCGCCGTCATCACCATTGACGCGCCCGGTGAAAAAATGAATACCCTGAAAGCTGAGTTCGCCAGCGAGGTACGGGGGATCATCCGCCAGATCCGCGACAATAAGGAACTGCGCGGCGCGGTGTTTATCTCGGCAAAAGCGGATAACTTTATCGCCGGGGCGGATATCAATATGATTGCCCGCTGCCATTCCGCGCAGGAAGCGGAGGCGCTTGCCCGTCAGGGCCAGCAAATCATGGCCGAGATCCACGGTCTGTCGATTCCGGTGATTGCCGCTATCCACGGCGCATGCCTGGGCGGCGGCCTTGAACTGGCGCTGGCCTGCCACGGGCGGGTATGCAGCGATGACGATAAAACCCGGCTTGGCCTCCCGGAAGTACAGCTGGGGCTGCTGCCCGGCTCTGGCGGAACTCAGCGTCTACCGCGATTAATTGGCGTCAGCGGCGCGCTGGAGATGATCCTGACCGGTAAGCAGCTTCGCCCGCGTCAGGCCCTGAAGGCAGGGCTGGTTGATGAGGTGGTGCCGCAGACTATCCTGCTGCAAACCGCGATTGAACTGGCGCTCAAAGGTCGCCCGGCAAGCCGCGCTGTTCCGGCGCGCGAACGTATTCTCGCAGGCCCGCTTGGCCGCAGCCTGCTGTTTCGTCTGGTCGCGAAAAAGACGCATCACAAAACCCAGGGGAACTACCCGGCAACTGAGCGCATTCTGCAGGTGATTGAAACCGGACTGGCGCAGGGCTGCAGCAGCGGATACGCCGAGGAGGCCCGCGCTTTTGGCGAGCTGGCGATGACGCCGCAATCGCAGGCGCTACGGTCGATTTTTTTCGCCAGCACCGATCTGAAAAAAGATCGCGGCGCGGATGCTGATCCCGTCGTGCTGCGCAGCGTGGGCATTCTGGGCGGAGGACTTATGGGGGGCGGTATCGCTTACGTCACCGCCTGCAAAGGCGGATTACCGGTACGCATAAAGGACATCCAGCCGCGCGGGATAAATCACGCACTGAAGTACAGCTGGGATCTGCTCGATAAACAGGTGCGTCGCCGCTATCTGCGCGCCAGCGAGCGCGATCGCCAGATGGGGTTAATATCCGGTTCGCTGGATTATCAGGGATTCGCACATCGCGATGTGGTGATCGAAGCGGTGTTTGAAGATCTTGCGCTCAAGCAGAAGATGGTCAGCGAAGTTGAACAGCACTGCCGCCCGGAGACGATCTTTGCTTCTAATACGTCGTCTTTACCGATCGGCGAGATCGCGGCGCATGCAAGCAGGCCGCAGCGGGTCATCGGGCTTCACTTCTTTAGCCCGGTAGACAAAATGCCGCTGGTGGAGGTGATTCCGCATAGTGGTACGGATCGGCAAACAATTGCGACGGCGGTTAAGCTGGCGAAACTGCAGGGTAAAACGCCGATTGTCGTCGCCGATAAAGCGGGCTTTTATGTTAACCGCATTCTGGCCCCCTACATAAATGAAGCCATGCGCCTTTTGCTGGAAGGCGAGCCGGTAGAGCATATTGATAACGCTTTGGTTAAATTCGGTTTTCCGGTTGGCCCTATTCAGCTCCTTGATGAAGTGGGAATCGATACCGGTACCAAAATTATCCCGGTGCTGGAGGCCGCATGGGGAGAACGTTTTAGCCCGCCTGCAAACATCATTAGTTTGATTCTGAATGACGATCGCAAAGGGAGAAAAAATAACCGGGGTTTCTATCTTTATGCGGCAAAAGGGCGTAAAAGCAAAAAACGGCCCGATCCTGCGATCTACGCTTTACTGGGTATTTCCTCACCGCAGGCGCGCTTGTCCGCGCAGCAGGTGGCGGAACGCTGCGTGATGATGATGCTTAACGAAGCGGCGCGCTGCTTCGATGAGCGAGTGGTTCGCAGCGCCCGCGATGGTGATATCGGCGCCGTATTTGGCATTGGTTTTCCGCCGTTTCTTGGCGGCCCGTTCCGCTATATGGATACCCTGGGAGCGGGGGAGGTCGCCGCGATATTGCAGCGCCTGGCTGCTCAGTACGGCCCGCGTTTTACACCATGTGACACTTTGTTACACATGGCCGAGCAGGGGGCGACCTTTTGGCCCGCTGAGGAACGTACGACCTAAGTTGTGGTCAAAGAAGGTAAATCCGGTAATGAACGGCGCTGCGCTTTGGCGATTTTGTAAGCAATAGTTGACTATACTTACGCCATTGAGGTAAAAAACAGCGTTTCATTCGTTGAATGGATCAGGCACAATGCCCGGCCACCGGGTCACCTGCGTATCGTCTACGTGGGTAAGACCGCGGTGCTTCTGGTTAACAAAAGCGGTGCAATATGCAAGTTTTTATCATGCGTCACGGCGACGCTGCCCTCGATGCAGCCAGTGACTCGGTTCGTCCATTAACCGTCTGCGGTTGCGATGAGTCTCGTCAGATGGCTACCTGGCTGAAAGGTCAAAAAGTGGATATTGAGCGGGTTCTTGTGAGTCCCTACCTGCGTGCAGAACAGACGCTGGAAATTGTTGGGGAGTGCATGAATCTGCCAAAAGATGTCGACGTGATGCCGGAACTCACGCCGTGCGGCGACGTTGGCATGGTTAGCGCTTATCTGCAGGCGCTGGCGAATGAAGGTGTGGCGACGGCGCTGGTCGTGTCTCACCTCCCTCTGGTGGGGTACCTCGTCTCAGAGCTGTGCCCGGGGGAAACTCCCCCGATGTTCACCACTTCGGCGATTGCCTGCGTCACGCTTGATGCCAGCGGCAAAGGCGAATTCAACTGGCAAATGAGCCCCTGCAATTTGAAGATGGCGAAGGCTATCTGATTCCCTCCCGGGGCTGACGTTTACGGAAGCTCCGGCGGTTGCCACTCTTCAACTTCAATCAGAACCAGCAGTGCGGCGTCTCCGCCGTACTCTTTTGGTGCCTGATGAAACGCCATAATATGCGGGTGCTGGGCCAGCCACAGCGGCGTTTGCTGTTTGAGAATATGCTTTCCATGCCCGTGCATCACGCAGGCGCAGAATACGTGCTCGCGACGGCAGGCGGCAATCAAGGCTCCCAGTTCCTGCTTGGCCTGCTGCTGGGTTAAACCGTGCAGGTCGAGAAACAGCTCCGGCGAATAATCACCCCGACGCAGTTTTTTCAGCTCAAAATGGCTGACGTCCGAGCGCACATACTTAACCGACCCTTCGGTATTCAGCAGCGGCTGAAACTCATCGGAAAAATAGTGACTGTTATCCGCCTGCTCCTGGAGCAGCTGCTTGGGTGGTACTTCAGCGATTTTTTTACGCTGCGGGCGATGAACGATGGTGTCCTGCTTAATCTGACGCGTGCCGGTCATCAGCTGCCGGAACAATGCCTGATCCTCCTCGCTTAGCGATGTTTTCTTTTTCATTACCTGATCTCATTTTTTCTTTGCCGGTAGTTTACCCGACTCGCCACGCATCCAGGCAAGGAAAACCTATTTTTCCCCCTCAGCCTGACGTAAGAATGCTGATTTATCCCCGTCTTCGTGGCAAACTAGCCGCCGAATTTATAGCAGAGCGTGCCCTGGGGGATAGCGTGGATAAAATTTTTGTTGATGAAGCCGTTAATGAGCTTCATACCATTCAGGACATGCTGCGTTGGGCGGTAAGCCGCTTCAGCGCTGCAAATATCTGGTACGGACACGGCACCGATAACCCGTGGGATGAAGCCGTACAGCTGGTGATGCCTTCACTGTATCTGCCGCTTGATATTCCGGAAGATATGCGTACCGCGCGTCTGACTTCCAGCGAAAAACATCGCATCGTTGAGCGCGTCATTCGTCGTATTAACGAGCGCATTCCGGTCGCTTATTTGACCAACAAAGCCTGGTTCTGCGGCCATGAGTTTTACGTCGATGAACGCGTGCTGGTACCGCGCTCGCCGATTGGCGAACTCATTAACAACCATTTTTCCGGCCTGATTGACCACTATCCGCAGCACATCCTTGATATGTGCACCGGCAGCGGCTGTATCGCTATCGCCTGCGCTTACGCTTTCCCGGAAGCGGAAGTCGATGCGGTGGATATTTCCCCTGACGCGCTGGCCGTTACCGAGCAGAACGTGGAAGATCACAGCTTAATTCATAACGTTACGCCGATTCGCTCCGATCTGTTCCGCGATCTGCCGAATGTGCAATACGATCTGATCGTGACCAATCCGCCGTACGTCGATGAAGAAGATATGTCCGACCTGCCGGGTGAATATCGCCATGAACCGGTCCTGGGGCTGGCTTCCGGTAGCGATGGTCTGAAGTTAACCCGCCGGATCCTCGCCTGCGCGCCGGATTATCTCAGCGATGACGGTATCCTGATTTGTGAAGTCGGTAACAGCATGGTACATCTGATGGAGCAATATCCTGACGTGCCATTTACCTGGCTGGAGTTTGAAAACGGCGGCGATGGCGTCTTTATGCTGACTAAACCGCAGCTGATTGCCGCCCGCGCGCATTTCGGTATTTATAAAGACTAAAACAACACGCAAACATAACGACAAAAACGGAGCCGTGATGGCAGGAAACACAATTGGACAACTCTTTCGCGTCACGACGTTCGGCGAGTCGCATGGCCTGGCGCTGGGCTGCATCGTTGACGGCGTGCCGCCAGGCATTCCGCTAACCGAAGCCGATCTCCAGCACGATCTCGATCGCCGTCGTCCGGGAACCTCACGCTATACCACCCAGCGCCGCGAGCCGGACCAGGTGAAGATCCTTTCCGGCGTATTCGAGGGGGTGACCACCGGGACCAGCATTGGCCTGCTGATTGAGAATACCGACCAGCGTTCTCAGGACTACGGCGCCATTAAGGACGTTTTCCGCCCGGGACACGCTGACTACACCTACGAGCAGAAATATGGCCTGCGCGACTATCGTGGCGGCGGTCGTTCCTCTGCGCGTGAAACCGCCATGCGCGTGGCCGCAGGGGCGATTGCCAAGAAATTCCTCGCCGCGAAATTTGGTATTGTGATTCGCGGTTGCCTGACCCAGATGGGCGATATCCCGCTGGCGATAAAAGCGTGGGATCAGGTAGAGCAGAACCCGTTCTTCTGCCCGGATCCGGACAAAATCGAAGCGCTTGATGAACTGATGCGCGGCCTGAAAAAAGAGGGCGACTCCATCGGGGCGAAGGTCACCGTGGTGGCCGATGGCGTACCGCCGGGACTGGGCGAGCCGGTATTCGACCGTCTCGATGCCGATATCGCGCACGCGCTGATGAGCATCAATGCGGTGAAGGGCGTGGAAATTGGCGATGGTTTTGAGGTGGTGAAGCTGCGCGGCAGCGAAAACCGCGATGAAATTACCAAAGCGGGTTTCCAGAGCAACCACGCGGGCGGCATTCTCGGCGGCATTAGCAGCGGTCAGCAGATCGTGGCGAATATCGCGCTGAAGCCGACCTCCAGCATCACCGTCCCGGGTCACACGATCAATCGCTTTGGCGAAGAAGTTGAGATGATCACCAAAGGGCGTCACGATCCTTGCGTCGGTATTCGTGCGGTACCTATTGCCGAAGCGATGCTGGCGATCGTGTTAATGGATCACTTTATGCGTCAGCGCGCGCAAAATGGCGACGTGACGACATCAATTCCACGCTGGTCATAGATGAAAAACACCGTTATCGCACTGCTGGCGCTCCTCGCCAGCGGTACCAGCCTGGCGGCGACGCCGTGGCAGAAAATTACGCAGCCCGTTAGCGGCAGCCCGCAGTCCATTGGCGCGTTTGCCAATGGCTGTATCGTTGGCGCGCAGGCGCTGCCGTTAAACGCCACCGGCTATCAGGTGATGCGTACCGATCAGAACCGCTACTTCGGCCATCCGGACCTCGTGCAGTTTATTCAGCGTCTGAGCAATCAGGCGCACAATAAAGGCATGGGAACGGTGCTGATTGGCGACATGGGTATGCCGGCCGGTGGACGCTTTAACGGCGGCCACGCCAGCCATCAGTCCGGACTGGACGTCGATATTTTTCTTCAGCTGCCGCAGGCGCGCTGGAGTTCAGCTCAGCTGCTGAAGCCGCAGGCGCTGGACCTGGTGGCCCGCGACGGCAAACGCGTAGTGCCGTCGCTGTGGAGCCCGCAAATCAGCCAGCTGATTAAGATGGCGGCGCAAGATAGCGACGTTACGCGTATTTTCGTCAACCCGGCGATTAAGCAGCAGCTGTGCCTGGATGCCGGTAGCGATCGCGACTGGCTACGCAAAGTTCGCCCATGGTTCCAGCACCGAGCGCATATGCACGTGCGCCTGCGCTGCCCGGCCGGCAGCCTCGAGTGTGAAGACCAGGCCCCGCCTCCGGCGGGCGATGGCTGCGGTGCGGAATTGCAAAGCTGGTTTGAACCCCCTAAGCCAGGATCAACCCCTCCTGTGAAGAAGACGCCGCCTCCGCTGCCGCCTTCCTGCCAGGCGCTACTGGATGAGCATATTCTTTAATGGATAGTTTTATCGACGTTTTTATGGTGTCACCGACGGTACTGGTCGTACTGTTTTTCGTGGCCATTCTGGCGGGATTTATCGATTCACTGGCGGGCGGCGGCGGGTTATTGACCGTCCCGGCCCTGATGGCGGCGGGTCTTCCCCCTGCGCAGGCGCTGGCAACGAATAAGCTGCAGGCCTGCGGCGGGTCGCTGTCCGCCTCGCTTTATTTCATCCGCCGCAAGGTGGTGAATCTGGCCGACCAGAAGCTCAATATTCTGATGACCTTTCTCGGCTCGACGGGCGGCGCGCTGCTGGTCCAGCACGTCCAGTCCGATATTCTCAAGCAGATACTGCCAATCCTGGTTATCGGCATTGGCCTCTATTTTCTGCTGATGCCGAAGCTCGGCGAAGAGGACCGGCAGCGACGTCTGTACGGTCTGCCGTTTGCCCTGGTGGCTGGTGGCTGCGTCGGTTTTTACGACGGTTTCTTTGGTCCGGGCGCCGGATCTTTTTACGCGCTGGCTTTCGTCACCCTCGCGGGGTTCAATCTGGCGAAATCGACCGCGCATGCAAAATTGCTTAACGCGACGTCTAACGTTGGCGGCCTGCTGTTGTTTATTATTGGCGGCAAGGTGATATGGGCTACCGGCTTTGTGATGCTGGCCGGGCAATTTATCGGTGCCCGCGCGGGATCGCGGCTGGTGCTGAGCAAAGGACAGTCACTGATTCGACCGATGATCGTCGTGGTGTCGGCGGTGATGAGTGCAAAACTGCTTTATGACAGCCATGGACAGGAGTTCCTCCAGTGGCTGGGGATGAACTAATGAACAGCACGCATAAATATGAACAGCTGATCGAAATCTTCGACGGCTGTTTTGCTGAAGATTTTAATACCCGTCTGATTAAAGGCGATGACGAACCGATCTATCTTCCGGCAGATGATGACGTGCCTTATAACCGTATCGTCTTTGCCCACGGCTTTTACGCCAGCGGACTGCACGAGATATCGCACTGGTGCATTGCCGGGAAGGCGCGACGTGAGCTGGTAGATTTCGGTTACTGGTACTGTCCGGACGGTCGTGACGCGATGACCCAGTCTCAATTTGAAGACGTTGAGGTGAAGCCTCAGGCGTTTGACTGGCTGTTTTGCGTGGCGGCGGGATACCCATTTAACGTCAGCTGCGACAACCTGGAAGGGGATTTTGAGCCCGACCGGATCGCTTTTCAGCGGCGCGTGCATGCCCAGGTGATGACCTATCTGGAGCAGGGGATCCCTGAGCGTCCCGCGCGTTTCATTCAGGCGCTGCAAGAATATTACCAAACGCCGCCCTTGACGGCAGAACAGTTCCCGTGGCCGGAAGACCTGCACTAAGGCCACACTTTACATACTATGAGGAAAGAAGATGATCGCGGAGTTTGAATCACGCATTCTGGCGTTAATTGATGATATGGTCGACCACGCCAGTGATGACGAACTGTTTGCCGGCGGTTATCTGCGCGGCCACCTGACGCTGGCGGTGGCCGAGCTGGAAGGAGAGGGCGAGCATACTGCGCAAGCGGTACATGACAAGGTATCCCGGAGCCTGGAAAAAGCCATCAGCGCGGGCGAACTGTCGCCGCCGGATCAGGTTCTGGTGCAGGAAATGTGGAACAGTTTGTACCAGAAGGCGATGCAGAAATAGTTCTGCCCTCCGCCAAAGCCCGGCATTCGCTCAGCCGGGCTCTATTTCCCGCAATTATTTCACCGCTTTCCCTTTCAGCAGTTTTCTTACCCACAGCCGGTTAGGATTCAGCGCCGCCAGCGTTTCTTTATCCATGGGTAATGGCTCATTGCTCATTTGCGACGCCAGAATTTCAGCCGCCAGCGGCGCGGAGCACAGGCCGCGCGAGCCCAGAGCTCCCAGCATATACAAGTTGCGGTAAACCGGCGCTTCTCCGGCCTGCTCCTGACGTTCAGCCAGAGAGGCATATTCGCGTAAGGTGGCCTCATAATCAGGCACGCTGCCGACCATCGGCAAATGATCGCGGGTTGCGCAGCGCACGCCGCTGCGGGCCTGATTAGCGCTCACGTCTACCTCCCGCGTCCATTCCGCCTGCGGGAAACAGTCAATCAGGCGCTGGCGATTCTGCTGCTGATCCTCGGCGCTAAACGTGGCCTCTGCCTGTCCGCGGTGGTAGCTTGCGCCAATGCAGTGTTGCTGATTATGCGGGTTTTGCGGCGTCAGGTAGCCGTTGTAGCACAGGACCTGGCGCAATTTCGATAGCCCTGGCGTCGTCGGAATATGGCTAACCTGACCGGCAACCGGGTACATGGGAAGATGCTCCGTCTGGCTAAAGCGGGTCAGCTGATGGCCGTTGGCCAGCACCACGACCTCGTGGTACTGCCGCTGGTTTAATTGCCAGCCGTTGTTGTCTGCGCTGAGCTCCGTGACCGGATAATCGTAGCGCACGCGCAATCCGCGAGTGGCGGCGAGGGCCAGCAGTTCAGCGGTTAACTGCTGCGGACAAAGCCAGCCGCCGGCAGGATAGGCGATGCCCCCGCAGCCGGTTTCCACACCGGTTTGTTGCGCAGTGGTTCGGGCGTCCACGGCGACGGCGATTTCCGGCGGCAGGTTAAGCGCAATCATCTGGGCGATTTTCTGCGCGCTTTTCGTATCCCAGCCCAGCTGCGTCACGCCGCACCAGTCATGATCGAACATCACCGGCAGAGCGTCATACACGCGGCGGGCGAAAGTAAATGCCGCCGGGAAGAAGCGGGCCAGGGCGGGATCGTGCTGGCTGAGCAGCGGATAGAGCGCGCCCTGGCGGTTTCCGGATGCGCCAGCAGCCGGCGCGCTGTCGGCGCAGTATAACGTTACCTGCCATCCGCGGCGCAGCAGCGCCAGCGCGAGCAGGGCGCTGGCGATCCCCCCGCCGATAATCGCGGCATCGCGCTGTTCCGTACCGCTGCGGGCAAACCACGGCGCGCGCGCGGGGATCTCCGGCGTTTCACGCATTTCGCCGGTCAGCATTTCGCGCTTGCGGCCAAAACCCTTGCGCTTCTGCATGCTGAAACCGGCCTCCTGCAGGCCGCGGCGGACAAAGCCGGCGGAGGTGAAGGTGGCCAGGGTACCGCCGGGTCTTGCCAGACGAGCCATCGCCGCAAACAGCTCCGCCGTCCACATGTCCGGGTTTTTTGCCGGGGCAAAGCCATCAAGAAACCAGGCGTCCACCTGCTGATTAAGCGAATCATCGAGCTCGTTGGTCAGTTCATTAATATCGCCAAACCACAAATCCAGCGTGACCCGCCCTTCATCCAGCAGCAGACGATGGCAGCCCGCGATGGGCAGAGGCCACTGCGCCTGCAGCTGCTCGGCCCAGGTTGCAAGCTCCGGCCAGCGCTGGTGGGCAAGGCGCAGGTCCTCCGCTTTCAGCGGAAATTTTTCGAAACTGATGAAATGTAATCTTTGCAGGGTAGCTTCTGGATTATCGCGGTGAAAAACGTCAAACGCCTGCCACAGCGTGAGGAAATTCAGGCCGGTACCGAACCCGCTTTCGGCAACCACAAAGAACGGACGTGCATGCTCAGGGAAGCGTTCCCTGAGCTGGTTTCCGTCGAGGAAAACGTAGCGCGTCTCTTCCAGACCGTTGTCATTGGAAAAGTAGACATCGTCAAAATCTCGGGAAACAGGTGTACCCTCAGCGTTGAATTCCAGGTTGGCGGGTTGTATGGCGTTTTGTTTCACGTAAGTTACTCGAATCACAAGGCGTAGAACGATCTTAACGATGTGTGCCTGAGGGCGCAAATTTATACACAAATTGGCTGATCGGACTTGTTCGGCGTACAAGTGTACGCTATTGTGCGACTCGAAACTTAATATAGTGCGACTTACAGAGGTATTGAATGAAACGTGCAGTGATTACTGGCCTGGGCATCGTTTCCAGTATTGGTAATAACCAGCAGGAAGTCCTGGCATCTCTGCGTGAAGGACGCTCCGGGATCACTTTCTCTGAAGAGTTTAAAGATTCAGGAATGCGCAGCCACGTATGGGGCAACGTCAAACTGGACACCACCGGCTTGATCGACCGTAAAGTGGTTCGTTTCATGAACGATGCCTCTATCTATTCCTATCTTTCCATGCAGCAGGCAATTGAAGATGCTGGCCTGAAAGATGAAGTCTATCAGCAAAACCCGCGCGTGGGCCTGATTGCCGGTTCTGGCGGTTCTTCTAAATCTCAGGTTTTCGGCGCTGATGCAATGCGCAGCCCGCGCGGTCTGAAAGCGGTTGGCCCCTACGTGGTGACCAAAGCGATGGCGTCCGCGGTATCCGCTTGCCTTGCAACACCGTTCAAAATCTACGGCGTGAACTACTCCATCAGCTCCGCCTGTGCGACTTCCGCACACTGCATCGGTAACGCTGTTGAACAAATCCAGCTGGGCAAACAGGACATCGTGTTTGCCGGCGGCGGCGAAGAGCTGTGCTGGGAAATGGCGTGTGAATTCGACGCGATGGGCGCGCTGTCCACCAAATACAACGAAACGCCAGAAAAAGCGTCTCGTACCTATGACACCCACCGTGATGGTTTCGTTATCGCGGGCGGCGGCGGTATGGTTGTGGTTGAAGAGCTGGAACATGCTCTGGCGCGCGGCGCGCACATCTATGCTGAAATCGTTGGCTACGGCGCAACGTCCGATGGCGCAGACATGGTTGCCCCGTCCGGTGAAGGCGCGGTTCGCTGCATGAAGATGGCGATGGACGGCGTTGATACGCCGATTGACTACCTGAACTCCCACGGTACTTCTACCCCGGTAGGCGATGTGAAGGAGCTGGGGGCGATTCGTGAAGTCTTCGGTGATAACAGCCCGGCGATCTCCGCGACCAAAGCGATGACCGGCCACTCCCTGGGCGCCGCTGGCGTACAGGAAGCTATCTACTCCCTGCTGATGCTGGAACACGGCTTTATTGCGCCGAGCATCAACATCGAAGAGATGGACGAGCAGGCAGCCGGCCTGAATATCGTGACCGAGCCGACCGAACGCGCGCTGACGACCGTGATGTCTAACAGCTTCGGCTTTGGCGGGACTAACGCCACGCTGGTCATGCGCAAATACCGCGCATAACGAACACGCTTTACAAGGGGAGCCAACGGGCTCCCTTTTTTGTATTCTTGACAGACCCCCGGGAGAAAAGGCAAACTCCTGCCACAACATTATTCTCTCAGATAATGCGTAAGCGTTTAACGTCATCCAACGCGCCTTAACCCTGATAATCAGGTGGAGAGGGCGTGGTCTCACCTCGCCTTACTCTGCGAACTGGAGTAAAGCATGTCCGCAGTCACTGAAACAAAACGCACTCCTTCAGCGAATGGTTCGCTGTTTCGGATCACGTTCGCCGTTTTTCTCACCTATATGACCGTCGGCCTGCCGCTACCGGTTATCCCTTTGTTTGTCCATCAGGAACTGGGATTTGGCAATACCATGGTTGGCGTCGCCGTCGGTATCCAGTTTCTGGCGACCGTATTAACCCGCGGCTATGCCGGCCGCCTTGCCGATCAGTACGGCGCCAAACGCTCTGTCCTGCAGGGGATGTTGGCCTGCGCGCTGGCGGGGGGCGCCTGGCTGTGCGCCGCGCTGCTGCCGGTGCCGGTCATGGCGAAGTTTGGCCTGCTGGTGCTTGGCCGTCTGATCCTGGGTTTTGGTGAAAGCCAGCTGCTCACCGGTAATTTAAGCTGGGGGATGGGGCTGGTGGGGCCCATGCGCTCCGGTAAAGTCATGTCGTGGAACGGTATGGCGATATACGGCTCTCTGGCGGCCGGGGCGCCGCTGGGGCTGCTGATCTACAGCCATTACGGCGTCGCGGCGCTGGCCTGCGTCACCATGGTGCTGCCGTTAGTGGCCTGGGCGATTAACGGCACGGTGCGTAAAATTCCTGCTCACGGCGGCGAGCGGCCGTCGCTGTGGAGCGTGGTGGGAATGATCTGGCGGCCCGGTATCGGTCTTGGCCTTCAGGGCGTCGGCTTCGCGGTAATTGGCACATTTGTCTCTTTGTATTTCGCCAGCAACGGCTGGGCGATGGCCGGTTTTACGCTGACCGCGTTTGGCGGGGCGTTTGTCCTGATGCGCGTACTGTTTGGCTGGATGCCGGACCGCTTCGGTGGGGTGAAAGTGGCCATCGTTTCGCTGCTGATTGAAGCGATAGGCCTGGCGCTGCTCTGGCAGGCGCCCAATGCCTGGATCGCGCTGGCGGGGGCGGCGCTCACCGGCTGCGGATGCTCGCTTATCTTCCCGGCGCTGGGCGTCGAGGTCGTGAAGCGGGTACCGCCGCATGTACGAGGAACGGCGCTTGGCGGCTATGCCGCGTTTCAGGATATCTCTTACGGCGTCACCGGCCCGCTTACCGGGCTGCTGGCGACGTCGTTGGGCTACTCTTCCGTCTTCCTGGCCGCGGCAATATGCGCCGTGCTGGGGATCCTGGTTAGCCTGGTGTCGCTGCGTAAGTAGCGCTTCATTCGGCCCGGCATGCGGGCCGATGATATCTCCTTAAATCACCAGCCACAGCAGGGCAAGCACCACGATAGCTGCCAGCGCGATAACCCACGGTTTTTTCAATACCAGCCACGGTGAGGCGGGAGGCGCCTGAACCGGCGGGATCGCCAGCGTCTCCTGGGCTCTGGCGACCCTGAGCACGAAAATTTTGTTGAGCAGCGTCAGCAGCTGCGCCGCGCTGAGCGGCGTTTGCGCCGTCGCGTGCCAGTGGGTTTGGGCAAAATCCATCACTCTTTGCCATTCCGCGGCTTCAAGCGGCTGTTTTAATGCGGCCTGCAGCGAGGTCAGCGTCGGCGCAGCCTGCGAACTGAGCGTTTGCCGCGCATGTAGCCAGTACGAGAGGGGAGTGAAGTGGGTCGCCGGGATCAGCTCTCCGCTCTTGACGCCGCTTAGCTCCAGCATGGATTGCCAGATAAGCTTGCTGGACTCGCCGGTGGCCGCCGCGAGTTTGGTCACCTGCTGATTGAGCGTGTTGTGCTCCGCGGGCAGCAGCGGACGATGCGTTGGCGGGCGCTGCTGCGGCTGAGGAATCGAGAGCTGGCCGCTTTGCAGGAGCTGCAGAACATTCTCCAGCTGCGGCTGGGACAAGGCATGCAGGGCGGTTTGACCGTCATGCTGACGAATATAATCGCTGACCGCCTGGCGATTGTTGCCCTGATTCAGCAGCTCGCTCAGCTGCGCCAGGATTTGCCGACGGTGATGATTTTGCTGGGCGAGGATTAGGCGCTGGTTCAGGCTGTTCTCGGCGGCGGCAAAATGGCTTGCCAGCAGCGGCGCGTCGTTTTTCAGGCTCAGATCGTGTTTTACGCAGGCCCACACTTCCGCATTTTGCTGGGATGTTAAAGCCACCAGGCGCGTAATGAGCCGCTCAAGCGCGGTACGCTGCTGAGTGGTGAGCGGAGGTTCGCCTGAGCCCGGAGGGCGATCGGACATACCTGAAACGGGTTGCGTCATGATTAATCCTTTGCGTATTGCTGTACTAAATTACTGTACTAAGGGCCGGGTGGTGATGTTCCTGGCGGGCAGATTATGGCACACTTCCCCGGTTTACTCTCGCTCTCAGACAGGTACTGAACCGTGAAAATCCTCGTTGATGAAAATATGCCCTATGCGCGCGAGCTTTTTAGCCGCCTGGGGGAAGTGAAGGCCGTTGCAGGTCGCCCTGTCCCGGTTGAAGCGCTAAATGACGCCGATGCGCTGATGGTGCGATCCGTCACCAAAGTTAACGAAGCGCTACTTTCTGGCAAAGCGATCAAATTTGTTGGCACCGCGACGGCGGGTACCGATCATGTCGATCAGGCGTGGCTACAGCAGGCGGGAATCGGTTTTTCCGCGGCGCCGGGCTGCAACGCTATCGCGGTGGTGGAATATGTGTTTTCCGCGCTGCTCATGCTGGCCGAGCGTGACGGTTTTGCGCTGGCCGACCGTACCGTCGGGATCGTGGGCGTCGGCAACGTGGGCGGGCGTCTGCAAAAACGCCTTGAGGCGCTGGGAATCAAAACGCTGCTCTGCGATCCGCCGCGCGCCGATCGCGGCGACGAGGGGGATTTCCGCTCTCTTGACGAGCTGGTGCAGGACGCGGACATTTTGACGTTCCATACCCCGCTCTATAAGGAAGGGCAGTACAAGACGCTGCACCTGGCGGATGAGGCGCTGATTCGCCGCCTGAAGCCGGGGACGATTTTAATCAACGCCTGCCGTGGTCCGGTGGTGGATAACGCCGCGCTGCTGCAGCGGCTGCAGGCCGGGCAGGCATTAAGCGTGGTGCTGGATGTCTGGGAGCCGGAGCCGGATCTGAATACCGAATTGCTCAAGCGGGTGGATATTGGTACGCCGCATATTGCCGGCTATACCCTTGAAGGCAAAGCGCGCGGTACGACGCAGGTTTTTGAGGCCTACAGCGCGTTTATTGGTCATCCACAGCAGGTGGCTCTGGACACGTTGCTACCGGCGCCGGAGTTTGGCCGCATTACGCTGCACGGGCCGCTCGATCAGGCAACGCTAAAACGGCTGGCGCATTTGGTGTATGATGTGCGCCGCGATGATGCGCCGCTGCGAAAAGTCGCGGGCGCTGCGGGCGAGTTCGACAAACTGCGCAAAAATTATCAGGAACGCCGTGAATGGTCTTCGCTGTACGTACAGTGCAGCGATGCGCAGGCGGCGACGCTGTTGCGCCAGCTGGGCTTTAACGCCGTTCATCATCCTGTTCGTTAATATCATCTTAATGCTCCTGCTGGATAATCCGGCAGGGCCGCTTTTTTCTGGAGTACACCACCATGTCTGAAGGCTGGAATATTGCCGTACTGGGCGCAACGGGCGCCGTAGGCGAAGCCCTGTTCGAAACGCTTGCCGATCGTCAGTTCCCGGTGGGGGATATTTATGCGCTGGCGCGTAGCGATAGCGCCGGTGAACATCTGCGTTTTTCGGGCAAGTCGGTTATCGTTCAGGATGCGGCGGAATTTGACTGGACCCAGGCCCAGCTGGCCTTTTTTGCCGCCGGTGTAGAGGCCTCCGCCGCGTATATCGAAGACGCCACTAACGCGGGCTGCCTGGTGATTGATTTAAGCGGTCTGTTTGCGCTGGAGCCGGATGTGCCGCTGGTGGTGCCGGATGTTAACCCGTTCGTACTGGCGGATTACCGCAATCGCAACGTTATCTCGGTCGCGAATAGCCTGACCAGCCAGCTGCTGTCGGCGTTGAAACCGTTGATCGATCGGGGCGGCCTGGCGCGTATCAGCGTGACCAGCCTGCTTTCCGCTTCCGCTCACGGTAAAAAAGCGGTCGATGCCCTCGCGGGGCAGAGCGCCAAATTGCTTAACGGTATTCCGATCGACGAAGATGATTTCTTCGGTCGTCAGCTGGCGTTCAATATGCTGCCGCTGCTGCCCGATGGTGAAGGAAGCGTGCGTGAAGAGCGCCGTATCGTCGATGAGGTCCGCAAAATCCTGCAGGATGATGGCCTGATGATCTCCGCAAACGTCGTTCAGTCGCCGGTGTTTTACGGCCATGCGCAGATGGTGAGTTTTGAAGCGCAGCGTCCACTGGCCGCCGAAGAGGCGCGCGATGCCTTTAGCCTTGGCGAAGATATCGAACTGTCCGAGGAGGGCGAGTTCCCGACGCAGGTCGGCGATGCTTCCGGTAACGCCCGCCTCTCCGTCGGCTGCGTGCATAACGACTACGGTATGCCTGAGCAGGTGCAGTTCTGGTCCGTCGCCGATAACGTCCGTTTTGGCGGCGCGCTGATGGCGGTAAAAATCGCTGAGAAGCTGGTTCAGGAGTATTTGTACTGATGTCTGAGATGGAGCAGCCGCCGGTCTACAAAATCGCGCTGGGCATCGAATACGATGGCAGCAAGTACTACGGCTGGCAGCGGCAGAACGAAGTCCGCAGCGTACAGGAGAAGCTGGAAAAGGCGCTCTCGCAGGTAGCGAACGAGCCTGTTAACGTTTTTTGCGCGGGCCGTACGGATGCCGGCGTTCACGGTACCGGTCAGGTCGTGCATTTTGAAACCCGCGCGCAGCGTCAGGATGCCGCATGGACGCTGGGCGTAAATGCGAATTTGCCCGGCGATATTGCGGTGCGCTGGGTAAAGCCGGTTCCACCGGATTTTCATGCCCGCTTCAGCGCCACGGCGCGTCGCTATCGTTATGTTATCTATAATCATCGTCTGCGACCGGCGGTATTGAGCCGCGGCGTAACCCATTATTACCTCCCGCTGGATGCAGAGCGGATGCAGCGCGCCGCTCAGTGTCTGCTGGGAGAGAATGATTTCACCTCGTTTCGTGCGGTACAGTGCCAGTCGCGCACGCCGTGGCGCAACGTGATGCATATTAACGTCACCCGTTATGGTGCATATGTGGTGGTGGACATCAAAGCGAATGCCTTTGTACATCATATGGTAAGGAACATTGTCGGCAGTCTGATGGAAGTAGGTGCCGGTAACCAGCCAGAGAGCTGGATTGCAGAACTTCTGGCGGCAAAAGACAGGACGCTTGCCGCCGCAACGGCAAAGGCGGAAGGATTGTATCTGGTGTCGGTGGACTACCCGGCCCACTACGACCTCCCGGTCATGCCGATGGGCCCGCTGTTTCTGGCGGACTAACCGGGTTATTAAGGGCTAACGCAAACTATGGACCTGATTCACTTTTTAATTGATTTTATCCTGCATATTGATGTGCATCTGGCTGAGCTGGTCGCGGAGTACGGCATTTGGGTATACGCGATTTTATTCTTGATTCTGTTCTGCGAAACCGGCCTGGTGGTCACGCCGTTCCTGCCGGGGGATTCGCTGCTGTTTGTGGCAGGCGCGCTCTCCGCGCTGCCGACCAACGATCTCAACGTGCATTTAATGGTGCTGCTGATGGTCATTGCCGCGATTGTTGGCGATGCCTTGAACTACACGATTGGCCGGCTGTTTGGCGAAAAGCTCTTCAGTAATCCCAATTCGAAAATTTTCCGCCGCAGCTACCTGGATAAGACCCATAGCTTCTACGAACGCCACGGCGGTAAGACCATCATCCTGGCCCGTTTCGTGCCGATCGTCAGAACGTTTGCGCCGTTTGTGGCGGGAATGGGGCATATGTCCTATCGTCATTTTGCGATGTATAACGTTGTTGGCGCGCTGCTGTGGGTACTGTTATTTACCTACGCGGGTTATCTGTTCGGCGATTTGCCGATCGTCCAGGAAAACCTTAAGCTGCTGATCGTGGCGATTATCGTCCTGTCCGTATTGCCGGGCGTGATTGAAGTCATCCGCCACAAGCGGGCGGCGGCGAAACAGGCGAAATAACGCGGCGACGATCTTCGGGCGGTATGCCGCCGCCCGAAGAGTGAAGTGTGAGCGGTTCGACCACTTTTTTATCCCATGTTACGGGATGTTATGATTTAATGTGCAACATTCATGGTCTGTGAGGGGCAAAAATGGCATTATGCGCCCCTTGCGACAAAACTGGCATCGACCAGGTTCAGGTAGAAAGGTTATCAATGAGCTGGATTGAACGAATTAAAAGCAATATAACCCCCACCCGTAAGGCAAGTATCCCTGAAGGTGTATGGACCAAGTGCGACAGCTGCGGTCAGGTATTGTACCGCGCAGAGCTGGAGCGCAACCTGGAGGTTTGCCCTAAGTGCGATCACCACATGCGTATGTCGGCGCGCAACCGCCTGCATAGCCTGCTGGACGAAGGTTCCCTCGTGGAGCTGGGAAGCGAGCTCGAGCCGAAAGATGTGCTGAAGTTCCGCGATTCGAAAAAGTATAAAGACCGTCTGGCGTCCGCCCAGAAAGAGACCGGCGAAAAAGACGCGCTGGTGGTCATGAAAGGCACCCTGCATGATATGCCGGTTGTTGCCGCCGCTTTCGAATTCTCCTTTATGGGTGGGTCGATGGGCTCCGTGGTCGGCGCGCGCTTTGTTCGCGCGGTTGAGCAGGCTCTGGAAGACAACTGCCCGCTGATTTGCTTCTCCGCATCCGGCGGCGCCCGTATGCAGGAAGCGCTGATGTCGCTGATGCAGATGGCGAAAACCTCCGCTGCGCTGGCGAAAATGCAGGAGCGCGGCTTGCCGTATATCTCCGTGCTGACCGACCCAACCATGGGCGGCGTGTCTGCGAGCTTTGCGATGCTGGGCGATCTCAACATCGCTGAGCCAAAAGCGCTGATCGGCTTTGCCGGCCCCCGCGTTATCGAGCAGACCGTTCGCGAGAAGCTGCCGCCGGGATTCCAGCGCAGCGAGTTCCTGATTGAGAAAGGGGCGATCGACATGATCGTACGCCGCCCGGAAATGCGTCTGAAGCTGGCCAGCATTCTGGCGAAGCTGATGAACCTTCCGGCGCCAAATCCGGAACCTGCTCACGAAGGTGAGGTGGTGCCACCGGTACCGGATCAGGAACCAGAGGCCTGATAATGCAGAGGGCAGGCCTGACGGCGCTGCCCTTTTTTTTACGCGTAGTTATCCTAACTCTTGCCGGACATCATGGAAAAACAACCTATTCCTCAGGCCACGTCGCCCCTGGCTACGTGGCTTTCTTATCTGGAACATCTGCACAGCAAAACTATCGATCTCGGGCTGGCGCGCGTCAGCGAGGTCGCGCAGCGGATGGCGGTAATGAAACCTGCGCCGTTTGTCTTTACGGTGGCGGGGACCAACGGCAAAGGCACCACCTGCCGTACCCTGGAGTCGGTGCTGATGGCGGCGGGCTATAAGGTTGGCGTTTACAGTTCGCCGCATCTGGTGCGCTACACAGAGCGGGTGCGGGTGCAGGGCGAAGAACTGGCGGAGCTCGCGCATACGACCTCTTTTGCCGAAATTGAAGCCGCGCGCGGCGAGATTTCCCTGAGCTATTTCGAGTTTGGCACCCTCTCCGCGCTGTGGCTGTTTCAGCAGGCGCGGCTGGATGTGGTGATTCTTGAGGTGGGCCTGGGCGGTCGCCTGGATGCGACCAATATCGTCGATGCTGACGTGGCGGTGGTGACCAGTATTGCCCTCGACCATACCGACTGGCTGGGGCCCGATCGCGAAAGCATCGGCCGCGAAAAGGCGGGGATTTTCCGCCCTGGTAAACCGGCTGTCGTCGGCGAACCCGATATGCCGTTGACCATTGCTGAGGTGGCGAGCGAAAAAGGGGCGCGGCTCCTGCGCCGTGACGTTGACTGGCAGTATGACGCCAGTGAACAAGGCTGGTCTTTCCGCGATCGTCAGGGGGCGTTAAGCGATCTGCCGCTGCCGCAGATCCCGCTGCCGAATGCGGCAACGGCGATTGCGGCCTTGCGCGCCAGCGGGCTTAAGGTAAACGAGCAGGCGATGCGCGATGGCGTTCAAAACGCGATGCTGCCGGGGCGTTTCCAGATAATCAGCGATGCTCCCCGGACGATCCTGGATGTTGCCCATAATCCGCATGCGGCGGCCTATCTCGCCGGGCGTCTCAAAACCTTATCGAAAACGGGGCGCGTGCTGGCGGTTATTGGTATGCTGCATGACAAGGATATCGCGGGAACGCTGGCAAATTTACAGGCCGAAGTTGACGACTGGTACTGCGCGCCGCTGGAAGGTCCGCGCGGAGCCACGGCGGAGCAGCTGCTGGAACATTTGCGCGCAGGTAAAGTCTATACTAGCGTCGCTGAGGCGTGGCATGCCGCGATGGCGGACGCCGGGCCTGAAGATACGGTGCTGGTGTGTGGTTCATTCCATACGGTGGCGCATGTAATGGAAGAAATAGACGCGGGGAGAATCGGTGGCGAGTAAGTTTCAGAACCGTTTAGTCGGGACGATTGTGCTGGTGGCGCTGGGGGTGATTATCCTGCCAGGGCTGCTGGATGGTCAGAAAAAACATTATCAGGATGAGTTTGCCGCCATTCCGCTGGTGCCAAAACCGGGGGATCGCGATGAGCCGGATATGCTGCCAGCGGCGACCCAGGCGCTGCCTTCGCAGCCTCCTGAAGGGGCGGCGGAAGAGGTGAGGGCCGGCGATGCCGCTGCGCCATCGCTGGATCCGTCGCGGATACCGGTGAACAACAACAGTTTTGATGTGGTGCAGGAGCCGGTGGTCGCACCGAAACCACAGCCGAAACCTCAGCCGAAGCCGGTAGAGAAGCCGCAACCGCAACCACAGCAGCAGCAGGTTACGGCGCAGACGCCGCCCCCTAAACCGCAGCAGCAGGCTGAAATTCCGGCGCCAACCGGTAAAGCCTATGTGGTGCAGCTTGGGGCGCTGAAGAACGCCGATAAGGTTAACGAGATTGTCGGTAAGCTGCGCGCTTCCGGCTTTAAAGTTTACACGTCGCCTTCGACGCCGGTGCAGGGTAAAATTACCCGTATTCTCGTGGGGCCGGATACCTCGAAGGATAAGCTGAAAGGTCAGCTTGGTGAGCTGAAGCAGCTTTCGGGACTTAGCGGCGTGGTCATGGGCTACAGCCCGAACTAACTCTCTCTTTTTTAAAGGAGTAGAGTGCTGAAACCCCTGTCTGACGCGCCCTGAAGAGGCGAAAGACAGTATGGCGTTGAATGTTTTTTCAGCGCCATTTTTATTTCTGTAGGGCACGGAAATCCCTACGCAAACGTTTTCTTTTTCTGTTAGAATGCGCCCCGAACCGGACGACAGGGCGTAAAATCGTGGGACGTATATGGTCTGGATTGATTACGCCATAATTGCGGTGATTGGTTTTTCCTCACTGGTTAGCCTGATCCGCGGCTTTGTTCGTGAAGCTTTATCGCTGGTAACCTGGGGATGCGCTTTCTTTGTTGCCAGTCATTACTACACTTACCTGGCTGTCTGGTTCACGGGCTTTGAAGACGAACTGGTCCGAAATGGGATTGCTATCGCGATACTGTTTATCGCAACGCTTATCGTCGGCGCTATCGTTAACTTTGTGATAGGTCAGCTGGTGGAAAAAACCGGCCTGTCGGGAACCGACAGGGTGTTAGGGATCTGCTTTGGCGCCCTGCGCGGGGTGCTAATCGTCTCGGCGATTCTGTTCTTTCTCGATAGCTTTACCGGTATGGCGAAAAGCGAAGACTGGCAAAAGTCTGAGCTTATCCCGCAGTTCAGTTTCGTTATCAGATGGTTCTTTGACTATCTGCAGAGCTCGTCAAGTTTCTTGCCCAAAGCATAAGCGTTGGGATGTAGCTTAACGAGGAAAAGACGTATGTGCGGTATTGTCGGTATCGCCGGTGTTATGCCGGTAAACCAGTCGATTTATGACGCGTTAACGGTGCTTCAGCATCGTGGCCAGGATGCCGCAGGCATCATCACCATTGATGCGAACAACTGTTTCCGTTTGCGTAAGGCGAACGGTCTGGTGAGCGACGTTTTTGAAGCTCGCCATATGCAGCGTATGCAGGGCAATATGGGTATTGGTCACGTTCGTTACCCGACGGCTGGCAGCTCCAGCGCCTCCGAGGCACAGCCTTTCTACGTCAACTCGCCGTACGGCATTACGTTGGCGCACAACGGTAACCTGACTAACGCTCACGAGCTGCGTAAAAAGCTGTTTGAAGAAAAACGCCGCCACATCAACACCACCTCTGATTCCGAAATCCTGCTCAATATCTTCGCCAGCGAGCTGGACAACTTCCGCCACTACCCGCTGGAAGCAGACAACATTTTTGCGGCGATCGCCGCCACCAACCGCCAGATTCGCGGCGCTTATGCCTGCGTGGCGATGATTATCGGTCACGGCATGGTCGCTTTCCGCGACCCGAACGGCATTCGTCCGCTGGTGCTGGGCAAGCGCGATATCGGCGATGGCCGCACCGAGTATATGGTCGCTTCGGAAAGCGTGGCGCTGGATACGCTGGGCTTTGAGTTCCTGCGCGACGTGGCGCCTGGTGAAGCGGTATATATCACCGAAAAAGGCCAGCTGTTTACTCGCCAGTGTGCGGAAAACCCGGTCAGCAACCCGTGCCTGTTCGAGTACGTCTATTTTGCGCGTCCAGACTCCTTCATCGACAAAATTTCCGTTTACAGCGCCCGCGTCAATATGGGCACGAAGCTGGGCGAGAAAATTGCCCGCGAGTGGGAAGATCTGGATATCGATGTGGTCATTCCCATTCCGGAAACCTCCTGCGATATCGCGCTGGAAATTGCCCGCATCCTCGATAAGCCGTATCGCCAGGGGTTTGTTAAAAACCGCTACGTTGGCCGTACCTTTATCATGCCGGGCCAGCAGCTGCGCCGTAAGTCCGTGCGCCGTAAGCTTAACGCCAACCGCGCCGAGTTCCGGGATAAGAACGTGCTGCTGGTGGATGACTCCATCGTGCGCGGCACCACCTCTGAGCAGATTATCGAGATGGCGCGCGAAGCCGGGGCGAAGAAAGTGTATCTGGCCTCCGCTGCGCCGGAAATTCGCTTCCCGAACGTGTATGGCATCGATATGCCAACCGCCAATGAGCTGATAGCCCACGGGCGTGAGGTAGATGAGATCCGCCAGATCATCGGCGCCGATGGCCTGATTTTCCAGGATCTGGACGATCTGATTGACGCGGTGCGCGCGGAGAATCCGGATATTCAGCAGTTTGAATGCTCGGTGTTCAACGGTATCTACGTCACTAAAGATGTCGATCAGCAGTATCTGGACTATCTCGACTCTCTGCGTAACGACGACGCGAAAGCGGTTCAGCTGCAGAATGAAGTTGAAAACTTAGAGATGCACAACGAAGGGTAATCCTCTGTTTTGCTGAGAGCCCGCGGTCTGACGGCCGCGGGCTTTTTTATTTTCTCGCGCCAAATGCGGGTCCGCGGTTGCGTCGGAGACTATAATCCGGCAAAGTCTGCGCCATTGTGTGAAAGGGGCAATCATCGTGAAGCGACTCATTATCGGTATTTCTGGCGCCAGCGGCGCGATTTACGGCGTACGCTTGCTCCAGGTTTTGCGCGAAGTTTCGGATGTCGAAACCCATCTTATTTTAAGCCAGGCCGCGCGCCAGACGCTGGCGCTGGAGACGGATTTCTCCCTGCGCGAGGTGCAGGCGTTAGCCGACGTGGTGCACGATGCCCGCGATATCGCCGCCAGCATCTCTTCCGGCTCTTTTAAAACCGCCGGGATGGTGATTTTGCCATGCTCAATGAAGACCCTCTCCGGCATCGTTCATAGCTATACCGACGGGCTGCTGACCAGGGCGGCGGACGTGGTGCTTAAAGAGCGCCGGCCGCTGGTGCTGTGCGTACGGGAAACGCCGTTCCACCTTGGCCATTTACGGCTGCTGGTCCAGGCGGCGGAAATGGGCGCGGTGATTATGCCGCCGGTTCCGGCGTTTTATCATCGCCCGAAAAGCCTGGACGATGTGATCAATCAGACGGTCAATCGCGTGATCGATCAGTTCGATATCTCTCTTCCGCAAGACCTCTTTTCCCGCTGGCAGGGCGCGTAGGGCGCACTAAGATAGTGCGCTTTGTTCACATCCGCCTCCCTGCAGTGCAATTTTGTCGCCTCGATCAAATCCTCAACATTTAATTTGTTTTTTTGCGCTGCGGCACTGCGGTTTATCCGTTATTGCTGGTATCTTCCCTTTTAAGACAAACTTGCAACCTTTATTTAACATATTTAACGCCATTTCCAGCACGCACTGAGAAAATGGCATAAAACGTGCAAGATTTTGCCGGCAGTACAAATAACAAGATAACGCATCGCATAACAACATCACGACACTTAAGGGTAACCTATGAAGAAGACGGTCCTGGCTCTCTCTTTAATGATGGGAATTTGCAGCGCCTCCAGCGCGTTCGCCGCGCTGCCGCAGAGTATCCGCATTGGCACCGATGCCACCTACGCGCCTTTCTCTTCAAAGGATGCGAAAGGGGATTTCGTGGGTTTTGACATTGATTTGGGTAACGAGCTCTGTTCGCGCATCAAAGTAAAATGCACCTGGGTCGGCAGCGATTTCGACTCCCTGATCCCGTCGCTGAAGGCCAAGAAAATCGACGCCATTATCTCTTCGCTGTCGATTACGGAAAAACGCCAGCAGGAAATCGCCTTCTCTGACAAGCTCTACGCGGCCGACTCCCGCCTGATCGCCGCCAAAGGCTCGCCGATTCAACCGACGCTGGAATCCCTCAAAGGCAAGCATGTTGGCGTACTGCAGGGCTCCACCCAGGAGGCCTATGGTAATGAACGCTGGCGCAGCCACGGCGTGGACGTTGTGGCCTATCAGAATCAGGATTTGATCTACTCAGACCTTGCTGCGGGTCGCCTGGACGCCGCGTTGCAGGATGAAGTGGCCGCCAGCGAGGGCTTCCTCAAGCAACCTGCCGGTAAAGATTTTGCCTTTGCCGGTCCTTCCGTTAAAGACAAAAAGTTCTTCGGTGATGGTACCGGCATCGGCCTGCGTAAGGACGATAGCGAGCTGAAGGCCGCGTTTGATAAAGCGCTGGCCGACATGCGTAAAGACGGCACCTACGACAAAATGGCGAAGAAATACTTCGACTTCAACGTTTACGGTGATTAAGACGCCCGCTGGCCCGGACGCCGGGCCATGCGCATCCCTTTCTGTCTGATTTTGGTGCAGCTGCGCTTTTAGCGGATCAATTTGGTGCAGGAAATTGCGCACGCGATGTTAAAAAGTGCATAGTTAAGCGTTTCCGATGCGAAAAAATTTGCTTTCCGGCGCAGAATGCTTTGCCTTACCGGGGCGAATAATGGCACGATAACTGCCGTAAGTACTTCTAATAAATCCGTTAGAATGACAGTCTGTTGAGGATAGTTATGAAAAAACTGGCGTTGTCTCTCTCTTTAGCGCTGGCCCTTTCCAGCGTTTCCACTGTATTCGCAGCCATTCCGCAAAAAGCCCGTATCGGCACCGATCCTACTTATGCCCCGTTCGAATCGAAGAATGCGCAGGGTGAACTGGTGGGTTTTGACATCGATCTGGCAAAAGAGCTCTGTAAGCGTATCAATACGCAATGTACCTTCATTGAGAACCCGCTGGACGCGCTGATCCCTTCTTTAAAAGCGAAGAAAATCGACGCCATTATGTCTTCGCTTTCGATCACCGAAAAACGCCAGCAGGAAATTGCCTTCACCGACAAACTGTACGCGGCTGATTCACGCCTGGTCGTGAAAAAAGGCAGCGATATTACGCCAGACCTCGCGAAGCTGAAAGGCAAGCGCGTCGGTGTTCTCCAGGGTACCACCCAGGAAACCTACGGCAACGAGCACTGGGCGCCAAAAGGCATTGAAATCGTTTCCTATCAGGGACAGGACAATATTTATTCCGACCTGACTGCCGGACGCATTGACGCGGCGTTCCAGGATGAAGTCGCCGCCAGCGAAGGCTTCCTCAAACAGCCTATCGGCAAGGATTATCAGTTCGGCGGTCCGTCGATTAAAGACGAGAAGCTGTTCGGCGTCGGCACCGGTATGGGGCTGCGCAAAGAGGATAACGAACTACGTGAAGCACTGAATAAAGCCTTTGCCGAGATGCGCCAGGATGGCACCTACGACAAGCTGGCGAAGAAATATTTCGATTTTAACGTGTACGGCGACTAACCATCCCGCGTACCCCGTCGCGCGTTATTTTGCGCGCGATGGTTGATGACAGACAGGGCAGACAGGGCAGACAGCATGCTGTACGGGTTTTCACAGGTTATTTTTCAGGGCGCGCTGGTCACCCTTGAGCTGGCGTTAAGCTCGGTCGTTCTGGCGGTGCTTATCGGTCTGGGGGGCGCCGGGGCGAAACTTTCCAACAATCGTCCGTTGGCGTTGATTTTTGAAGGCTATACCACCTTAATCCGCGGCGTGCCCGATCTGGTGCTGATGCTGCTGATTTTCTACGGGCTACAGATTGCGCTCAACGGCGTAACCGATGCGCTTGGCCTGGCGCAGTTTGATATCGACCCCATGGTGGCGGGGATCATCACGCTGGGCTTTATTTACGGGGCCTACTTCACCGAAACCTTTCGCGGCGCCTTCCTGGCGGTGCCAAAGGGACATATTGAAGCGGCGACGGCCTTCGGCTTTAGCGGTGGGCAAACCTTTCGTCGTATTCTGTTTCCGGCAATGATGCGCTACGCGCTGCCCGGAATCGGCAACAACTGGCAGGTTATCCTCAAAGCGACCGCGCTGGTCTCACTGCTGGGACTGGAAGATGTGGTCAAGGCAACCCAGCTGGCGGGTAAAAGCACCTGGGAGCCGTTCTACTTTGCCATCGTCTGTGGCCTGATTTATCTGGTATTTACAACGGTTTCCAATGGTGTGCTGCTGATGCTCGAACGCCGTTATTCTGTGGGCGTGAAGAGGGCCGACCTGTGATTGATATTATTCAGGAGTACTGGAAATCCCTGCTGTGGACCGACGGCTATCGCTTTACCGGCGTGGCGATTACGCTCTGGCTGCTGATCTCTTCCGTGGTGATGGGCGGCATCCTGGCGGTTTTCCTCGCCATTGGCCGAGTGTCGAGCAATAAATTTATCCAGTTCCCCATCTGGCTGTTCACCTATATCTTTCGCGGCACGCCGCTGTACGTCCAGCTGCTGGTGTTCTATTCCGGAATGTACACGCTTGAGGTCGTCAAAGGCACAGAACTGCTGAACGCCTTCTTTCGCAGCGGCCTGAACTGTACGGTGCTGGCGCTGACGTTGAATACCTGCGCCTACACCACGGAGATTTTCGCCGGGGCGATTCGTTCAGTGCCGGCAGGCGAGATAGAAGCCGCCCGGGCGTACGGTTTTTCTTCGGTCAAAATGTATCGCTGCATTATTTTGCCTTCCGCGCTGCGTATTGCGCTGCCTGCATACAGCAACGAAGTGATTCTGATGCTGCATTCCACCGCGCTGGCTTTTACCGCCACGGTGCCGGATCTGCTGAAAATTGCCCGCGATATTAACTCGGCAACCTACCAGCCGTTTACCGCCTTCGGTATTGCCGCAGTACTGTATTTAATTATCTCGTATGTGTTGATTAGCCTGTTCCGCAGGGCGGAAAAGCGCTGGCTCCAGCATATCAAACCTTCTTCGACGCACTGAGAACGCCATGTCCGACAATAAATTAAATGTAATCGATCTGCATAAACGTTACGGCGAGCATGAAGTACTGAAGGGCGTCTCACTGCGGGCGAAAGCCGGAGACGTGATCAGTATTATTGGCTCATCCGGTTCCGGGAAAAGTACCTTTTTGCGCTGTATTAACTTTCTTGAGAAGCCCAGCGAAGGGACGATCGTTGTTAACGGGCAAAACATTGGCCTGGTTCGCGATAAAGACGGCCAGTTAAAGGTTTCTGATAAAAATCAGCTACGTTTGCTACGTACTCGCCTGACGATGGTATTCCAGCATTTTAACCTGTGGAGCCATATGACGGTGCTGGAAAACGTGATGGAGGCGCCGATTCAGGTGCTGGGCCTGAGTAAACAGGAAGCGCGCGATCGGGCGGTAAAATACCTGGCGAAAGTCGGTATTGATGAACGCCAGCAGATTAAATATCCGGTTCATCTCTCCGGCGGCCAGCAGCAGCGAGTTTCCATTGCCCGCGCGCTGGCGATGGAGCCCGACGTACTGCTGTTTGATGAACCGACGTCGGCGCTTGACCCTGAACTGGTGGGCGAAGTGCTGCGGATCATGCAGCAGCTGGCGGAAGAGGGGAAAACCATGGTCGTGGTCACCCATGAAATGGGCTTTGCACGCCACGTCTCCTCGCACGTGATCTTCCTGCATCAGGGCAAAATTGAAGAAGAAGGGCATCCTGACGAGGTTTTCGGCAACCCGAAAAGCCAGCGTCTGCAGCAGTTCCTGAAGGGCTCTTTGAAGTAAACACTGTCCAGCCCCCGGCGGAACACTCTCCGTCGGGGCGGCTAACGCTCCAGCCGATACACCCAGTCGTCATAGTCAATGCCGTTCAGATGGTACGCTTTTTCGAGCACCTGAATGCGGATAAAGCCGTGTTTTTCCAGCAGACGGGAAGAGCCCGCGTTACTGCCCAGCACCCAGGCATTTATTGCGTGAACGCCGAGCTGCTGAAATCCGTAGTCGCAAATCGCTTTTAGCGCTTCACTGGCGTAACCCTTCCCCTGAGCATCAGGCAGGAGAGCGTATCCGACATCCGCTTCGTGCGGATTTTTACCGCTGATGCGCAGGCCAATATCGCCAACCGCCGCGCCGCTGGCGTCGCGCAGTACGAATACGCCCGGGTCAGCGCAGCGTGATGCAAACAGCGTCCGCAGCGCCGGCTCCTCAAGAATCTCGCCCATATAGCGCATCACTTCCGGGTCTCGCCTTAAGCGCAGGAAAAAAGGCCAGTCGGATGAGTGAAACGGAGAGAGGCGCAGGCGCGGAGTGGTGAGTATTCTCATAAAGCGGTCCATAGCGGTGGATTATTCCGCCACCTTAACATCATAAAGCGCCGGAAGGGCAATGCGTCTAAGCAACCGTCGGACAAGCCCGGGGCTGATTTCCGAAGCCGCGCAGATAGCGCAGCACGGTGGTGCTCTCCGGCGTCGCCCTCAGTTGTAGCGCCAGGTTGAGGTTATCCAGAACTGTCGCGTGGGCGACCAGCGGTGAGTCTTCGGCAAGCCGTCCTTCCATCACCAGCCAGCCCACGACGGTTTTCCAGCGCCACAGCGGGGAGTTGCCTTTAACCCGCTGTACCGGCCCGGGAAACTGACCTGAGCCTCGTGCGCCATCTTTTAATAAGGCGACGGCCTGTCGCGTCAGGCCGGTAAGTTCGGCAATATCGCTTAAACCGACCAGCGCGGAATCGACGGATTCAACCCGCGCGTTCAGAGTCGATGCGGATTCGATATCGGCAATCGCTGACAGAATAGCCTGCTCAAGAGAGTCTCTTTCGCGATCGAACTCCAGATAGACCGCCGTTCCGTAAAAACAGACCAGGGCGTCAGCGCAGCCTGCGGCATGCAGCGCATCTTCCAGACCCACGGTACGAGCAGTTACGCCGGATAGGGTGAGCGTAAAATTATACAGCGCCATGGTTTAATCCTTCTTGTGGTTAATCTGACCCGAGGCAGGCGGCTGGCAGCGGTCGACCATTCTGATAATTTGCCTGGCGTGGTTAATGGGTACCGCAGGCGTTGACCAGATGCTCATCATATGTTCCCGGTGCCGGGCTGTCCCACACATCAACCTGCCAAAACAGTGAGCGCTTTTGCCGCCAGTGATAAAAATCCAGTCTCGTGCCAGCGCGTAGTCAATAGCTGCTCTGATATGTTTATCCGGATGTTCCTTCATCAATTCGTCCTGGTAATGCTGAATAAGTTGTTGACGAATGTCAACGGTGTGATGGTGTTAAATTACACACAGGGGTTATGGCAGAGTGAAAGGCATATCACTGGAATGCGATTCACAGTTAAGGGGACACAGGACGGGTGATTTTTGCGCGCTGCGAGGCGGGTTCCATAAATTAATCAGGGAGAGCGATACTCTCCCTGATGGAGCTGGACTACCGCAGCACGTTGGCCAGCGCTTCTTCCAGATCGTACCAACGAAAGCCAAATCCGGCGGCTTCCAGGCGTTTAGGCAGCGCGCGCTGGCCGCCGAGTACCAGAACGGAAGATTCACCCATCAGCAGGCGAATGGCCGCCGCCGGGACGCGGAAAATGGCAGGGCGATTTAGCGCATGCCCCAGCGCGTGGGCGAACTGCTCGTTGCGCACAGGGTAAGGGGAAACCATATTAAACGGCCCCCGCAGGTCGTTATCCAGCAGCCAGAGAATACCGTTGACCATGTCGTCGATGTGGATCCACGCCAGATATTGCCTTCCGCTACCGATAGGGCCGCCGAGGCCAAGCTTAAAGGCCGGCGTCATTTTGGCCAGAATACCGCCTCGCGGCGCCAGCACCACGCCGGTACGCAGCAGGCAGACGCGGGTGCGATCGCTCTGCGCTTCGCAGGCGATTTGCTCCCAGCGGGCGCAAAGCTTGTGGGTAAACTCGTTGTGCGGCGGCTCCTCTTCGGTTACCACGACTTCACCGAGGTCGCCATAATAACCGGCGGCGGAGCCGCTAATCAGCACCGAGGGCGGCGTATCGCTGGCGTTGAACAGCGTGACCAGCTTTTGGGTGGTATCCCAGCGGCTGTGGCAGAGACGCTGTTTCTGCTCCGCCGTCCAGCGCTTATCGGCGATCGGCTCGCCGGCCAGATTAATGACGGCATCAATGCCGTTGAGGTTCGCCTGATGCTCGAAATCGCGCCACAGGGTGACGCGCGAATCGAGGCGGCTTTTGGCCTTTTCAGGGCTGCGCGTAGAAACCGTTACGTGATGTCCAAGCTCCAGTAGCCGGGGGATCAGATGGCGACCAATCAGGCCGGTACCGCCAGTAAGCAGAACGTTCATAGCGCCTCCCTAAGATGCGTCTAGCGCCGCCAGCTCATCGTCATGGATACCGAATCGGCGTAGCGCAGCGCATGCAGTTTATCGATCTCTACTTCAGCATATGTGACCCAGTGATGTTCGCGTGCGATGTCGAGCACATCCTGAGTTAATTTTTCCAGCAGAGAGAAGCGGTTATTCTCAATATGGCTAATAATGCGCTTGGTGATGGTGCGGTAGTTCAGCGCATCGTTAATATCTTCGCTGTTGCGTGATTTTTCCGCCGGGTAGTGGATCGCGACGTTAACCACCACGTCCTGGCGGTTGGCGATCTCTTCCTCTTTAATTCCGATAAAAGTACGCAGGCGCAGGTTCTTAATTCGAATAATGGCGTCTGGTTGAGACATGGCAGGCTTCCTCCGTGTAGTAATTTCCGCAATCATACATCAAAGCTTCCCGGGCGAGCAGGGGGTTAATGGGCTTCTGTTTTCAGAAGCGCTTCAACGGTGGCCGGGCGCTGGCGAATGCGTTCAAACCAGTTATGCACCGCCGGGAAATTGGCAAGGTCGATACGCTGGCGCTGATGGGCATTCACCCACGGCCAGCAGGCGATATCGGCGATGCTGTAGTGATTGCCGCCAAGCCAGGGACTCTCGCCAAGGCGCCGATTGAGCACGCCATACAGGCGCTGCGTTTCCACCTGATAGCGCTCAATGGCGTAGGGCACCGCCTGCGGAGCAAAGTGGTTGAAGTGATGATTTTGTCCGAGCATCGGCCCCAACCCGCCGACCTGCCAGAATAACCACTGTAGGGTGACGTGGCGCTCGCGGAGCTCGCCGCTCAGTAATTTTCCCGTTTTTTCAGCCAGATAGAGCAGGATGGCGCCGGATTCAAACAGGCTTAATGGGCCACCACCGTCGGCGGGAGCGTGGTCAACGATCGCCGGGATCTTGTTGTTGGGTGAGATCGCGAGAAACTGCGGATGAAACTGTTCCCCCTTGCCGATATCCACCCGGATGAGGCGATACGCCAGCTGCGCTTCTTCGAGGAATAACGTGATTTTGTGGCCATTAGGAGTGGGTGCGTAGTAAAAATCGATCATGAAAATTCCTCGCCGTCACAGGTCGCAAACTTTTCGAGTATAGGTGAACTGGCATCATCCGACAGGTTTGCCTCATCCTGGATGACTTTCGCCGATCGCGTTCACCCCCTGAGAAGTATGTAAGATCCTCAGCGTGGCGGTCAGTGACATCATCTGAAAGACAGGATATGTTGGCGTATCGCCCCATTACATTAGCCATTGAGGATGCTATGAGCCAGCCCGCGATTACCCTGTGGTCCGACGCCGATTTTTTCTCGCCATATGTGATGTCCGTATACGTTGCCCTGCAGGAAAAGAGCCTGCCTTTTACCCTGAAAACCGTTAACCTCGACAGCGGCGAACATTTGCAAAGCGGCTGGAAAGGCTACAGCGCGACGCGTCGCGTACCGCTGCTGGAGATCGGGGAATTCTTCCTGAGCGAATCCTCCGCGATTACCGAATATCTGGATGAGCGCTTTGCGCCCCCGGAATGGGAGCGGCTTTACCCGCATGACCTGCAAAAGCGCGCGCGGGCGCGTCAGGTGCAGGCCTGGCTGCGTAGCGATTTAATGACGATTCGCGAAGAGCGCTCCACGGACGTGGTCTTTGCCGCAGCAAAGAAACCTCCGCTCAGCGAAGCCGGGAAAAAAAGCGCCGACAAGCTGTTTGCAACGGCTGGCGTTCTGCTGTCCCATGGCGGGCAGAATCTATTTGGCGAATGGTCCATTGCCGATACCGACCTGGCGCTGATGCTCAATCGCCTGGTCCTGAACGGCGATGAGGTTCCCGCCGCGCTGGTGGATTACGCCACCTTCCAGTGGCAGCGGGCGTCGGTTCAGCGCTACGTCGCACTCTCAGCCAAACGCGCGGGCTGATAAGCGCCAGCGGTTCCGTTATCATAGCGGCATCGTAATGCGTGGAGATGAAATGTATGAAGCTGATGTTTGCCTCGGATATCCACGGCTCTCTGCCTGCCGCTGAACGCGTGCTTGCGCTGTTCGCGCGCAGTGGGGCGCAGTGGCTGGTTATCCTCGGCGATGTGCTCAATCACGGGCCGCGTAACGCCCTTCCCGAAGGCTATGCGCCGGCCCAGGTCGCGGAGGCGCTAAATAGCGTGGCGGAGCGGGTGATTGCCGTACGCGGCAACTGCGACAGCGAAGTCGATCAAATGCTGCTGCGGTTCCCCATTACCGCCCCCTGGCAGCAGGTTTTGAGCGCGCGAACCCGTCTGTTTCTGACCCACGGGCATCTGTATAGCCCCGAAAATTTGCCTCCTCTCGCCGCTGGCGATGTGCTGGCTTATGGCCATACTCATATTCCGGTTGCCGAGAAACGCGGCGAGATTTTTCTCTTCAATCCCGGCTCGGTCAGCATCCCTAAAGGGGGATTTACCGCCAGCTACGGTCTTCTGAACGAGGGGCAATTGCAGGTTTTAGCACTCGATGATAATCAGGTTATTGCAGAGGTCGCAATTTACCCGTAATTTACCCCTCAACCGTATAGACGCGCCGCAAGAGCGCTTTAAAAAGTAAGGTTTCCTGATGGCGGAACAGAATCATTTGGCAAGCACAGAATGGGTCGATATTGTTAATGAAAACAATGAGGTGATAGCACAGTCCAGCCGCGAACAAATGCGTGCGGAGTGCCTGCGTCATCGAGCGACCTACATTGTTGTTCATGATGGGATGGGCAAAATCCTGGTGCAGCGTCGTACCGAAACAAAAGATTTCCAGCCGGGTATGCTGGACGCCACCGCCGGCGGCGTGGTGCAGGCTGACGAGCAAATGCTGGAATCCGCGCGCCGTGAGGCGGAAGAAGAGCTCGGTATTGCCGGCGTGCCTTTTGCTGACCACGGGCAGTTCTACTACGAAGATAAACACTGCCGCGTCTGGGGCGGCCTGTTTAGCTGCGTATCGCACGGCCCGTTCGCGCTGCAGGAAGAAGAAGTGAGCGAAGTGTGCTGGCTGACGCCGGAAGAGATCACCGCCCGCTGCGATGAGTTCACTCCGGACTCATTAAAAGCGCTGGCGCTGTGGATGACCCGCAATGCGAATAATGAGTCAGCAAAAAGCGAAAAGCAGGAAGAGGCTGAGTAGTTTTCTAACAGCTGTCCCTCATGCATAAACTGGACGCGATGGGCTTTCTGTCGCTCCAGTTTCCCTCAGTAAGACGCTCCAGAAGGGCGCGCCCGGCTTCTATACCAATCTTATGGTGCGGTACCGCCATGGTCGTTAACGGCGGCTGGCAGACCCGGCTCACGTCGCTGTCGCCAAAACCGACGACGGCTAAATCATCCGGTACCTTTATGCGCCGACGCTGACATTCATACAGCGCTCCGCATGCCAGCTCATCGGAAACGCAAACCAGCGCATCCAGCTCCGGCCATGCCAGCAAAAACTCCGGCAGCTGTGAAGCGCCGGTGGAAAAGTTGGCGGGCAGCGCGGCGTTAATTACCCGGTTAGGCGACATATGATGGCGCAGCATGGCTTTATACCACCCCTGCAAATGCTGCTGAAAAATCCACTGTTCCTGATTGGCGCACAGCAGACCGATATTCTGATAGCCGCGGTGGATAAGCATCTCGGTCAGCTCGAACATCGCCGCTACGTTATCAATGCCAATATTCATGTCGATCGGATCGGCGCGCATTGCGCCCATCTCCACCACCGGAATCGAGGCGTTCTTCAGCCAGTGGCGTACGGTATCGCTGTGTTCAACGCTAAGCAGAATGGCGGCGGCGATGTTAGAGGCCAGCAGCGTTTCCAGCAGCTTTTCTTCCTGCTCCAGACGGTGCAGCGATTCTGCCAGCATGATTTGATACCCTGCCGGCTGTAATACCTGCTGAAGCCCGGCAAACATCGCCGAACAGCCCGCCTCTGCAAGATTTGGCACCACCATCGCGATGGTTCTTGAGGAGGCAGACGCCAGCGCGCTGGCGGCGAGATTAGGCATGTACCCTAGCTCTTGCACCGCCGCTTCGATTTTTTCACGTAGCTTATCGGAAACCTGTTCCGGCGTGCGAAGGGCGCGGGACACGGTCATGGTTCCCACACCAGCCAGCTGAGCAACATCGGCGATCGTGACTTTACCGGTACTACGCCGTTTTCGGGTTAGAGACATACATATTCCTGCTAAACAGACGTTTTTATTATCATCCATTACTTCACGTGTCAGGGAGTATACGCCTTAAACGGGCCTTTTTGCTGCGTTTTGATGGGATGATTACGAATTGATAGCGCTATCACAAATCTGAATGTTCAGCATTGGTAGCGCTATCTTTGTGATCGTTCTCGCAGATAACTATTGGCTGCTTGCATAAAGTTTGCCCATCTTTTGCTAAAAGAGGCGGGACAAAATGCTCAAGACTTGGCTCTCTGATGCCACCATCGCGCTGCGGCAAAGCGTAGAGACCTGGCCACAGGCGCTGGACATCTGCGCCCGGCCGCTGCTGAAGGCCGACGTTATCGAACCTGCCTACGTGACGGCCATCGTGGAGCAGCACCAGCGGCTCGGGCCGTACTACGTGCTGGCCCCGGGACTGGCGATGCCGCATGCGCGGCCTGAGGAGGGCGCGAAGGGCCTGGGGCTGTCGCTGTTGAAACTGCAACAAGGGGTATCGTTTGGCTCTGAGGAGTTCGACCCGGTTGATATTATCATTATGCTTGCGGCGCCGGATAAACATAGCCATATCGAAATGATTTCTGCCCTGGCGGAATTATTTTCCAGCGATGAAGATATGAATAAATTACATCAGGCAACCAATATTGAGGAGATAAAAACGATCATCGCGCGCTACTGATTCAATTTTATTATCCGGCTTATAACCCATTACGCGCCTGCGTGATGCGGACGTACTCTACCCAAAAAAGGTGATAACAATGAAAATTATGGCAATTTGCGGCTCTGGCCTGGGCAGTAGTTTTATGGTTGAGATGAATATAAAAAAAGTGCTTAAAAAACTCGATATCGAGGCCGAGGTAGAGCACTCCGATCTGTCGTCGGCAACGCCGGGCGCGGCGGATTTATTCGTGATGGCAAAAGACATTGCCGCCAGCGCCAGCGTGCCGGAAAGCCAGCTGGTGGTGATTACTAACATCATCGATATTAACGAACTCGAAGCGCAGCTGCGCGCGTGGTTCGCCAGACAATAATTATTGATAGCGAGGTGGATATGTTTATCCTTGAAACGCTGAATTTTGTTGTTGATATTCTAAAAGTACCCTCGGTGCTGGTCGGTTTAATTGCGTTAATTGGTCTGGTAGCGCAAAAGAAATCTTTCTCCGATGTCGTCAAGGGAACCATTAAAACAATTCTGGGTTTTATTGTTCTTGGCGGCGGCGCGACGGTATTAGTCGGTTCGCTGAATCCGCTGGGGGGCATGTTTGAACATGCTTTTAATATTCAGGGCATTATTCCTAATAATGAGGCGATTGTTTCTATTGCCCTGGAAAAATACGGTGCTTCAACCGCGCTGATTATGGCGTTCGGGATGGTAGCGAATATTGTGGTCGCCCGGTTTACGCGTCTGAAGTATATCTTCCTGACCGGTCACCACACTTTCTATATGGCCTGTATGATCGGCGTGATTCTTACCGTGGCGGGTTTCGAAGGCGTCGGGCTGGTCTTTACCGGCTCCCTGATCCTCGGGCTGGTGATGGCGTTCTTCCCGGCGCTGGCCCAGCGCTATATGAAACGTATTACCGGCACGGATGATATAGCTTTCGGCCATTTCGGCACCCTGGGCTATGTGCTGTCGGGTTGGATCGGTAGCGTCTGCGGTAAAGGATCGCGTTCAACTGAAGAGATGAACCTGCCGAAAAACCTGAGCTTCCTGCGCGACAGCTCCATCTCCATTTCGCTGACCATGATGATCATTTATCTGATTATGGCGGTGAGCGCGGGGCGCGAGTACGTGGAAAGCACCTTTAGCGGAGGCCAGAACTATCTGGTTTACGCCATCATTATGGCGATTACCTTCGCCGCCGGGGTGTTCATCATCCTGCAAGGGGTACGTCTGATCCTCGCGGAAATCGTGCCGGCCTTTACCGGATTTTCAGAAAAGCTGGTGCCCAACGCCCGTCCGGCGCTGGACTGCCCGGTCGTTTACCCCTACGCGCCCAACGCGGTGCTGATTGGCTTCCTGTTTAGTTTCCTCGGCGGTCTGGTCGGGCTGTTCCTCTGCGGGCAGTTTAAATGGGTGCTGATCCTGCCCGGCGTGGTGCCGCATTTCTTTACCGGCGCGACCGCAGGGGTCTTTGGCAACGCCACCGGCGGGCGGCGCGGGGCGATGATTGGCGCGTTTGCCAACGGCCTGCTGATCACCTTCCTGCCGGTGCTGCTGCTGCCGGTACTGGGGGCGATTGGCTTTGCCAACACCACTTTCTCGGATGCAGATTTCGGCGCCGTGGGTATCGTGCTGGGTAACCTGGCCCGCTACCTGTCGCCCTTTGCGATTACCGGCCTTGTTGTGGCGTTGTTTGTGCTGCTGGTGGCGTACAACGTTTTTGTGAAAAAGAAACCTGTGGGCGGCGGCGCGCAGGAGAACAGCGGAGCGAAATCATGAATGTGCAAGAAGTGACTAACCTGGCGCGGGACATTCGCGTCGCTACCCTGAAATCGCTGACGGACCTCGGTTTCGGCCACTACGGCGGCAGTATGTCGGTCGTGGAGACGCTGGCGGTACTGTACGGCGCGGTGATGAAAATTGATCCCGCGGACCCGGACTGGCCAGAGCGCGACTACTTTGTGTTATCAAAAGGTCATGCCGGCCCCGCGCTGTACAGTACGTTAGCGATTAAGGGGTATTTCCCGATGGAGGAGCTGAGCACACTAAACCAGAACGGTACGCGGCTGCCAAGCCATCCGGACCGGCTGAAAACGCGTGGGGTGGACGCCACTACGGGCTCGCTGGGGCAGGGGATTTCCATCGCCGGCGGCATGGCGCTGTCGCATAAGCTGGCGGGGCGGGCGAATCGCGTGTTCTGTATCGTTGGCGACGGCGAGCTGAATGAAGGCCAGTGCTGGGAGGCCTTTCAGTTTATTGCCCATCACCGTCTGAATAATCTGACCGTGTTTGTTGACTGGAACAAGCTACAGCTTGACGGCAGGCTGGATGAAATCATTTGCGCTTTCAACCTGGAGGATAAATTCCGCGCCTTTGGTTTTGATGTTGTCACCGTCAAAGGTGATGACATCCCCGGGCTGCTGGCCGCGGTTCAACCCGTACCTCCCGTCGATGCGCGCCCGCGCGTGGTTATTCTCGATAGCGTGAAAGGCCAGGGCGTGCCGTATCTCGAGAATCTCAGTAATAACCACCATTTACGCCTGACGGCGGAGATGAAAGAGACGCTAAACGAGACGATTCGCCAACTGGAGGCTGAACATGATTAAGGTTGCACCCGCAGGGCAAAAAGATGCCGTAGAGATGCGTAAAGTCTATGCCGGATTCGTCGCGCAGCAAATTGAAGCCAGGAGCCCGATTATCGCGCTGGAAGCGGATCTGATGAACTCCATGGCGATGGATGGCGTCGCGCGGGAGCATCCGCAGCACGTCATCAACTGCGGCATTATGGAAGCCAACGTGATCGGCACCGCCGCCGGGCTATCGTTGACCGGACGCAAGCCGTTTGTCCATACCTTTACCGCTTTCGCCAGCCGCCGCTGCTTCGACCAGCTGTTTATGTCGCTCGATTATCAGCGGAATAACGTCAAGGTGATCGCCTCTGACGCCGGGGTGACCGCCTGCCATAACGGCGGAACCCATATGTCGTTTGAAGATATGGGGATTGTGCGCGGTCTGGCCCATTCGGTGGTGCTGGAAGTGACCGATGCGGTGATGTTTGAGGATATTCTGCGGCAGCTTATCGATCTCGACGGTTTTTACTGGGTACGCACGATCCGCAAACAGGCGCCGAGCGTGTACGCGCCGGGCTCAACGTTTACCATCGGCAAAGGGAATGTGCTGCGCGAAGGCGACGACATCACCCTGATTGCCAACGGGATCATGGTGGCGGAAGCCCTTGAGGCGGCGCGTCAGCTTGAGCAGGAAGGGGTCAGCGCGGCGGTGATTGATATGTTTACCCTGAAGCCCATCGACCGCATGCTGGTGAAAAATTATGCCGAGAAAACCGGGCGTATCGTGACCTGTGAAAACCACAGTATTCATAACGGGCTGGGATCGGCGGTGGCGGAAGTACTGGTGGAGACCTGCCCGGTTCCGATGCGTCGCGTGGGGGTGAAAGAGCGCTACGGCCAGGTGGGAACACAGGAGTTTTTGCAGAAGGAGTATGGCCTGACGGCGCATGATATTGTCTCGGCGGCGCGAGAGCTGCTGTAAATAAAAAAGGCGACCATCCGGTCGCCTTTTTGCATGCAGCGGGCAGATTATGCTTGCTGCTGGGAAGACTGAATCGCGGTCAGGGCGATGGTATAGACGATATCGTCAACCAGCGCGCCACGGGACAGGTCGTTCACCGGCTTACGCATCCCTTGCAGCATCGGCCCGATGGAGATCAGGTCGGCAGAACGCTGTACGGCTTTGTAAGTGGTGTTACCGGTGTTCAGATCCGGGAAGATGAACACGGTCGCGCGGCCGGCAACCGGGGAGTTCGGCGCTTTGGATTTCGCAACGTCAGCCATGACCGCCGCATCGTACTGCAGCGGGCCGTCGATCATCAGGTCAGGACGTTTTTCCTGCGCCAGACGCGTGGCTTCGCGTACTTTCTCTACATCGCTGCCTGCGCCGGAGGTGCCGGTGGAGTAGGAGAGCATGGCCACGCGCGGTTCGATGCCGAAGGCAATTGCGGAGTCTGCGGACTGGATGGCGATTTCAGCCAGCTGTTCAGCGGTCGGATCCGGGTTGATCGCGCAGTCGCCGTAAACGTAAACCTGTTCCGGCAGCAGCATGAAGAATACGGAGGAGACCAGGGAGCTGCCCGGAGCCGTTTTGATCAGCTGCAGCGGCGGACGGATGGTGTTGGCGGTGGTGTGAACCGCGCCGGATACCAGACCGTCAACTTCGTCCTGCTCCAGCATCAGGGTGCCGAGAACCACGTTGTCTTCCAGCTGCTCGCGGGCAACCGCTTCGGTCATCCCCTTGCTCTTACGCAGCTCGACCAGGCGAGCAACGTAGCTTTCGCGAACCACTTCCGGGTCAACGATTTCAATACCGGCGCCCAGCTCTACGCCCTGAGAGGCGGCCACGCGAGTGATTTCATCCGGGTTACCCAGCAGTACGCAGGTGGCGATACCGCGCTCGGCGCAGATAGCCGCGGCTTTAACGGTACGCGGCTCGTTGCCTTCCGGCAGCACGACGCGCTTGCCTGCTTTACGCGCCAGCTCGGTAAGCTGATAGCGGAAGGCTGGCGGAGAGAGGCGACGGCTGCGCTCGGAAGTCGCGGTCAGCGATTCAATCCAGTCGGCGTTGATATAGTTAGCCACGTATTCCTGAACTTTCTCGATGCGCTCGTGATCGTCAACCGGAACTTCCAGGTTGAAGCTCTGCAGGCTCAGAGAGGTTTGCCAGGTGTTGGTGTTAACCATGAATACCGGCAGGCCGGTTGCAAACGCGCGTTCGCACAGTTTGCTGATGCGGGCGTCCATTTCGTAGCCGCCGGTCAGCAGGATAGCGCCGATTTCCACGCCGTTCATCGCGGCCAGGCAGGCGGCGACCAGAACGTCAGGACGGTCTGCGGAAGTGACCAGCAGGGAGCCTGCGCGGAAGTGTTCCAGCATGTGCGGAATGCTACGCGCACAGAAGGTGACGGACTTCACGCGACGGGTATTGATGTCGCCTTCGTTGATGATGGTGGCGTTCAGGTGATGTGCCATATCAATCGCGCGGGTGGCGATCAGATCGAAGCTCCACGGCACCGCGCCCAGAACCGGTAATGGGCTACCGCTCTGCAGCTGAGCCGGATCGATCTTCACGACTTTTGCTTTGGAAGAGTCGTCGAAGATTTCCGACAGGTCAGGGCGAGTACGGCCCTGTTCGTCAACCGGCGCATTCAGCTTGTTGACGATCACGCCGGTGACGCTGGTGTTTTTCGCGCCGCCGAAGCTGCTGCGAGTCAGCTCAATGCGCTCTTTCAGCTGTTCAGGAGTATCGGTACCCTGGGACATTACAAAAACGATTTCAGCGTTCAGCGTTTTCGCGATTTCGTAGTTCAGAGACTGGGCAAACTGATGTTTGCGGGTCGGGACCAGACCTTCAACCAGCACCACTTCCGCATCCTGCGCGTTGGCGTGGTAGTTGGCGATGATCTCTTCCATCAGCACGTCTTTCTGATTGCTGGAGAGCAGCGACTCAACGTGGCTCATCTTCAGCGGTTCTGCGGCCGGAAGGTCGGAGTTCGCGCGAATAATAGTGGTAGTCTGGTCTGGCGCATCGCCACCGGCACGCGGTTGAGCGATAGGTTTAAAGACGCTCAGACGAACGCCTTTACGTTCCATAGCACGGATAACACCGAGGCTGACGCTGGTCAGGCCTACGCTGGTTCCGGTAGGGATCAGCATGATTGTACGGGACACGATATATCCTCTTTCGTTACCGCCAGTATCAGGCGGGATACAAAACTGCACCACCAGCTTCCCGTCATACTTCAAGTTGCATGTGCGTTGGCTTTACTCGCTCACCCCAGTTACGTACTACTCGTACGCTCCTGGGGATTCTCTGCGTCGCCGCCTTCCTGCAACTCGAATTATTTAGGGTTATGGCTGGCGGTGTGGAATCAGGCGGTCAGACGGTTGGCGTCTTGCGCGATGACCAGCTCTTCGTTGGTCGGAATGACGATAGCCGGGCGAGTGCCTTCTTTGTTGATGAAGCCAGACTTGCCGAAACGGGCAGCCAGGTTGCGCTCGTGATCAACTTCAAAGCCCAGTACGCCCAGTTTGCCCAGAGACAGTTCGCGAACCATCGCGGCGTTCTCACCGATACCACCGGTGAATACGACGGCGTCCAGACGACCGTCCATCAGCGCGGTGTAGGAGCCGATATATTTCGCCAGGCGGTGGCAGTAAACGTCCATGGCACGTTTAGCGTCAGCTTTTTCCTGGTAGTTGTCTTCAACGTAGCGGCAGTCGCTGGTCACTTCGGTCAAACCGAGCAGACCGGACTCTTTGGTCAGCATTTTGTTGATGGCGTCTACGCTCATGCCCAGGGCATCGTGCAGATGGAAAATGATTGCCGGGTCGATATCGCCAGAACGCGTACCCATAACCAGACCTTCCAGCGGAGTCAGACCCATGGAAGTGTCAACGCATTTACCGTTGCGGATAGCGGAAACGGAACCACCGTTGCCCAGATGGCAGGTGATGATGTTCAGCTCTTCAACCGGTTTGTTCAGAACTTTCGCGGCTTCCTGAGTCACATAGAAGTGGCTGGTGCCGTGCGCGCCGTAGCGACGTACGCCGTGTTCTTTGTACAGGCTGTACGGCAGGGCATAGAGGTAAGATTCTTCCGGCATGGTCTGATGGAACGCGGTGTCGAACACGGCAACGTTCTTGTCTTTCAGATTAGGGAAAGATTTCAGCGCCTCAGCGATACCGATCAGGTGCGCCGGGTTGTGCAGCGGAGCGAAAGAGGCGGAGTCTTTGATTCCCTGAATCACGGAGTCATCGATAACGACGGAGCTGGTGTATTTTTCACCACCGTGAACGATGCGGTGGCCGATTGCGGTCAACTGAGCAGACAGTTCTGGTTTTTGTGCCAGAATAGTGTTAACGATAAAGTTCAGCGCTTCACTGTGAGCAGCGCCAGCGCCTAATTCGGCTTCTTGCTTGCTGCCGTCCATTTTCCATTTGATACGGGCTTCAGGAAGATGGAAACATTCTGCTAAACCAGACAGGTATTCGTCGCCGTTGACGGCATCAAGGATAGCGAATTTCAGAGAGGAGCTACCGCAGTTCAGAACCAGTACTAACTTACTCGACATGGAAGTACCTTTTATGATACGTGGCTAAAAAAACGTCAGTGTGTCACAAAGCGTAGCGCAGGATGACATCGACATTTATGATTAACATCATGCCTTGTACTGTTTTCGGGCACGATGAGAGAAGTACATTTGATTTTATGTCATTTTGCATAATTTTCAGCCGGTGGCAGAATATGCGATAATTTGACTAACCTGGTAAAAGGGTCTAACCGCCCCTCAGGTGCGCACAGAATACCTGATTGAGGCCGCCATTGCCAAAATCTTTTGAACGTTGTCATGCACAGTTGGTGTTTTGCACAAATTTTTTAAGTTTTATATGTAAAGTTGAGGTAAGCCATGTCCGGTCCCGAGAATCGCCCTGTGAGTTTTTTTGGCTTGTTTCGCCACGGGCAGCACTATGCAAAGACCTGGCCTCTGGATAAGCGCCTTGCCCCAGTGTTTATTGAAAACCGTATTATTCGCGCCACGCGCTATGCGATTCGCATCATGCCGCCGGTGGCGATTTTCACGCTGTGCTGGCAAATCGCCCTCGGCGGCCAGCTGGGCCCTGCCGTGGCTACCGCGCTGTTCGCGCTGAGTCTGCCGATGCAAGGCTTATGGTGGCTGGGTAAGCGTTCGGTAACGCCGCTGCCGCCGTCGATACTGAACTGGTTTTATGAAGTACGGGGTAAACTGCAGGAGGCGGGACAAGCGCTGACGCCGGTTGACGGCAAGCCGGATTATCAGGCTTTAGCTGACACGCTTAAGCGCGCCTTCAAACAACTGGATAAAACTTTCCTTGATGATTTGTAATTGCATCGGGAAAACGCATATAAAAGAAGGCGCATGAATTATGCGCCTTCTTTTTTCACGTCGTAAAAGTGCCACAGGAGTCAAAAATGGAAATGACCAATGCGCAGCGTCTGATTCTGTCGAATCAATACAAAATGATGACGATGCTCGATCCGGACAACGCTGAACGTTACCGCCGCCTGCAGACCATCATTGAGCGTGGATACGGGCTGCAGATGCGCGAGCTGGACCGCGAGTTTGGCCAGCTTACCGAGGAAACGTGTCGTACCATCATTGATATCATGGAGATGTATCATGCGCTGCATGTCTCCTGGACGAACCTGAAGGATGCCAGCGGAATTGACGAGCGTCGGGTCACCTTCCTCGGCTTCGACGTGGCGACCGAAGCCCGCTATCTCGGCTATGTTCGCTTTATGGTTAACGTTGAAGGGCGCTACAGCCACTTTGACGCCGGCACTCACGGTTTTAACTCCCAGACCCCGATGTGGGAAAAATACCAGCGCATGCTGAGCACCTGGCACTCCTGCCCGCGTCAGTACCATTTAAGCAGTAACGAAATTAACCAAATTATCAACGCCTGATGGAGGTTCCCGTGCAGTGTAAAGGTTTCCTGTTTGATCTTGACGGGACATTGGTCGATTCGTTGCCGGTTGTGGAGCGTTCGTGGTGCAAATGGGCGGATCGGTTCAGTATCCCTCATGATGAAGTGCTGAACTTCATTCATGGCAAACAGGCGATAACCTCGTTGCGTCATTTTCTCCCCGGCCGCAGCGAAGAGGAGATTCAGGCAGAGTTCACCCTGCTGGAAACGGTAGAAGCAACGGATACGGATGGCGTAACGGCGCTGCCGGGCGCGGTGGCGTTGCTCAGGACGCTCGATCGGGCGGGGATTCCGTGGGCGATCGTGACGTCGGGTTCGATACCCGTCGCCCACGCTCGTCATCGTGCCGCGGGGCTGCCTGAGGCGAAGGTTTTTGTTACCGCCGAGCGCGTAAAGCACGGGAAACCCGCACCGGACGCCTACCTGCTGGGGGCTGAACTGTTGGGGCTGGCGCCGGGGGATTGCGCCGTCGTGGAGGATGCGCCTGCCGGTCTGCTCGCCGGGCTGAATGCCGGCTGTCGCACCATCGCGGTCAATGTGCCCGCCGATGCGCCGCGTCTTGATGAAGCGGATTTAGTATTAACGACGCTGGAGAGCCTGCAGGTTGAACGCCTGCCTGACGGCAACGTGAATATTATCCTTAAAGATTAATCTCATGATTTAGCCCCGCGCCGGCGGGGCTTTTTTATGCCAGACTTCCAACTCCATCTTCTGACAAGGATAAGTTGTGAACGGTGAATTGATTTGGGTGTTATCTCTTCTTGCCGTAGCCGTCGTGCTCTTTGCCACCGGAAAAGTGCGCATGGACGCTATCGCATTGCTGGTGATTGTCGCTTTCGTCCTCAGCGACACTTTAACGCTCAGCGAGGCCTTCTCCGGTTTTAGCGATCCTAACGTTATTCTTATTGCCGCGCTTTTTATTATTGGCGATGGGCTGGTGCGCACCGGGGTCGCCACCAAAATGGGCTCCTGGCTGGTGAAGGTTGCCGGGAACAGCGAAACCAAAATGCTGGTCTATTTGATGTTAACCGTTGCCGGATTAGGGGCGTTTATGAGCTCGACCGGCGTGGTGGCCATTTTTATCCCCGTGGTGCTCAGCGTGTCGATGCGCATGAACACCTCCCCTTCGCGGTTGATGATGCCGCTCAGTTTTGCCGGACTTATCAGCGGGATGATGACCCTGGTGGCCACACCGCCCAACCTGGTCGTTAACAGCGAACTTTTACGCGAAGGGCTGCAAGGATTCAGCTTTTTTAGCGTTACGCCGATAGGTCTGGTGGTGCTGGTTCTGGGCGTTTTCTATATGCTGGTGATGCGCTTTATGCTCAAAGGGGAAGAGGGCGAGCAAGCGCGAGATGGCCGAAAAAGAAGCACCTTCCGCGATCTCATTAAAGATTATCATCTCACGGGGCGCGCGCGCCGCCTGGCCATACGCCCCGGCTCGCCGATGATTGGCCAGCGCCTGGACGACCTGAAGCTACGCGAGCGCTACGGGGCGAACGTTATCGGCGTTGAGCGCTGGCGGCGCTTTCGACGGGTTATCGTTAACGTTAACGGCGTATCGGAATTCCGCGCCCGCGACGTCTTGCTGATCGATATGTCGGCCTCAGACGTGGATTTACGCCAGTTCTGCGGCGAGCAGATGCTCGAACCGATGGTGCTGCGCGGCGAATATTTTTCCGATCAGGCGCTGGACGTGGGGATGGCGGAAGTCTCTCTGATCCCGGATTCAGAACTGATTGGCAAGTCGGTGCGCGAAATCGCTTTTCGTACCCGTTTTGATTTGAACATCGTGGGGCTGAAACGCGATGGCAAAGCCCTTGACGGCGCGGTGACCGATGAAGCCTTGCAGCTTGGCGATATCATGCTGGTGGTGGGCAACTGGCGGCAGATAGCGCTGCTGGCTAAGCGGGGCCGTGACTTTGTGGTGCTGAATATGCCCATCGAGGTCAACGACGCCTCGCCGGCGCACAGCCAGGCGCCGCACGCGATTTTCTGTCTGGTGCTGATGGTCGCACTGATGCTGACTGACGAAATTCCTAACCCTATAGCGGCCATCATTGCCTGCCTGCTGATGGGGAAATTCCGCTGTATTAACGCCGAGAGCGCCTATAAAGCTATCCACTGGCCGAGCATTATCTTGATTGTCGGAATGATGCCTTTTGCTCTGGCGCTGCAGAAAACCGGCGGCGTGGATCTGGTGGTTCAGGGACTCATGGATGTGGCGGGGAGCAAAGGACCGTACCTGATGCTTGGCTGCCTGTTCGTAATGTGCGCGGCTATCGGCCTGTTTATTTCCAATACCGCCACCGCGGTGCTGATGGCGCCCATTGCGCTGGCCGCGGCAAAGTCGATGGGCGTTTCGCCTTATCCCTTTGCGATGGTGGTCGCCATGGCGGCCTCGGCGGCGTTTATGACCCCGGTATCGTCGCCGGTGAACACCCTGGTGCTGGGGCCGGGGAAATATTCATTCAGCGATTTTGTCAAAATCGGCGTGCCGTTCACCCTCCTGGTGATGGTGGTGTGCGTCCTGCTGATCCCGGTGCTGTTTCCGTTCTGATTCAGCGGCATCCTTCCCCGGTCAGGCTGACGCTGGCCGGGGAAGTGTGGGGTTATAAAGGCGAATCCTGGCTGATTTCATCGAGGGAAAGATGGAAGCTCGGGACGAACACCTGCATAAAGTAGTCCATCTCTGCGCTGCGGCGCGATTCCAGCGTTTTCTCAAGGCGGCCTTTGGCCAGCAGAAATTCATTGTTCCCCGCCGATAGCTCTTCCAGACACTTCAGGTAGGCGCAAAGCGCATCCGCCTGCTTGACAAGGGATTTTTCCTCTTCGCTGTAGTGATGTTCATCGATCAGCGGTTCAAAAATGTCGCGCAGTTCATCAGGAACCATATCGACCAGCTTCTGCTGGGCGATTTTTTCGATGGCTTTGTACTCTTGCGCGATCTGCGAATTGAAATATTTTACCGGCGTCGGCAGGTCGCCGGTCAGGACTTCCGAGGCATCGTGATACATCGCCAGCAGCGCGATGCGTTCGGCGTTAACCCGGCCGCCGAATTTACGATTTTTGATCGCCGCCAGCGCATGGGCCACCATCGCGACCTGTAAGCTGTGTTCGGAGACGTTTTCGGTGCGCACATTACGCATCAGCGGCCAGCGGTTGATCAGTTTCAGGCGGGAGAGGTGGGCAAAGAAATGACTCTGACTCATAGGAACCCTTAATCAGTTACGACGTCGGGTGCCATTGTGCGCAGGGATTGCCGCCGGATGCAAATCCCGGCGGCTGGACAGATAAAATCAGAGCTGGTGGTAGCCGGAAAGGAAACGCCCGAAACGGGTAATTGCCATTTCAAGATCGTCTTCGCGCGGAAGGGTCACAATACGCACGTGGTCCGGCCACGGCCAGTTAAAGGCGGTACCCTGAACCAGCAGGACTTTCTCCTGCAGCAGAAAATCGAGCACCATCTTCTGGTCATCGTGAATATTAAAGCGTTTAGCGTCGATTTTCGGGAACATATACAGCGCGCCTTTCGGCTTAGTGCACGAGACGCCCGGAATGTCGTTAATCAGCTCCCAGGCGCGATTACGCTGTTCATACAAGCGTCCGCCGGGAACAATAAATTCGCTGATGCTCTGATAGCCGCCGAGAGCGGTTTGGATCGCATGCTGGGCCGGGACGTTGGCGCACAGGCGCATAGAGGCCAGCATCTCCAGGCCTTCGATATAGCCTTTTGCGTGTTTCTTCGGCCCGTTCAGCACCATCCAGCCCTGGCGGAAGCCGGCAACGCGGTAGGTTTTTGACAGGCCGTTAAAGGTAACGGTGAGTAGATCCGGGGCCAGCGGCGCAATTGAGTGGTGCTGCGCTTCATCGTAGAGGATCTTATCGTAGATCTCATCGGCGAAAATAATCAGGTTATGCTGGCGGGCGATCTCGACGATCTCCATCAGCAGCTCTTTTGAGTACACCGCGCCGGTTGGGTTATTCGGGTTGATAATCACGATGCCGCGGGTACGCGGGGTGATTTTCGCGCGGATATCGTCGAGGTCCGGGAACCAGTCGGAAGACTCATCGCAAAGATAGTGCACCGCTTTACCGCTGGAAAGCGCGACCGCGGCGGTCCACAGCGGATAATCCGGCGCCGGGACCAGCATTTCATCGCCGCTGTTCAGCAGCGCCTGCATGGCCTGGACGATAAGCTCCGAAACGCCGTTACCAATATAGATATCTTCGACCGTCACATCACGCATACCGCGGGCCTGGTAATGCTGCATGATGGCCTTACGGGCGGAATAGAGGCCCTTTGAATCGCTGTAGCCCTGCGAGGTAGGGAGATTGCGGATAACGTCAACGAGGATCTCGTCAGGCGCGTCAAAGCCAAACGGCGCTGGGTTGCCGATGTTCAGCTTCAGGACTTTATTGCCTTCTTCTTCAAGGCGTTTCGCCTCTTTCAGAACCGGGCCGCGGATGTCGTAACAGACGTTATCTAACTTGCTGGATTTTTCGATGGGGGACATGAACCTTGACCTTTTAGCTGTTATCGCCACTCCCTGCCGTGGAAGTCAGCACGGAATAATGTACTCCGCCTCCCCGCTGTTTTGAAGGGTTAACAGGAGAAGATTTTGCTATTCATCGCTTTTTGGTTTAATCAATTTGTCTGGTGAGCTGCGCTTTTGTTTATACATTACACCTTTAATACTTTTATTGATGGTCTTATATTGTGCCTGGTGGTGTTTTGGCGAACGTTTATCTGGTTTGTTGATTTAAAGAGGACCGGCGCTTGTTTTTTGCGCGTAAAACGAATCATCGTCTGGTGAACGTTTAATTCACAATACGCTGAAGGTTGTAACAACTTTGCTAGATATTTTTAATGAAAGTATTTAATAGCTAAATGAGTTTTATTTTATGCAAGGAATATTCTTAGATCTGTTAATTTAATTAAAGTGCTGACCAGCATTTAAAGTGGCCTGAGATAATACTGATTAACGCTTATAAATATTGTGGTTTTCGGTTAGAATATCGCCGTTAATACCGACATATGGCTATGCCAGGTAGCTTATTTCTTTATTAATACATTGTTATTGCAGGTTTTTGTTCTGCCTGAGCCCGATGGCAAGGTTTGTCGCCGGTGAGGATGCAGACAATGGTCATTGACGGCTATTTTTTGCGTTACATCACAAAAACAAATGCGTCGTAATTAAAAGCGCTTAGGCGTACGAGCAAAATATTACTCTGAAATTCCGCGCATTTGCTGCGGATGAGTGCTTTCTAATGCAATAACGTTCGTCCAGTTGTTCATCCGTCCGTCTCTGGCGGGTAACGCGAAGCTTAAGGATTAGCCGGAAGCCTGGAGCACAGCATCAACAAGGCAGGTAAGCATTAGCCGCCTGAATGTGAAGCAAATATGATAAATGAAAATCGTTCGATACTAAATTTAGACCTCGATCTCTTGAGAACCTTTGTTGCCGTCGCCGATCTCAGTACCTTTGCCGCTGCCGCCGTCGCGGTGCGCCGGACCCAGTCAGCGGTGAGCCAGCAGATGCAGCGGCTGGAGCAGCTGGTTGGCAAAGAGCTTTTTGCTCGCCACGGGCGCAATAAGCTTCTGACCGAGCAGGGCATTCAGCTGCTGGGCTATGCGCGGAAAATTCTGCGCTTTAATGATGAAGCCTGTATGTCGCTCATGTTTGGCAGCCTGCAGGGAACGCTGACCGTCGGAGCCTCTGATGAGACGGCGGATACCATTTTACCGTGCCTGTTAAACCGGATTGGTAGTTTTTATCCCAGGCTGACGCTGGAAATCAAAGTCCTCAAACACCTTGATATCGTCGATATGCTGAAGAGCGGGGCAATCGATCTTGCGCTGACGACCCGACAAACCAAGGGTTCTGACATGCTGACGCTGCGCACGTCGCCAACGCTGTGGTACTGCGCAGCGGATTATGTCCTCCCTCAGGGCGAGTCTGTCCCGCTTGTTTTGCTGGATGCCCCGGATCCGTTTCGGGAAGAGATCGTTGAGGTACTCAACGCCGCCGGCGTTGCGTGGCATCTTTCCCATGCGGCAAGCTCAATGGCGGGGGTGAAGGCGGCGGTGAAAGCCGGGCTTGGCGTGACCGCGCAGCCGGTAGAGATGATGAGCCCCGAATTTCGCGTACCGGGCCGGAGTGACGGTTTACCCGTACTGCCGGATACCCGCTACATGCTGAACTGCAATCCGCAGAAGGCAAGCGAGCTGACGCAGGCCATTTTTCAGTCGTTGAGCGCAGAGTACCAGCCGTGGTCAACGCAACGCGTTTATACTCCCGAAGGGGGAGATAATTCCCTTATTTCCTGAGCGGGAAAAGCTAACAAACATCACAAAAACTGGTAACAAAATGTAAGTGTAAAAACGAACCCCAGACGTGTGAAATTGCCGCTGCGGTTCGTTTTTTTCAAATTTTATTGATTAATAGAAACTTTTGTTGATTTCTTTTGAGCTAAATCAGTAGGTTAGATCCGCTCCTCCTCTCATTTCTCGACTTTTCTCTGCACTTTCAATACTTCCTGCTAATGTTAAAAAACCATCTGGTTTGTTGCTGTTTTCTTGGTTGAATTAACAAAAGCGTGTCGCAGATCAAGAAAATACCCCTCCTTAGGGGGAGGAATCGTGTCTGAATCCTGTCAAAATAGGCGGGCCATTTTGATTTACGGCGGAAACGGACACGATTCAACAACACTAAAGCCGAACAGTATGCAAGGTTATTCCGCATGAAAGGGCATTTAATGTTAATGAAAAAAATCCAATGTAAATTAATGTTGTGAAAACTTTTGTTAAAGTTGACAAAAGGTTAATGAAAGGAGTAAAAAGCCACCGCAACTGGCCTTCCACATCACCCAGGGACGCTTTTTTGCACGGCTATTTTTTTATTCCTCCCCGTGAAACGCTGTGGCGTTCATCTGCCAGTAAGAGCAGAGGGTTTTAGCGCTACACTTTTTTGGTTAAGCAATGCGTATGTCAACATCCACTGAAGTCATCGCTCATCATTGGGCATTCGCTATATTTCTCATCATCGCTATCGGCCTGTGCTGCCTGATGCTCGTCGGCGGCTGGTACCTTGGCGGACGCGCGCGCGCGCGAAGCAAGAACACGCCGTTTGAATCCGGGATCGACTCCGTCGGTTCGGCTCGCTTACGTCTTTCTGCGAAGTTTTATCTGGTTGCCATGTTCTTCGTTATCTTCGACGTGGAAGCCCTGTATCTCTACGCATGGTCGACTTCTATCCGTGAAAGCGGCTGGGTCGGCTTTGTGGAAGCCGCAATTTTCATTTTAGTGCTACTGGCTGGTCTGGTTTACCTCGTTCGTATCGGCGCACTGGACTGGACGCCTGCGCGCTCCCGTCGCACGCTGGTTAACCCGGAAACAGACAGTCCCACTAACCGTCATACGCAGTAAAAGCGAGGCAATAAGATGGATTATACGCTCACCCGCATCGATCCTAACGGTGAGAACGACCGTTACCCCCTGCAAAAACAGGAGATCGTAACCGACCCCCTGGAGCAAGAAGTCAATAAAAGCGTGTATATGGGGAAACTCGAACACGCCTTGCATGACATGGTGAACTGGGGCCGTAAGAACTCAATCTGGCCTTACAACTTCGGCCTTTCTTGCTGCTACGTGGAAATGGTGACGTCATTCACCGCGGTGCATGACGTTGCGCGCTTTGGTGCAGAAGTATTACGTGCCTCCCCGCGTCAGGCTGACCTGATGGTGGTTGCCGGCACCTGCTTTACCAAAATGGCGCCGGTCATTCAGCGTCTTTATGACCAGATGCTGGAGCCGAAGTGGGTTATCTCGATGGGCGCATGCGCCAACTCCGGCGGAATGTACGATATTTACTCTGTCGTCCAGGGCGTGGATAAGTTTATTCCGGTCGATGTTTACATCCCGGGCTGCCCGCCGCGTCCGGAAGCTTATATGCAGGCGCTGATGCTGCTGCAGGAATCCATTGGTAAAGAACGCCGTCCCCTCTCGTGGGTGGTTGGCGATCAGGGCGTGTACCGCGCCAATATGCAGTCGGAACGCGAGCGTAAACGCGGCGAACGTATTGCAGTGACCAATCTGCGGACTCCGGACGAGATTTAACTTGCGCCTGCGGGCGGGATAAAAACTTCGCAAATCAATCTACTACAGCGCGAAGCCTCGCCGGCAGTCACCACGGACCTTTTGCAATGGTGAACAATATGACCGATTTAACCGCGCATGACGCCGCACCAGCCTGGCAAACCCGCGATCACCTTGATGACCCGGTGATCGGCGAACTGCGCAACCGTTTTGGGCCGGATGCCTTTACCGTTCAGCCAACCCGCACCGGCGTTCCGGTGGTTTGGGTGAAGCGTGAACAGCTGCTTGAGGTGGGTGATTTCCTGAAGAAATTGCCGAAGCCTTACGTGATGCTGTTTGACCTGCACGGCATGGATGAACGTCTGCGCACGCACCGCGACGGTTTACCCGCCGCGGATTTTTCCGTTTTCTATCATCTGATTTCCATAGACCGCAACCGCGACATCATGCTCAAGGTTGCCTTGTCTGAAAACGATCTGCATCTGCCGACCTTCACCAAACTGTTCCCTAACGCCAACTGGTATGAGCGTGAAACCTGGGAGATGTTTGGCGTGACCTTCGATGGTCACCCGAACCTGCGCCGCATCATGATGCCGCCGACCTGGGAAGGTCACCCGCTGCGTAAAGACTACCCGGCGCGCGCCACCGAATTTGACCCGTTTGAGCTGACCAAAGCCAAACAGGATCTGGAAATGGAAGCGCTGACCTTCAAACCGGAAGAGTGGGGCATGAAGCGCGGGACCGAAAACGAGGACTTCATGTTCCTTAACCTCGGCCCGAACCACCCCTCCGCTCACGGTGCGTTCCGTATTATTCTGCAGCTTGATGGCGAAGAGATCATCGACTGCGTGCCAGATATCGGCTACCACCACCGCGGCGCCGAGAAAATGGGCGAGCGCCAGTCCTGGCACAGCTACATTCCGTATACCGACCGTATTGAATATCTCGGCGGCTGCGTTAACGAAATGCCTTACGTGCTGGCGGTTGAGAAACTGGCGGGGATAACCGTGCCGGATCGCGTCAACGTGATCCGCGTGATGCTCTCCGAGCTGTTCCGTATCAACAGCCATCTGCTGTACATCTCCACCTTTATTCAGGACGTCGGGGCGATGACGCCGGTGTTCTTTGCCTTTACCGACCGTCAAAAGATCTACGATCTGGTGGAAGCGATTACCGGTTTCCGTATGCACCCGGCCTGGTTCCGTATCGGCGGCGTCGCGCACGACCTGCCCCGCGGCTGGGATCGCCTGCTGCGCGAATTCCTCGAGTGGATGCCGAAGCGTCTGGATTCCTATGAGAAAGCCGCGCTGCGCAACACCATCCTCATCGGTCGTTCGAAAGGGGTTGCCGCCTACAACGCGAAAGAGGCGCTGGAGTGGGGCACCACCGGCGCGGGCCTGCGCGCGACCGGCATCGGCTTCGACGTACGTAAATGGCGTCCCTATTCTGGCTACGAAAACTTCGACTTTGAGATCCCGACCGGCGGTGGCGTCTCCGACTGCTACACCCGCGTGATGCTGAAAGTGGAAGAGCTGCGCCAGAGCCTGCGCATTCTTCAGCAGTGCCTCGATAACATGCCGGAAGGCCCGTTCAAGGCGGATCATCCGCTGACGACGCCACCGCCAAAAGAGCGCACGCTGCAGCATATCGAAACCCTGATTACGCACTTCCTACAGGTTTCCTGGGGCCCGGTCATGCCGGCGCAAGAATCCTTCCAGATGATTGAAGCGACCAAGGGTATTAACAGTTACTACCTGACCAGCGACGGCAGCACCATGAGCTACCGTACCCGCGTGCGCACGCCAAGCTTCGCGCACCTGCAGCAGATCCCGGCCGCTATTCGCGGCAGTCTGGTCTCCGACCTGATTGTCTATCTGGGTAGTATCGATTTTGTTATGTCAGACGTGGACCGCTAATTATGCACGAGAATCAACAACCACAAACCGAGGCTTTTGAGCTGAGTGCGGCAGAGCGTGAGGCGATTGAGCACGAGAAGCACCACTACGAAGACCCGCGTGCGGCGTCCATTGAAGCGCTGAAGATCGTTCAGAAGCAGCGCGGCTGGGTGCCGGACGGCGCGATCTACGCTATCGCCGATGTGCTGGGGATCCCGGCCAGCGACGTAGAAGGCGTTGCGACCTTCTACAGCCAGATTTTCCGCCAGCCGGTGGGCCGTCACGTGATTCGCTACTGCGACAGCGTGGTGTGCCACATCACCGGGTTCCAGGGCATTCAGTCGGCGATTGAGAAGAAGCTGGATATCAAACCGGGTCAAACCACCTTTGATGGCCGCTTCACCCTGCTGCCGACCTGCTGCCTGGGCAACTGCGACAAGGGGCCGACCATGATGATTGATGAGGACACTCACAGTTATCTGACGCCGGAAGCGATTCCTGACCTCCTGGAGCGGTATAAATGAAAACCATTATTCGTACTGCCGAAACCCATCCGTTAACCTGGCGTCTGCGCGACGACAAACAGCCGGTATGGCTGGATGAATACCAGAGTAAAAACGGCTACGCCGGGGCGCGTAAAGCGCTCTCCGGCATGGCGCCGGATGAAATCGTCACTGCGGTAAAAGACGCTGGCCTGAAAGGGCGCGGCGGCGCGGGCTTTTCCACCGGTCTGAAGTGGAGCCTGATGCCGAAAGACGAGTCCATGAACATCCGTTACCTGCTGTGTAACGCCGATGAAATGGAGCCGGGCACCTATAAAGACCGCCTGCTGATGGAACAGCTGCCGCACCTGCTGGTGGAAGGCATGCTGATCTCCGCGTTCGCGCTGAAAGCCTGGCGCGGCTATATCTTCCTGCGCGGCGAATATATCGAAGCGGCGCAGCATCTGCGCCGGGCCATTGCCGAAGCGACCGAAGCGGGCCTGTTGGGTAAAAATATCCTTGGCACCGGTTTTGACTTCGAACTGTTTGTGCACACCGGGGCAGGGCGCTATATCTGCGGCGAAGAAACCGCACTGATTAACTCCCTCGAAGGCCGCCGCGCCAACCCACGTTCGAAGCCGCCGTTCCCGGCCAGCTCGGGCGTCTGGGGCAAACCGACCTGCGTAAACAACGTTGAAACCCTGTGCAACGTCCCGGCGATTCTGGCCAACGGCGTCGAGTGGTATCAGAACATTTCGACCAGTAAAGACGCCGGCACCAAGCTGATGGGTTTCTCCGGCCGCGTGAAGAATCCGGGCGTCTGGGAGCTGCCGTTCGGCACCACCGCGCGCGAGATCCTCGAAGAGTACGCGGGCGGCATGCGCGATGGCCTGAAGTTCAAAGCCTGGCAGCCGGGCGGCGCGGGCACCGACTTCCTGACCGAAGCGCATCTCGACCTGCCGATGGAGTTCGAAAGCATTGGTAAAGCGGGCAGCCGTCTGGGCACCGCGCTGGCGATGGCGGTTGACCATGAGATTGGCATGGTGCCGCTGGTACGCAACCTGGAAGAGTTCTTTGCCCGTGAGTCCTGCGGCTGGTGCACGCCTTGCCGTGACGGTCTGCCGTGGAGCGTGAAAATTCTGCGCGCTCTCGAGCGCGGCGAAGGCCAGCCGGGGGATATCGAGACGCTTGAGCAACTGTGTCGATTCCTCGGTCCGGGTAAAACCTTCTGCGCGCACGCGCCGGGTGCGGTTGAGCCGCTACAGAGCGCGATTAAATATTTCCGCGAAGAATTCGAAGCTGGCATTAAACAGCAGTTCAGCAATACCCATGCAATCAACGGGATTCAGCCGAACCTGCTTAAGACGCGCTGGTAATCTAAAGGTTTTTTTATTTTGGAAGCACGCTAATGGCTACGATTCATGTAGACGGCAAAGAGTACGAGGTCAACGGAGCGGACAACCTGTTAGAAGCTTGTCTCTCTCTGGGTCTTGATATTCCTTACTTTTGCTGGCATCCGGCGCTGGGAAGCGTTGGTGCTTGCCGCCAGTGTGCGGTGAAGCAATATCAGAACGCGGAAGACACGCGTGGCCGCCTGGTGATGTCCTGTATGACACCGGCATCCGACGGCACTTTTATTTCCATCGACGACGCAGAAGCGAAGCAGTTCCGCGAAAGCGTAGTTGAGTGGCTGATGACCAACCACCCGCACGACTGTCCGGTATGCGAAGAGGGCGGCAACTGCCACTTACAGGATATGACCGTAATGACCGGTCATAGCTTCCGTCGCTACCGCTTTACCAAGCGTACCCACCGCAACCAGGATCTGGGGCCGTTCATCTCTCACGAAATGAACCGCTGCATCGCCTGCTACCGCTGCGTTCGCTACTACAAAGACTATGCCGACGGTACCGACCTGGGCGTCTACGGCGCTCACGACAACGTCTACTTTGGCCGTCCGGAAGACGGTACGCTGGAAAGCGAGTTCTCCGGTAACCTGGTGGAAGTCTGTCCGACCGGCGTCTTTACCGATAAAACGCACTCCGAGCGCTATAACCGTAAGTGGGACATGCAGTTTGCGCCAAGCATCTGCCAGCAGTGTTCCATCGGCTGTAACATCAGCCCCGGCGAGCGCTACGGCGAACTGCGTCGTATCGAAAACCGTTATAACGGTACCGTTAACCGTTACTTCCTCTGCGACCGCGGTCGTTTCGGCTATGGCTATGTCAATCTGAAAGATCGTCCGCGTCAGCCGGTTCAGCGCCGCGGCGACGATCTGATCACCCTCAACGCCGAACAGGCGATGCAGGGGGCGGCAGATATCCTGCGCCAGTCGAAGAAGGTAATTGGTATCGGCTCCCCGCGCGCCAGCATTGAAAGCAACTTTGCGCTGCGCGAGCTGGTCGGCGCCGAAAACTTCTATACCGGCATCGCGAAGGGCGAACAAGCGCGCCTGCAGATGATGCTGAAAGTGCTGCGCGAAGGCGGTATTCATACCCCGGCGCTGCGCGAGATCGAATCCTACGATGCGGTGCTGATCCTCGGTGAGGACATCACCCAGACCGGCGCGCGTATCGCGCTGGCGGTGCGTCAGGCGGTGAAAGGCAAAGCGCGTGAAATGGCGGCGGCGCAGAAAGTCGCCGACTGGCAGATCGCCGCGATCCTTAACATCGGCCAGCGCGCGAAGCATCCGCTGTTCGTGACCAATATCGACGACACGCGTCTTGATGATATCGCCGCATGGACCTACCGCGCGCCGGTGGAAGATCAGGCGCGTCTTGGCTTCGCCATCGCCCACGCGCTGGACGATAGCGCGCCGGCGGTCGAAGGGCTGAGCAGCGAGCTGAAAGGCAAAATCGACGTGATCGTTCAGGCGTTAGCCGGAGCGAAAAAACCGCTGATTGTTTCCGGAACCAACGCCGGCAGCATCGAGGTGATTCAGGCCGCCGCGAACGTGGCGAAAGCCCTGAAAGGCCGCGGCGCTGACGTTGGCGTGACCATGGTCGCCCGGGCAGTGAACAGCGTAGGCCTCGGGATGATCGGCGGCGGCTCGCTTGAAGAGGCGCTGAGCGAACTGGAGACCGGTAACGCCGATGCGGTTATCGTGCTGGAAAACGACCTGCACCGCCACGCTTCAGCCGCCCGCGTTGACGCGGCGCTGGCGAAAGCGCCGCTGGTCATGGTGGTTGACCATCAGCGTACCGCGATTATGGAAAAAGCGCATCTGGTGCTCTCCGCGGCAAGCTTCGCGGAAAGCGACGGTACCGTGGTCAACAACGAAGGTCGCGCCCAGCGCTTCTTCCAGGTTTACGACCCGGCCTACTACGACGCGAAAACCGTGATGCTGGAAAGCTGGCGCTGGCTGCACTCATTGCACAGCACCGTTAACAATCGCCAGGTTGACTGGACGCAGCTGGACCACGTGATTGACGCCGCCATTGCCGCGCTGCCGCAGCTGGCCGGTATCAAAGACGCCGCGCCGGATGCGACCTTCCGCATTCGCGGTCAGAAGCTGGCCCGTGAACCGCACCGCTATAGCGGTCGTACGGCGATGCGCGCCAACATCAGCGTGCATGAACCCCGTCAGCCGCAGGATAAAGACACCATGTTTGCCTTCTCCATGGAAGGGAACAACCAGCCGTCCGCGCCGCGCTCGCAAATTCCCTTTGCCTGGGCTCCGGGCTGGAACTCCCCGCAGGCGTGGAACAAGTTCCAGGATGAAGTGGGCGGTAAACTGCGCCACGGCGATCCGGGCGTGCGTCTGATTGAAGCCTCCGCCAGCGGTCTTGAGTACTTTACCGCGGTACCGGCAAGCTTCCAGGCTGAAGAAGGGAAATGGCGTATCGCGCCTTACTACCATCTGTTCGGCAGCGACGAGCTGTCGCAGCGTGCTCCGGTATTCCAGAGCCGCATGCCGCAGCCATACGTTAAGCTGAACCCGGCAGATGCCGCGAAGCTTGGCGTGAACGAAGGGGCGATGGTTTCCTTCAGCGTTGATGGCCAGGCGCTTAGCCTGCCGCTGGTAATCTCGGCGGGGCTGACGGCAGGGCAGGTTGGCTTACCGATGGGCATGCCAGGGATTGCGCCGGTGCTGACCGGAGCGCGTATTGATACTCTGCAGGAGGCGAAAGCATGAGTTGGTTAACTCCCGATCTCATCGACATTCTGTTAGGCATCCTTAAAGCGGTGGTGATTCTGCTGGTGGTGGTGACCTGCGGCGCGTTTATGAGCTTTGGCGAACGTCGTCTGCTGGGCCTGTTCCAGAACCGTTACGGGCCTAACCGCGTGGGCTGGGGCGGTTCGCTGCAGCTCGTCGCCGACATGATCAAAATGTTCTTTAAAGAGGACTGGGTTCCGCGCTTCTCGGATCGCGTGATCTTTACTCTGGCGCCGGTGATTGCCTTTACTTCGCTGCTGCTGGCCTTCGCCATTGTGCCGGTCAGCCCGACGTGGGTGGTGGCCGATCTGAACATCGGGATCCTGTTCTTCCTGATGATGGCAGGTCTGGCGGTCTATGCGGTGCTGTTCGCCGGCTGGTCGAGCAACAACAAATACTCGCTGCTTGGCGCGATGCGTGCTTCTGCCCAGACCCTGAGCTACGAAGTGTTCCTCGGGCTTTCCCTGATGGGCGTGGTGGCGCAGGCCGGTTCATTCAACATGACCGATATCGTCAACAACCAGGCGCATCTGTGGAACGTCATCCCTCAGTTCTTCGGCTTCGTGACCTTTGCGATTGCGGGCGTAGCGGTATGTCACCGTCACCCGTTTGACCAACCGGAAGCGGAACAGGAGCTGGCTGACGGTTATCACATCGAATACTCCGGCATGAAGTTCGGTCTGTTCTTCGTCGGTGAATATATCGGGATTGTTACCGTATCGGCGCTGATTGTGACGCTGTTCTTCGGCGGCTGGAATGGCCCATGGTTACCTCCTTTCATCTGGTTCGCGCTGAAAACCGCGTTCTTTATGATGATGTTCATTTTGATCCGCGCATCATTACCGCGTCCGCGCTATGACCAGGTAATGTCCTTTGGCTGGAAGGTATGCCTGCCGTTAACGCTGATCAACTTGTTGGTAACGGCGGCTGTCATTCTCTGGCAGGCGCAATAAGGGGTGAATTGACCATGACCTTAAAAGAATTATTGGTAGGGTTTGGCACCCAGGTCCGCAGTATCTGCATGATCGGGATGCACGCCTTTGCCAAACGTGAAACTCGGATGTACCCGGAAGAGCCGGTATATCTGCCGCCGCGCTACCGTGGCCGCATCGTGCTGACGCGCGATCCGGACGGCGAAGAGCGCTGTGTTGCCTGTAACCTGTGTGCGGTAGCCTGTCCGGTAGGCTGTATCTCTCTGCAAAAAGCGGAGACCAAAGACGGCCGCTGGTACCCGGAGTTTTTCCGCATCAACTTCTCGCGCTGCATTTTCTGCGGCCTGTGCGAAGAAGCGTGCCCGACCACGGCGATTCAGTTGACCCCGGACTTTGAGCTGGGCGAATACAAACGTCAGGATCTGGTGTACGAAAAAGAGGATCTGCTGATTTCCGGTCCGGGTAAATACCCGGAATATAACTTCTACCGGATGGCGGGTATGGCAATCGACGGCAAAGATAAGGGCGAAGCAGAGAACGAAGCTAAGCCTATCGACGTCAAGAGCCTGTTACCGTAAGGAGAGGGCAATGGAATTCGCTTTTTATATCTGTGGCCTGATAGCCATCCTCGCAACCCTGCGGGTGATCACCCACACCAATCCGGTGCACGCGCTGCTGTACCTGATCATTTCGCTGTTGGCGATCGCCGGGGTGTTCTTCTCCTTAGGGGCTTATTTCGCCGGTGCGCTGGAAATTATCGTCTACGCCGGGGCCATCATGGTGCTGTTCGTGTTCGTGGTGATGATGCTCAACCTGGGCGGCAGCGAAATCGAGCAGGAGCGCCAGTGGCTGAAACCTGGGATCTGGATCGGTCCGGCCATTCTCGCAGCGGTACTGCTGGTGGTTATCGTTTACGCCATCCTTGGTATTAACGATCAGGGTATCGACGGCGCGGCGATTAACGCCAAAGAGGTCGGTATTGCGCTGTTTGGTCCGTACGTTCTGGCGGTGGAGCTGGCCTCCATGCTGCTGCTCGCGGGCCTGGTTGTTGCCTTCCATATCGGCCGTGAAGAGCGCGTCGGGGAAGTGCTGAGCAACCGTCCGAACGACAGCGATAAAAGAAAAACGGAGGAACACGCATGATCCCCTTAACACATGGACTGATCCTCGCCTCTGTCCTGTTTGTCCTCGGCCTGACGGGGCTGGTCATCCGCCGCAATCTGCTGTTTATGCTGATTAGCCTGGAGATCATGATCAATGCCGCGGCGCTGGCTTTCGTGGTTGCAGGGAGCTACTGGGGCCAGACCGATGGCCAGATAATGTATATCCTCGCCATCACCCTCGCCGCCGCGGAAGCGAGTATCGGCCTGGCGCTGCTGCTGCAGCTCCATCGTCGTCGCCAGAACCTGAACATCGATTCAGTAAGTGAGTTGCGCGGATGAACATGCTTGCCTTAACCATTCTTTTGCCATTGATTGGCTTTGTTTTGCTGGCCTTCTCTCGCGGCCGCTGGTCGGAAAACTTATCCGCCACCGTGGGGGTAGGCTCGGTAGGCCTGGCGGCGCTGGTCACGGCGTTTGTCGGCGTTGACTTCTTCGCCAACGGCAAACAGGCGGTCAGCGTGCCGCTGTGGACCTGGATGTCGGTGGGCGACTTCAACGTCGGCTTCAACCTGGTGCTGGACGGTCTCTCTCTGACCATGCTGTCCGTGGTGACCGGCGTCGGCTTCCTGATCCATATGTTCGCCTCCTGGTACATGCGCGGCGAAGAGGGCTACTCTCGCTTCTTCGCCTATACCAACCTGTTTATCGCCAGCATGGTGGTTCTGGTGCTCGCTGATAACCTGCTGCTGATGTATCTTGGCTGGGAAGGCGTGGGCCTGTGCTCCTATCTGCTGATCGGCTTCTACTACACCGATCCGAAGAACGGCGCGGCGGCGATGAAAGCCTTTGTGGTGACCCGCGTCGGCGACGTGTTCCTGGCGTTCGCGCTGTTCATTCTCTACAACGAGCTGGGCACCCTGAACTTCCGCGAAATGGTCGAACTGGCGCCTGCGCACTTCGAAGCCGGTAATAACATGCTGTGGTGGGCAACCCTGATGCTGCTGGGCGGCGCGGTGGGTAAATCTGCGCAGCTGCCGTTGCAGACCTGGCTTGCGGACGCGATGGCCGGTCCAACCCCGGTCTCCGCGCTGATCCACGCCGCCACCATGGTGACCGCCGGCGTCTACCTGATTGCGCGTACCCATGGCCTGTTCCTGATGACCCCGGAAATTCTGCATCTGGTGGGTATCGTCGGAGCGGTAACGCTGGTGCTGGCAGGCTTCGCCGCGCTGGTGCAGACCGATATCAAACGCGTGCTCGCGTATTCCACCATGAGCCAGATTGGCTACATGTTCCTCGCGCTCGGCGTGCAGGCGTGGGATGCGGCGATTTTCCATCTGATGACCCATGCGTTCTTTAAAGCGCTGCTGTTCCTGTCGTCCGGTTCGGTGATTCTGGCCTGCCACCACGAACAGAATATCTTCAAGATGGGCGGCCTGCGTAAGTCTATTCCGCTGGTATACGTCTGCTTCCTGGTGGGGGGCGCGGCGCTGTCCGCGCTGCCGCTGGTGACGGCAGGCTTCTTCAGTAAGGATGAGATTCTGGCGGGCGCGATGGCGAACGGTCATCTGAATCTGATGGTTGCCGGCCTGGTCGGGGCGTTTATGACTTCCCTGTACACCTTCCGTATGATTTTCATCGTGTTCCACGGCAAAGAACAAATTCACGCTCACGCAGGGAAGGGGATTACCCATCATCTGCCGCTGATTGTGCTGCTGGTGCTCTCGACCTTCGTTGGCGCGCTGATTGTGCCGCCGCTGGAAGGCGTACTGCCGCAGACCACCGAGCTTGAACACGGACGCGTCATGACGCTGGAAATTGCCTCCGGGGTGATTGCTATCGCCGGTATTCTGATTGCCGCCTGGCTGTGGCTGGGTAAACGCACGCTGGTGACGTCGATTGCCAACAGCGCGCCGGGTCGTCTGCTCGGTACCTGGTGGTACAACGCCTGGGGCTTTGACTGGCTGTATGACAAAGTGTTCGTTAAGCCGTTCCTCGGCGTGGCGTGGCTGCTGAAGAGCGACCCGCTGAATGCCCTGATGAACATTCCGGCGATCCTTTCCCGCTTCGCAGGCAAAGGCCTGGTGGTGAGCGAGAACGGCTATCTGCGCTGGTATGTGGCTTCTATGGGCATCGGCGCTGTCGTGGTGCTGGCGCTGCTGATGGTATTGCGTTGAGTTTGAGGATTGTGGGCGTTGTCGGTTAACCCGACTTACAAGCAGTAGGCCCGGCAAGCATAGCGCTGCCGGGCAATAACACCCGCAATCCGAAGTGAATTTTCTGTGAGAATTCGTTGAAAATCGGTCCTGAACGGGACTTTAACAAGGAATAAAGATCGCCATGTTATTACCCTGGCTAATATTAATTCCCTTCATCGGCGGCTTCCTGTGCTGGCAGACTGAACGCTTTGGCGTGAAGATGCCGCGCTGGATCGCGCTGATCACTATGGGATTGACGTTTCTGCTTGGCCTGCAGTTGTGGATGCAGGGCGGCTATTCTCTCACGCAATCTACCGGTATTCCGCAGTGGCAGTCGGAATTCGTGATGCCGTGGATCCCGCGATTCGGGATTAGCATTCATCTGGCTATCGACGGTCTGTCGCTGCTGATGGTGGTGCTGACCGGGCTGCTGGGCGTGCTGGCGGTGCTCTGTTCATGGCGCGAAATCGAGAAATATCAGGGGTTTTTCCATCTTAACCTGATGTGGATCCTGGGCGGCGTGATCGGCGTATTCCTGGCTATCGACCTGTTCCTGTTCTTCTTCTTCTGGGAAATGATGCTGGTGCCGATGTACTTCCTGATCGCGCTGTGGGGCCATAAGGCTTCCGACGGTAAAACGCGTATCACGGCGGCAACCAAGTTCTTCATTTATACCCAGGCGAGCGGTCTGGTGATGCTGATATCCATCCTGGCGCTGGCGTTTGTTCACTTCAACGCTACCGGCGTATGGACCTTCAACTATGAAGAGCTGCTGAAGACGCCGATGTCCCACGGCGTGGAATACCTGCTGATGCTGGGCTTCTTTATCGCTTTCGCGGTAAAAATGCCGGTGGTTCCGCTGCACGGCTGGCTGCCGGATGCGCACTCTCAGGCGCCGACCGCGGGTTCCGTTGACCTCGCGGGGATCCTGTTGAAAACCGCGGCCTACGGCCTGCTGCGCTTTGCGCTGCCGCTGTTCCCGAACGCTTCCGCCGAATTTGCCCCCATCGCGATGTGGCTGGGCGTCATCGGTATCTTCTACGGCGCGTGGATGGCCTTCAGCCAGTACGATATCAAGCGTCTGATTGCTTACACCTCCGTTTCCCACATGGGCTTCGTGCTGATTGCTATCTACACCGGCAGCCAGCTGGCTTATCAGGGCGCGGTGATTCAGATGATTGCTCACGGTCTGTCCGCTGCCGGCCTGTTTATTCTTTGCGGTCAGCTTTACGAGCGTCTGCATACGCGCGATATGCGTCAGATGGGCGGTCTGTGGAGCAAGATCAAGTGGCTGCCTGCGCTGTCGATGTTCTTTGCGGTCGCGACCCTCGGGATGCCGGGTACCGGTAACTTCGTCGGCGAATTTATGATTCTGTTCGGCAGCTATAAAACCGTGCCGGTGATTACCGTTATTTCGACCTTTGGTCTGGTGTTCGCTTCCGTGTACTCGCTGTCGATGCTGCATCGCGCGTACTTTGGTAAAGCAAAAAGCGAAATCGCCGCGAAAGCGCTGCCGGGAATGTCCCTGCGTGAACTGTCGATCATCCTGCTGCTGGTCGTTCTGCTGGTGCTGCTGGGCTTCTTCCCGCAGCCGATTCTGGACACCTCGCACTCTGCGATGAGCAACATTCAGCAGTGGTTTGTTAATTCTGTTTCTACTACAAGGCCGTAATTCGCCATGACAATAACTCCACAACAACTGATCGCACTGCTACCGCTGCTGATCGTCGGCTTGACGGTGGTGGTTGTGATGCTCTCCATTGCGTGGCGACGCAATCATTTCCTCAATGCCACGCTGTCGGTTCTCGGCCTGAACGCCGCGCTGATATCACTCTGGTTCGTGGGTCAGAACGGAGCGATGGACGTCACGCCGCTGATTCGCGTTGACGGTTACGCGATGCTCTATACCGGGCTGGTGCTGCTGGCGAGCCTCGCCACCTGTACTTTCGCCTACCCGTGGCTTGAGGGTTACAAGGACAACAAAGAAGAGTTCTATCTTCTGGTGCTGATCGCCGCGCTGGGCGGTATTCTGCTGGCGGGCGCTAACCATCTGGCGGCGCTGTTCCTCGGCATTGAGCTGATTTCGCTGCCGCTGTTCGGCCTGGTGGGCTACGCCTTCCGCCAGAAACGTTCGCTGGAAGCCAGTATCAAATATACGATTCTGTCCGCCGTTGCCTCTTCGTTTCTGCTGTTCGGTATGGCGCTGGTGTATGCCAACTCCGGTAACCTCTCCTTCCTGGCGCTCGGTAAGAGCCTGACGGATGGCATGCTGCACGAGCCGCTGCTGCTGGCTGGTCTCGGTCTGATGATTGTCGGTCTCGGCTTTAAGCTGTCGCTGGTGCCGTTCCATCTGTGGACGCCGGACGTATACCAGGGCGCGCCTGCTCCGGTTTCCACCTTCCTGGCGACCGCCAGTAAAATCGCCATCTTTGGCGTGGTCATGCGCCTGTTCCTCTATATGCCGGTGGGCGACAGCGAGGCGGTACGCGTGGTGCTGGGCCTGATCGCCTTTGCTTCGATTATCTTCGGGAACCTGATGGCCCTGAGCCAGACCAATATTAAACGTCTGCTCGGCTACTCTTCCATTTCTCATCTTGGCTATCTGCTGGTGGCGCTGATTGCTCTGCAGAGCGGTGAGATGTCGATGGAAGCGGTGGGCGTTTATCTGGCAGGGTACCTGTTCAGCAGCCTCGGCGCGTTCGGCGTGGTGAGCCTGATGTCCAGCCCGTACCGCGGCCCGGATGCCGATTCGCTCTACTCCTACCGTGGCCTGTTCTGGCATCGTCCGATTCTGTCGGCGGTAATGACGGTGATGATGCTGTCTCTTGCCGGTATTCCGATGACGCTGGGCTTTATCGGTAAGTTCTACGTGCTGGCGGTGGGTGTGCATGCGCACCTGTGGTGGCTGGTCGGCGCGGTAGTGGTGGGTTCAGCGATTGGCCTCTACTACTACCTGCGCGTGGCGGTAAGCCTCTATCTGAGCGCGCCGGAGAAACTGAATCGCGATGCGCCGTCTAACTGGCAGTACAGCGCCGGAGGCATCGTGGTGCTCATCTCCGCGCTGCTGGTGCTGGTGCTGGGCGTTTGGCCGCAGCCGCTCATCAGCATCGTACAATTGGCTACGCCGCTGATGTAATGCTATCTTTAGCCAGAGAAAAGGATCGCTTCGGCGGTCCTTTTTTTATCTACGCAAAAGCGCCAGGCGCTTTCTTTACTCTTTTTCGTATTATTCATGCTTTTTATCATATTAATCTCACTTTACGTTTCCACTCATCCTCTTATTTTCCGTACTATTATTACTACGCACGCTATTGTGTTTTGTAGATGGAGAAAGTGAATGAAAACAAGACGTAAGCATTTGACTGTCGGGGAGGTTCAGCGTTTGGTTGAAGCGGCCAGGCGGGGAGCAAACCCGGAGCGCGATGTCTGTTTACTGTGGATGTGTTTTAATCATGGTTGTCGAGTGAGCGAAATTCGTCACTGGAAGCTCTCTGATATCGATATTCAAAGCGGGGTCATTTATATTCGTCGACTGAAGAACGGCTTTTCAACCACTCATCCTATTTATAAACAAGAGGTAAAGGTACTCAACGAATGGCTGCGCGTGCGTGATAATTATCCCGGAAATAATTCTGGCTGGCTCTTTCTGTCACGAAATGGCCAGCCTTTATCCCGGCAGAGAATATACCAGATGATGAAGAACCTGAGCCTCGTCGCCCAGCTGGAAATCAACGCGCATCCGCATATGCTGCGCCACGCATGCGGTTTCGCGCTGGCTAATAAGGGGGTGGATACGCGATTAATTCAGGACTTTCTTGGACACCGGAATATTCAGCACACGGTTATCTATACAGCCAGTAACGATGCGAGGTTTAGAGAAGTTTGGTAAACGGAATAGTCATTTTGTATCAAACTGACTCCTATGCTATCCACAGGTAGTAACAATGTCAATTTATGATTAACAATATTTTTTACTATTATTTTCATATAGTTATATTAAGTATAGGTGTCATTTATTTTTTAATTGTTTTAATTGGCTTTATGTATGGTTTGTTCCGCCTCTCATTCTTTAGCTTTTTATCGTGTTTATTGGGATTTTTCCTGATAAATATGAAATCAAAAACGCCTTCCCTGGCAATTTATATTCTAATTAATTGAAGTGGTCATATTGATACATAATGACCACTTCAAAATATTATATCCATTTCATGGGTCAATGTTTTGTTGCGTTATTAATATCAAACGTAAATAAAAGGATGCGCAGGGTATTGCGCTTATAAGTTAATGCATCGACTGCATTGAAAAGGATAAATCATGAAAAAAACATTACTTGCTGCTGTTGTCGCCGGTTGCGCGGCGTTCTCTGGTGCTGCGCTGGCGGATGACGGTCAGGTGAAGTTTATCGGCGATATTATCGATGCGGGCTGCGACGTGGTGAACGACCTGTCCAACCCGCTGGAAGTTCAGATGGGGCAGATTGCCAAGACCGCGTTTAGCGGTACGGGGTCTACTGCGGCTGAACAGAATTTCGCGATTAAACTGGAAAACTGCCCGACTACCGTCACCAAAGCATCGGTACTGTTCTCCGGCGCTAACGTCAACGGTGATAATGATAAACTGCAGCTGACCGGAGCGGGTACCGATCCTGCCGTTGCCGAAGGCGTGGCCCTGCAGCTGGTTGACGCCAGCAGCAACGCGACGCTGCCGCTCTATACGCGTTCTGCCAGCCTGACCATCCCCGCTACCGGCAATATCGATCTGCCGTTCCGCGTCCGTTATATCCAGACTGAAAGCACTATCGTTGCGGGTAAAGCTGACGGTACAGCCAACTTTACCATCAGCTATAACTAATTTTCCGTCTATATGACAGTGTTAGCGAGCCCTATGTGGCTCGCTTTTCCAGGGAGCTGGAGATGCAAAAATACCTGAAAGTGCTAATAGCTGGATGGCTGTTGGTCGGCGCTGCGGCGCATGCGGGCGTGGTGACCGGCGGTACTCGTCTGATTTATCCCGGCGGTAAAAAAGAGTCCTCACTGAGCGTAACTAATAATGATGCTACGCCTTATCTCATTCAAAGCTGGGTTGAAAGTAATAAGGGCGCAGCCCCTTTTCTGTTAACGCCGCCTTTATTTCGCCTTGAGGGCGAGCAGCAAACCCGACTGCGGGTAATTTACAGCGGCGGCTTACCGGAAAATAAAGAAAGTATGTTCTGGATGAACATCAAAGCGATTCCCTCCTCGCAGGCTAAAGCCGGCGCCAATACCCTACAGATCGCTATCAAAACGCGCATCAAATTAATTTATCGACCTAAATCCGTTGAGGGAACGCCGGAGATGGTGACGGAGCAGCTTCGCTGGACGCGCAGCGGCAATACGCTACAGGTCATGAATCCCACCGCCTTTTATATGAATTTTGCCGAGGTCAAAGTGGGGGGCGCCGAAGTTAAAGAGGCCAATTGGGTGGGGCCAGGGGAAACGGCGCGCTTTCAACTGCCGGGCGTCAGCGCGGGCGCTTTGCAGTGGAAACTGATTAACGATTATGGCGGTACCGGCGCGCTGCACCACGCGACTTTGTAGAGGCTTTCAGGCCAGGGAGTTCCAGGGAAAATGAAAAATAATCATAATAAATGGCGGCTTAACCGGATAGCCGGCGCTCTGGCCGTTGCGCTGCTACCGCTGTGTGAAGATGTCCTGGCGCGGGAGGTTTTTAACCCGGCCCTGTTGGAAATGGACGGCCCGCATACGGGCGTCAGGGATTTATCCGCTTACGAGCAGGCTGGCGGACAGCTGCCGGGGACCTATCGGGTAGATATTTATCTTAATAACGTTTTTATGGACACCCGCGATGTGGTTTTTCAGCAGAGCAAAGGGCCGGGAATAACGGAATTACAGCCTTGCCTGACGGTAGACGATTTGGCCGAATGGGGCGTGCGCGTCTCCCAATTTCCAGAGCTGGGCCGCAGATCGCCCGGCTGCGCGGATATCAGCGTGATACCGCAGGCAAAATCTGATTTTCGCTTCAGCCTGCAGCGCCTGCTATTGAGCTTCCCGCAGGCGGCGGTGACCAGCGCCGCCCGCGGCTGGGTGGATCCGAAACAGTGGGATGAGGGGGTGCCGGCGATCCTGCTGAATTACTCCTTTAGCGGGGCAAATAACTGGTCACGTCAGAACGATACGCCGGACAGCGATAATCAATACGTTAACCTGCGCCCCGGTATCAACGTCGGGCCGTGGCGTTTACGTAACTACACGACCTGGTCGCGCAGCAGCAGCGGGGGAGAGTCCAGCAATAGTTGGGACACGGTTTATACCTATGCGCAGCGCAACATCAAATCGCTACAGGGGGTGATGACGCTGGGCGATAGCAGCACGGACGCCGACGTTTTTGAGGGCGTTCCCTTCCGCGGGGCGATGCTGGCTTCCGATGATGATATGCTGCCGGAAAGCCTGCGCGGCTACGCGCCCGTCGTTCGCGGGATTGCGCGCACTAATGCTCAGGTCATTATTCGCCAGAACGGCTATGAGATTTACCAGACCTACGTTGCGCCTGGCGCTTTTGAAATTACCGATATGTACCCGACCGGCGGCTCGGGTGATTTAGCCGTCACCATCAAAGAGGCGGACGGCAGCGAGCAGAACCTGATCGTACCTTACGCTTCGCTCCCTGTCCTGCAGCGCGAAGGGCGGCTGAAATATAGCATGACCTCCGGCGTGTATCGCGCCTACGACAACAGCATTGACGAAACGCCCCTCACGCAGGCGACGGCAATCTACGGCTTGCCCTGGGGGTTAACCCTGTACGGCGGCGGCCAGTTTAGCAGTAAGTACCAGTCGGTGGCGCTGGGAATGGGGAAAAACCTCGGTGAACTGGGCGCCGTATCGACCGATATCATCCAGGCCTGGTCGACCCGACAGGATAAAGATAAAGAGAGCGGGCAGTCGGTACGTCTGCGTTACAGCAAAGACCTCCCGGGCCTGGGGACTAACGTAAGCCTGGCGGGATATCGCTATGCGACCAGCGGTTACTGGGATATGCAGGAAGTGCTGGATACCTATCGGGATGACAACTACACGCCTTCTATTGAACGGAGGCGCAACCGCGGGGAGGTGACGATCAGCCAGAGCCTTGGCGAAGAAATGGGGTCGCTGTCGCTGAGCTATATTCGCGAAGATTACTGGAATACCGGCCGCACTATGGAGTCAGTGGGCGTCGGATACAACAATAGCTGGCGCGGCATCAGCTATAGCATGAACTACAGCTATAACCGCAATACGACCGACCAGAACACCGGTAAGCGTAATGATGAAGACCACCTTTTTGCCCTGAGCATCAGCGTGCCTTTGGGGGAATGGCTACCGAAGCCGGTTTATGCCAACTACTCCCTGAACAGCAGCAAAAATGGCTCCACCAGCAACAATCTGGGCCTCTCCGGCACCTTGCTGGAGCGTAATAACCTGAGCTGGAGCGTGCAGGAAGGCTACACCAGCCAGGGAAGAGGGGAGAGCGGCAGCGTCAATGCGGACTGGCGTGCAACCTATGCTGAACTTACCGGCGGCTATAGTCATGATAAATACAGCCATCGGCTGAACTACGCTCTGCGCGGCGGAGCGCTGGTACATGAAAACGGCCTGACGCTGGGGCAGCCTTTCGGCGAAACCGTCGCTCTCATCAAGGCGCCCGGCGCCGCCGGCGTCGGCGTGAATAGCCAGACAGGGGTCAGAACCGACTGGCGAGGCTATACCGTCGTGCCTTACGCCTCGCCGTATCGTAAGAATATCCTGACGCTCGATACCACAACGATGCCGGACGATGTCGACCTCGAGTTGGCGACGCAGACGGTCGTGCCTACCCGTGGGGCGGTGGTTCGCGCAAATTATGCCACCAGCGTGGGTAACCGGGTACTGATGACGGTACGCCTGGAGAACGGGCAACCCCTGCCTTTCGGGGCCATGGTCAGCGTCCCCGGGGCGGCATCCTCTGAGCAGGCGTTTATCGTTGGCGATGGCGGACAGGTCTACCTGACCGGACTGGAATCTAACGGCGTACTCAACGTGAAGTGGGGCTCCGGGACGCAAGACCGCTGCCAGATCCACTATGCGCTGCCGTCAGCAAAAGAACTTACCGGCATTATTGTGGCCCAGGCGCAATGCCGATAATCGAAAGGATGCAGAGACAATGAAACGATTTTCATGGGGAATATTAGCGGGCCTGACGGCGCTGGCGATCTCGCCGCAGGCGATGGCGGCAACCGGGTGGTGTCAGAATACCGGTAATGGCGGGGCGCCTTTTCAGGACAGCTTTTCATTTATTGAAAGCTTTACTAATCCCTCACAAAATCAGGCCGGAATGGAGTTTTCCCGTTTGTACCACTGGAGTACCGGGGGAACCTACAAGGCAAAGTGTGACTGTGATAACGCCAGCGGGGTGACGTATTTTAAAGCCACGGTGCCAGGCCTTACCGCGACGCAAAGCCGCAACGGATTAAATTATTACCAGCTAAATAAATACCTGGAAATTGCCACCGAGTTATTTATTGCAGGGGGCGTGAATAAGTATATTCCTACGCCGATTGAGGATAAGAGTAATCAGAATAATCAAGGTTTTGCCTGTAATCCCGGTGGCTCCATTTTTGACACAGGGTCACTGGGATATATTTCGCTTTATTTTACCCGGCCTTTTGTTGGCCAGGTGACGATCCCTCCGACGGTTATCCTGAGTGTTTACGGGACGCGAAAAACGGGCAGCTACAGCGGTATCCCCCTGACGCAAATTTCAATGAGCGGGTCGGTAACGGTTCCGCAGTCCTGCGAGATTAATACCGGTAAAGCGATTAATATTGATTTTGAGGATATTGCCGCCAACCATTTTAAAACCGCGGGCCAGATGCCGAAGGGCTTCTCTCCACATGTTGTTAATATGACGGTGGCCTGTACCAATATTTCCGCCGGGGTAAAAATCGCGCTGTCGTTCCAGGGGATGGCGGATACTAACGATAGCACTGCGCTGGCGACCACCAATCGCGATATTGCGGTGCGCATTGAAAATATTACCGGCGTCAAAATACCGGTCATTTCAGGTCTGCTGCCGGTCAATTTTAATTACCCGAGTCAGACCGGGGACACCACTATGAAAATTTATCCGATTAATACCACCGGGAATTTACCCAGCGGCGGAGGCTTTACCGCTACGGCAACCATTCAGGCAGAAATTGAATAGCAGGAGTAGATAATGAAAAAGACGCTATGGCTGGCATTATTGCTGCCTGTTTTTTCATCCTCGGGCGGGATCCCTTTGAATATTACCGGCAATATTTATTATCTCCCCTGTGACGTCAGTACCGACACGAAGTATCAAGAGGTTAATTTTGGCCCGCTCCTGAATATTGACTTTCAAACGGCCGGCAACGCTTCAGAGTGGAAATCCTTTTACCTGAATGTCGAAAACTGCCCGGCGGGGACAACAAAAGCAACGGTAAAATTTGACGGCGTTATCGACGTTGATGATGCCAGACATTTTGCCAATATGGCCGCCAGCGATGCGGCGCAGAATATCGCACTGCAAATCACCAGTAGCGATCACTCTACTCTTTATAAAAATCAGGACCAGATGAGTATTGCTATCGACGGCAGTACCGGGAAAGGCGTATTCCCGCTGGCTGCCCGTTTATATTCAACCCGGGGTGGAGCAACGGTGGGTAAATTTGAGTCTATTGTACAGCTGACATTTACCTATCAGTAATTTTATAGTCAAATGGATGAAAAGGAATAACGTATGCAGGTAGATACGGAATATCTTAGCGTCAAGGACGTTGAGCGTCTGGTACTTGCTGCACATTATTGTGCGCACCCGGAAAGAAATAGCTGCATGATCCAGATGTGTTTTTTGCACGGTTGTCGGATTAACGAAATTACCGCCTTGACCTTGCGGGATGTCGACCTGTCGCGAAAACGGGTTTATATTCGCCGGGCGCGTCACGGTATCTCTGGGTATCATCCCTTACAACCCAAAGAAATTATCTCATTACAGCGCTGGCTACTGGCCAGAGAGTGTTACCCGGCTCATAACGATTTGCTGTTTATCTCTTCCCGGGGCAATCAGATGACGCGCCAGCGTTTTTATCAAATTATTCGCGAGTGCTGCGAGCTGGCGAAGCTGAAGCAAAATATTCATCCCAGGATGCTGCGCCACGCGTGCGGCTATGAGCTGGGAAAAAAAGGAATTGATGACGACTCGATCCAGGATTACCTGGGCTATCGCAATTTAAAATCTATTCTGCGTTATAACAGCTACGCTGAAGAGTAATGGCTGGCGTATTCGCGGCGTCTCTCTGCCGCGGTACGCCGCTTTTTTATTCTACGCTATACGCCATGAAATCTTCCGCCAGTACGGTAGACGGAAATATCTCTCTGCACTCTGCCAGCAGACGCTGGCAGCCTTCAGCGTCATAGCGAGAGCTAAAGTGGGTGGCGATAAGCGTGCCGACGCCCGCGTCGCGCGCCAGCGCCGCCGTTTGCTGGCTGGTTGAATGCCCGCGGCTGTTCGCTTTTTCCGCCATCGCCTGTTCGAGCGTCACCTCGTGAACCATGACATCCACGCCGCAGGCCAGCTCCCGCGCCGCCTCGCAGGGGGCGGTATCGCCGAAAATAGCCAGCTTCTTACCCGGCGTTGCCGGGCCAAGGTAGCGGCTGCCGTCAATCCGCCTTCCATCTTCCAGCTCAACCGTTAATCCCTGTTTTAAGCGCTGAAATAACGGACCGGGAGGCACGCCTTCGGCGATAAGCTGCGCGGCGTCAAGGGTGCCCGGCTTATCATGCTGTTCGATACGATAGCCGTAGCATTCGACCGGGTGGTTGAGCGGCCAGGCGGTGACCCGGAAGCCGGCTTCATCGAGCACCAGTCCCGGCCCGACTTCGATAATCGTCAGCGGGTAATCGGTCCAGGAACCGCTGAGGCGCAGCGCGGTTTCCACGAACGCTTTAAGTCCTTTCGGTCCGTACAGCGTCAGCGGCAGAGAATTACCCTGCATCGAGCGGCTGCACAGCAGGCCGGGGAGACCGAAGAGATGATCGCCATGTAAATGCGTAATAAAAATCTTATTCAGCTTGCCGGGATGATAAGGGGTACGCAGAAACTGATGCTGAGTTCCCTCCCCGCAGTCGAACAGCCACATCTCAGCCATTGTTGGCTGTTGCAAATTCAGCACTATCGACGTCATATTACGCGTACGGGTAGGCACGCCAGCGGATGTCCCCAAAAAGAGTAATTCCATCGTCCAGTGTCCTTAGGGCGTGAGTCAAAAAACAAAGTATACCCGTCATACTTCAAGTTGCATGTGTGTTGGCTGCACTCGTTCACCCCAGTTACTTACTCATGTAAGCTCCAGGGGATTCGCTCGCTGGCCGCCTTCATGCCACTTGAATTATTTAGGGTTAAAATTAATTAAGGAAGCGCAGATGATTACATGGCAGGATCTTCACCACGGTGAACTGACCGTCCCACAGCTCTACGCCGTGCTGAAATTACGCTGTGCGGTGTTCGTTGTCGAACAAACCTGCGCCTATCAGGACGTCGACGGCGACGATCTGGTGGGGGAGAATCGCCATCTTCTCGGCTGGCGCGGCGATGAGCTGGTAGCCTACGCGCGCATTCTCAAGAGCGATGATGAGTTTGAACCGGTGGTGATTGGCCGGGTGATTGTCAGCCAGGCGGTACGCGGCGAGAAGCTGGGCTATCAGCTGATGGAACAGGCGCTGGCCAGCTGCCGGCAACACTGGCCGCAAAAGGCTATCTATCTTGGCGCCCAGGCGCACCTGCAAAAATTCTACGCCAGCTTCGGTTTTGTGCCGGTGACTGAGGTTTACGACGAGGACGGCATCGACCATATCGGCATGGCGTTCGAAATCGCCACCCACTAACCGCCGCGCTAATTAAAAACCGCTCCCTCATCGTGGGTACTGCTATTCCTCAGTAGTACCCCGTATAATGTGGGGTTTTTACTCCGTGGAGGTTTGCGTGCTGTCTGTATCCACCGCGCTGGAAAGCCTGTATCGCTGCCTGGATGAAGCGTTCCCGCCATCGCCCGGCACGCGAATTTTCGATGTCCCCTTCGCGCTGAATGACGCATTTGATCCCCTTCTGTGGTGCACGCATCAGCCGCAGTGGCCGCAGTTCTACTGGCAGCAGCGCAGCGGCGATGAAGAGCTGGCCGCGCTGGGGGCGGTGCAAATCTTTGCTTCCCTTGAGCAGGCGCACGCTTTTTTGCGCCAGCAGGGGCGTGAAGATCTGCGAATTTGCGGCCTTAACGCCTTTCATCCTCAGCAGGGTCTGTTGATCTTGCCGAGGCTGGAGTGGCGTCGGCTGGGCGGCAGCGCCACGCTACGCCTGGTGTTATATAGCGAGACCTCGCTCCGTGACGATGCCCGTGCGGCACGTGAATTTCTCGATTCGCTGGTGGCGAAACAGGCGCAGGCTACCGCGATGCCCTCTCTGCTGAGCGAACAGCATTTCCCGGCTTATCCGCAGTGGAGAGAGCTGATTGCGCAGGCGACGCAGGCGATAGCGGCGGGGGAGATGGATAAAGTGGTGCTGGCTCGCGCCACCGATTTGCACTTCGCCGCTCCGTTAAACGCCGGAGCGATTATGGCGGCCAGCCGCCGCAGCAACCTTAACTGCTTCCACTTCATGATGGTCTTTAACGCGCAAGAGGCCTTTATGGGGTCTACGCCGGAACGGCTGTGGCGGCGTCGCGGGGCGCTGCTGCGTACCGAAGCGCTGGCGGGAACCGTTGCCAGCCATGCGGACGATCGCCAGGCGCAGCGTTTGGGTAACTGGCTGATGGCCGACGATAAGAACCAGCGCGAAAATATGCTGGTGGTGGAGGATATCTGTCAGCGGATGCAAGGGGAGACCCGCGCGCTGGAAGTCCTGCCGCCGCAGATTGTCCGTTTGCGGAAAGTACAGCATCTCCGGTGCTGTATTTGGGCCGAGCTGGAGAAGCCTGACGATGCCCGCTGCCTTCATCAGCTCCAGCCCACGGCGGCGGTTGCTGGTTTACCGCGCCGGGTTGCGCTGGATTTTATCACCCGTAATGAGCTTTTTACCCGCGGCTGGTATGCAGGCTCCGCCGGCTATCTGTCGCTGGCGCAAAGCGAATTTTGCGTTTCTCTGCGTTCGGCGAAAATCGAACAGCGTACGCTCAGACTCTACGCCGGTGCGGGGATCGTCAGCGGTTCCGACCCGGAGCAGGAGTGGCAGGAAATTGAAAATAAAGCCGCGGGATTGCGTTCGTTACTGCTGTCAGAAGTATAGAGAAAACGATGCATATCAAAACGGCAACAGTTTGCTTTATCTATACTTAGCCTCAATATTTGATACTGGACAAATTCATGTCTGTAAGCGCATTTAACCGACGCTGGGCGGCGGTGATCCTTGAAGCATTGACGCGCCACGGCGTGCAGCATATCTGCATTGCGCCCGGATCGCGCTCGACACCTTTAACCCTGGCGGCGGCGGAAAACCGCGCATTTATTCACCATACCCACTTTGATGAACGCGGCCTCGGCCATCTGGCGTTAGGGCTGGCGAAAGCCAGCGGTCAGCCGGTGGCGGTGATTGTGACCTCCGGTACCGCGACGGCTAACCTCTATCCGGCGCTGATTGAAGCCGGGCTGACCGGTGAAAAACTCATTTTACTGACCGCCGACCGGCCGCCGGAGCTGATTGACTGCGGCGCGAATCAGGCGATTCGCCAGCCGGGCATGTTTGCTTCGCACCCGTCGCAGACGCTATCCCTGCCGCGTCCGTCGCAGGATATCTCCGCCCGCTGGCTGGTCTCGACCCTCGACCAGGCGCTCGGCGCGCTGCACTGCGGCGGCGTTCATATTAACTGCCCGTTTGCCGAACCGCTGTATGGCGATATGGACGACACCGGCGCCGAGTGGCAGCAGCAGCTCGGCGACTGGTGGCAGAGCGACAAGCCCTGGCTGCGTCACTCTCTGCATCTGGAAAGTGAAAAGCAGCGCGACTGGTTTTTCTGGCGGCAGAAACGCGGCGTGGTGGTCGCCGGGCGGATGAGCGCGGAAGAGGGCGTCAAGGTGGCCGAGTGGGCGAAGACCCTCGGCTGGCCGCTGATTGGCGATGTGCTCTCGCAAACCGGGCAGCCGCTCCCCTGCGCCGACCTGTGGCTGGGCAACGGCAAGGCGGTCAGTGAACTGGCGCAGGCGCAAATCGTTGTTCAACTGGGCAGCAGCCTGACCAGCAAACGCGTTTTGCAGTGGCAGGCCACCTGCGAACCCGAAGAGTACTGGCTGGTGGATAATTTGCCGGGGCGACTGGATCCCGCCCAGCATCGCGGTCGCCGGCTGGTGTGCGCCATCGACCGCTGGCTTGAACAGCATCCGGCGGAAAAACGACAGCCGTGGCCCACCGTCATTCCCGAGCTTTCGCGCCAGGCATGGCAGGCGGCGGTCGCCAGCAGCGAGGATTTCGGCGAAGCCCAGCTGGCGCAGCGAATCCGGCGCTATCTGCCGGAACAGGGCCAGCTGTTTGTCGGCAACAGCCTGGTGGTGCGCTTAATTGACGCGCTGTCGCAGCTACCGGCAGGTTACCCGGTCTACAGCAATCGCGGGGCCAGCGGAATAGACGGCCTGCTGGCGACGGCGGCCGGGGTGCAGCGCGCCAGCGCGCGTCCGACGCTGGCTATCGTCGGCGATCTTTCGGCGCTTTACGATCTCAACTCGCTGGCCCTGCTGCGTCAGGCCTCCGCGCCGCTGGTGCTGATTGTCGTCAACAATAACGGCGGGCAGATTTTTTCCCTGCTGCCCACGCCGCAGGAGCAGCGCAGCCAGTTCTATCTGATGCCGCAGAATATCCATTTCGCGCACGCGGCGGCGATGTTCAATCTGACTTACCATCGCCCTGCGGACTGGAATGAGCTGGAGCAGGTGCTGGACGTTGCCTGGCGAGGACCCGGCGCGACGTTGATTGAGCTGGCGGTTAATGAAACCGACGGTACGCAAACGCTTCAGCAGCTGCTGGCGCAGGTGAGTCAGCTATGACGCTGCACGCGGTGGCTGAAAGCGGCCTGCCGGGCTATCCCTGGCTGGTCTTTTTGCACGGTTTTGCCGGGGATAGTCATGAGTGGCGCACGGTGGGGCAGGCGTTTGGCGCGTATCCGCGTCTCTATATTGACCTGCCTGGCCACGGCGGTTCGGCGCATATCGCCGTAAACCATTTTGCCGATGTCAGCGAGTTGATTAAGAATACGCTTAATAGTTACAACATACTTAAGTACTGGCTGGTGGGATACTCCCTCGGCGGACGGGTGGCGATGTTCTATGTCAGCCAGCCGCGCGAAGGGCTCTGCGGGCTGGTCGTCGAGGGGGGGCATCCGGGCCTGGGGGATGATAACCAGCGTAGGCTGCGCCGGCACAGCGATGCCGCCTGGGCTGAACGCTTTCGCCGCGAGCCGCTGACCCAGGTCTTTGCCGACTGGTATCAGCAGCCGGTCTTCGCTTCCCTGGACGCAGCGCAGCGGGCGGCTCTGGTTGCGCTACGCAGCCGCAATAACGGCGGAGCGTTGGCGGCGATGCTGCAGGCCAGCTCGCTGGCGGAACAACCCGATCTGCGCGCGTCGTTACGGGCGCGCGATTTCCCTTTTCATTATCTTTGCGGCGAACGCGACGGCAAGTTTCGCGCCATCGCCGATGAACTCTCCGCCACCGCGCACGTGATTAATCATGCCGGACACAACGCGCATCGGGAAAACCCCGATGCTGTCGTGGCTTGTCTGGCGCAGTTTTTAGCGAGTTAACCGAAGGACACTTTATGATCTCTCTTGATGAAGCCATGCTTTACGCCCCGATTGAATGGCAGGACTGCTCCGAAGGCTACACCGACATTCGTTACCAAAAATCGGCGGACGGGATTGCCAAAATTACTATCAACCGCCCGCAGGTACGCAACGCTTTCCGCCCGCTGACCGTCAAAGAGATGATTCAGGCGCTGGCGGATGCCCGCTATGACGACAATATTGGCGTCATCGTTCTGACCGGTGAAGGCGATAAAGCGTTTTGCGCCGGCGGCGATCAGAAAGTCCGCGGCGACTACGGCGGCTACCAGGATGATTCCGGCGTTCATCACCTCAACGTTCTCGATTTTCAGCGCCAGATCCGCACCTGCCCGAAACCGGTGGTGGCGATGGTGGCGGGGTACTCCATCGGCGGCGGCCACGTCCTGCATATGATGTGCGATCTGACTATCGCGGCGGAAAATGCCATCTTCGGCCAGACCGGCCCGAAAGTCGGCTCTTTCGACGGCGGCTGGGGCGCCTCCTATATGGCGCGCATCGTCGGGCAGAAAAAAGCCCGTGAGATCTGGTTCCTGTGCCGGCAGTACGACGCGCAGCAGGCGCTGGATATGGGGCTGGTGAATACCGTGGTGCCGCTGGCGGACCTGGAAAAAGAGACCGTGCGCTGGTGCCGGGAAATGCTGCAGAACAGCCCGATGGCGCTGCGCTGCCTGAAGGCGGCGCTGAACGCCGACTGCGACGGCCAGGCGGGACTGCAGGAGCTGGCGGGTAACGCCACCATGCTGTTTTACATGACCGAAGAGGGTCAGGAAGGGCGCAACGCTTTCAATCAGAAGCGCCAGCCGGACTTCAGCAAATTTAAACGGAATCCGTAATGCGGCAGGCGCAGGTCTACCGCTGGCAGCTACCGATGGACGCGGGAGTGGTGCTGCGTGAACGGCGGTTAAAAACCCGCGATGGTTTGCTTCTGCGCCTGCGCGACGGCGAGCGCGAAGGCTGGGGGGAAATATCTCCCCTGCCCGGATTCAGCCTGGAAACGCTGGATGAGGCGCAGGCTGCGCTGCTGGCGTGGGCGAGCGCCTGGCGCGATGGCGAAGAGGGCGCGTTGCCAACGCCGCCGTCGGCGGCTTTCGGGGCGAGCTGCGCAATGGCGGAACTGTGCGGCGAGCTGCCGCAGGCGGCGGACTATCGCGCGGCGCCGCTCTGCGCCGGCGATCCGGACGAGCTGTTCGCCAGGCTTTCGCTGATGCCCGGCGAAAAAGTCGCCAAGGTCAAAGTCGGCCTGTATGAGGCGGTGCGCGACGGCATGGTGGTCAACCTGCTGCTGGAGGCGATTCCCGATCTGACGCTACGCCTCGACGCTAATCGCGCCTGGACGCCGCTGAAAGCGCAGCAGTTTGCCAAATACGTGAATCCACACTATCGCAGCCGCATCGCCTTTCTCGAAGAACCCTGTAAAAACCGCGATGATTCGCGCGCTTTTGCCCAACAAACGGGTATTGCTATCGCCTGGGATGAGAGCCTGCGCGAGGCGGACTTTACCTTTGCCGCCGAGCCGGGGCTGCGGGCGGTGGTGATTAAACCGACGTTGACCGGCAGTCTGCAAAAAGTGCGGCAGCAGGTGGCGCAGGCGCATGCCCTGGGGCTAACGGCGGTCATCAGTTCCGCCATTGAGTCGAGCCTTGGCCTGACGCAGCTGGCGCGAATCGCCGCCTGGCTGACCCCGGACACGATCCCCGGTCTGGACACGCTGAGCCTGATGCGTGCCCAGCTGGTGCGCCGTTGGCCGGAAAGCGAGCTGCCGTGTCTGAACGTTGATGAGCTGGAACCGCTGCTGTGACCTTTAGCGACTGGCCCTGGCGCCACTGGAGGCGGCTGAGGGAAGAGGCTCAGCCGCTGCGCCTGAACGAGCGGCGGCTAAGCTGGCGGGAACTGTGCGCGCAAATTGATGCGCTGGCGGGGGGATTTCACGCCCAGGGCGTTCGCGACGGCGATGGCGTGCTGCTTCGCGCTTACAACCAGCCCGATGCTCTGCTGGCGTGGCTGGCCCTCCTGCAGTGCGGCGCGCGCGTCCTGCCGCTGAATCCGCAGCTGCCTGCTCCTCTGTTGGTGGAACTGCTGCCGTCTCTGGGACTGCGCCACGCGCTGGTGCTAAACGGCGGCGACCTTCCGGTGGCGCTTAATCCATTAGCGTTGCGCGCCGGCGACGGCGTGCACGCGGTCGCCTGGCGAGAAGATCGTATCGCGTCCATGACACTAACCTCGGGGTCGACGGGACTACCGAAAGCGGCGGTGCACGCTTTTCGCGCCCATCTTGCCAGCGCAGAGGGCGTGCTGGCGATGATACCCTTTGCGCCGCAGGACGACTGGCTGCTGTCGCTACCGCTGTTTCACGTTTCCGGCCAGGGGATTCTCTGGCGCTGGCTGTTAGCTGGCGCAGGCCTGACGGTACGCGACAAGCAGCCGCTGGAACAGGCGTTACGCGGCTGTACCCATGCCTCTCTGGTGCCGACCCAGCTCTGGCGCCTGCTCAGCGGCGACGCCGAGGTGTCGTTGAAAGCGGTTCTGCTCGGCGGCGCGGCGATCCCGGTGGCGCTAACCGAGCAGGCCGGTAAGCGCGGTATTCGCTGCTGGTGCGGCTACGGCCTCACCGAGTTTGCCTCCACGGTATGCGCTAAGGAGGCGGACGGCCTGGCGGATGTCGGGCAGCCGCTGCCGGGGCGCGAAGTGCGGATTGTCGATGGCGAAGTGTGGCTGCGGTCGGACAGCATCGCCGCAGGCTACTGGCGCGATGGGCAAATGGTCCCCCTCGCTAATGCCGACGGCTGGTTCGCCACTCGCGATCGGGGCCGGCTGGAGCACGGCAGGCTGACTATCCTCGGACGAGTGGACAACCTCTTTTTTAGCGGCGGAGAAGGTATTCAGCCGGAAGAAGTGGAGCGGGTGATTGGCGCTCATCCGTGGATTACGCAAGTTTTCATCGTGCCGCAGGATGATGCGGAGTTTGGCCAGCGGCCGGTGGCGGTGGTGGAGTGCGGCGAGCATGACGACCCGTCCGCGCTGGCGGGCTGGTGCGCCGATAAGCTGGCGCGCTTTCAGCAGCCGGTGCGCTGGCTGCGGCTGCCTGAATCGCTGAAAACCGGCGGAATTAAAATTTCCCGCCGGGCGCTACGTGACTGGGTCAACCAGCAGGCGATGCCCGACTCAGACGCGCTGGACGTTCAGTAGCTGCTTCGTATGCCAGCGGCCCAGCGCTAAAACGGTGGTCAGCGCGCCGAGCAGGGCGCAAAACATATCCGACTGGGTATCCCAGGGATCGCCCTGGGTGCCGAGAAACTCATCAGCGCCCTGTCCCAGCGCCAGCGCCGCCCACCATTCGATCAGTTCATAGACGGCGCTAATCGCCAGCGCAATACAGCAGACCACGAAACCGAGCATTTTTCGCCCGTGAACGTAGCCGCCGCGCAGCAGAATCTCCCGCGCCGCCAGCGCCGGCACCAGCCCCTGGAAAAAGTGCCCCAGCTTGTCATAGGGGTTACGGCTCAGTCCCAACCACGCCTGGACGTCAAAGCCGATGGGCACTTTCGCGTAGGTGTACATACCGCCGACCATCAAAATGATGGCATGGAAGAAAATCAGCGTGTAAAGCAGCGGCGTCAGCGGATAGCGCGAGCGCGTGGCCAGCAAAAGCGGAACGATGATAATCACCGGCGTCACTTCCATCAGCCAGGTGAGCTTATCCCCTGCGCTGATACCGGTGTAAACAAGTATCAGGGCCAGCGCCAGCGCGGCGAATGTTAACCCCGAACGGGATGCGGCGACGGTCATAACGGATCACCAGAAAGTTAAAACGATAACTATCAGGCAGATGTGGTGGAAATTCAACGTATAGCGTCATTGGCGGCGCTGAGCGACCGCCAATGACGTTGAGCATCAGGAAGAGGGCAGGTCGCCCTGCGTATTAAGCTGGCGCTTCCGCCAGTACCGCAGCAGCGGAGGGACAACAATCACCGCGATGGCCAGAAACAGAAGCGTTTTCGTTACGCCGCTTTGCCACAGAATCGCAACGTTGCCGTTGCTGATGGACAGCGCGCGGCGCAGGTTCTGCTCCAGCATCTCTCCCAGCACAAACCCTAAGATCAGCGGCGACATCGGGAAGTGCATTTTACGCATAATGTAGCCCAGCACTCCCAGCCCAACCATCAACAGCAGGTCGAAGGTGGTGCTGTGCACCGCGTAGACGCCGACCGCGGACACGGCGGCGATGGCCGGGGCCAGAAACCATAGCGGAATCGTCAGCATGCGGGTGAACAGGCCGATCAGCGGAATGTTCATAATCAGCAGCATCACGTTGGCGATGAGCAGCGCGGCAATTAACCCCCAGACGATATCCGGCTGTTCGGTAAACATCGCCGGTCCCGGCGTGATGTTGTAGAGGGTCAGGGCGCCCATCATCACCGCGGTGGTCCCGGAGCCGGGGACGCCGAGCGTGAGCATCGGAATAAACGAGCCGCAGGCGGAGGCGTTGTTCGCCGCTTCCGGCGCCGCGACGCCGCGAATATCGCCCTTGCCGAAGGTAGCGCTATTGCCGCTGAGCTTTTTCTCGGTCATATAGGTGATGGCGCTGGCAATGGTCGCCCCTGCGCCCGGCAGAATGCCGACAAAGAAACCCACCACCGATGAGCGCAGGGTCGCGCCCACGCACTGGCCCGCCTCTTTGGCGTTAAACAGCATGCGTCCGGTTTTCCGTACCAGCTTCTGCCCGCCGCTGGTGCTCTCCAGCATCAGCAAAATCTCCGAAACCGAAAAGAGCCCAATCACCACCACGATAAACTGCACGCCGTCGGAAAGATGAACGCTGTCGAACGTGAAGCGGTACACGCCGGTATTGGCATCAACGCCCACCGTCGCCAGCCCTAAACCGATTAACGCGGCGAGAAATGACTTCAGCGGATTTTCCGCCATCATGCTGCCAAGGCAGGCGATGGCAAAAATCATCAGGGCGAAATATTCCGCCGGGCCGAACGCCAGCGACCACTGCGCCAGCACCGGGGCGAACAGGATGATCCCGCCGATAGCGATCGTTGAACCCACAAAGGAGCTCACGGCAGAGATCGACAGCGCTACGCCGCCGCGCCCCTGCTGCGCCATCGGATAACCGTCGAGAGCGGTCATAATGGCGGCGGCATCACCGGGTACGTTAAGCAGGATAGACGAAATGCGCCCGCCGTATTCACAACCAATATAGACCGTAGCCAGCAGGATTAGCGCTGATTCCGCGGGCAGGTGCAGAGCAAAGGCCAGCGGCAGTAAGATCGCGACACCGTTAATCGGGCCCAGACCCGGCAGGAGACCGACGATAGTGCCAACAAAGCAGCCAATTAGCGCGATGGTCAGGTTGCCCGGCGTCATGGCAACGGCGAAGCCCTGTGATAAATAAATCCAGATATCCATAACCTTCTCCGTTAACTCAACCAAACGCCGAGCGGCAGGGTGACATCAAGCAGGGCGTCAAAGACGTACCACAGCGCGATGCCCATCGCGACGCCGGCTACCCCGGCGGCGGGCAGGGTGGCGCCAAACAGCAGGCCAAACGCGGCGGTCAGCAGCGCGGTGGCCAGAGGAAAACCCAGCCATTCAAAACCCCACGCATAGATCCCCAGCGCAACCACCATGGTTAATAGTCGTTGTAAAACCCGGCGCCCGGGCCACGTGATGGCGTCGGGCCGACGCAGAAGCAGCAAAACAGAGCATGCCAGCATCAGGCCGATAATGCCGACCGGGAAAGGGCGTGGGCCGACGGGTTCATAGGCGTATTCGCTGTGAATTTGCCAGGCGATAAACATTCCACCCGCGCAGAGCAGCAGCCACACTCCGGCAAAAATACGATCGCTCATCGCAACCTCCGTAAATTATTTGGCCAGGCCAAAGGATTTCGCCTGCAGGCGATACGCTTCCACCTGTTGTTTAACGTAGGCGTCCAGTTCCTTACCGTTCATATTGAATTCGAACAGGCCGCGCAGCTCGCGCTGCTTTTTGAACGCGTCGGTCTGCTGCAATTTCGTGAACTCATCCACCCACCACTGATAGTCGGCGTCGCTGACTTTCGGACCCACGAAGAAGCCGCGAATAATCGGCCAGACCAGGTCATAGCCCTGCTCTTTGGCGGTCGGCACATCGGCGAGGTCACCCGGCAGCCTTTCGTTAGCGAACACTGCCAGCACGCGGATTTTATTGCCCTGGAGATAAGGCACCATTTCGCTGAGATCGCCGGAGACCGCCTGTACGTGATTGCCCAGCAGCGCGGTGACCGGTTCGCCGCCGCCCTCAAACGCCACGTAGCGCATTTTGTGCGGATCGACGTTGGCTTTTTGCGCCAGCAGCGCCGCTTTCATCCAGTCCTGGCTACCAATGGAGGCGCCGGCGCCGATGACGATACTGGCGGGATTTTTTTCCATCGCCGCCATAAACGACGGCAGGTCTTTCCACGGCGAGTCGGTGCGGACGGCGATCATGCCGTAATCGGTGCCGACGCTGGCCAGCCAGCGCACATCATCCACGCCGTAGCGGCCAAACTTGCCCTGCGCCAGGTTGAGCAGCGAGCCGCCGGAGAACGCGACCACGGTACCGGGTTCGCCGGGGCGCTGGGCGACGATCGCGTTGTAGGCCACAGCGCCTACGCCGCCGGGCATGTAGGTGACGCGCATCGGTTTTTCGATGGCGCCGGTTTCCATCAGGCTGACCTGGATCAGCTTGCAGGTGAGGTCGAAGCCGCCGCCGGGCTTGGCGGGCGCGATACATTCGGTACGGGAAGGCGCCTCGGCGGCCAGGGCAGAGGCGGTTAAAAGGCATAATGCAATGGCGCCAGCACGGCGCAGGAATGGCATATTCATAAGCTTCCTCAGTCAGATACAGGAGACGTTTTTTTAATTATGTGAACCGGCATGTGGCTATTCGGTTGCGTGATTGTTAAAACAATTACCTTTCATTTCCCTTTCAATGCGGCAGCAACTTTTCAGGATGTGATATGCGTCTCTTACTGGCAGAAGATAACCGTGAGCTGGCTCACTGGCTGGAGAAAGCGCTGGTGCAGGGCGGGTTTGCCGTGGACTGCGTATTGGATGGTCGCGCGGCCGATCATCTGCTGCAAAGCGAAAAATATGCGCTGGCGGTGCTGGATATTGGCATGCCGGGACTCGACGGTCTGGAGGTGGTGCAGCGCCTGCGAAAGCGCGGGCAGACCCTTCCCGTCTTGCTACTCACTGCCCGCAGCGCGGTGGCGGATCGGGTTAAAGGGCTGAACGTCGGCGCCGATGACTATTTGCCGAAACCTTTTGAGCTTGAAGAGCTGGATGCCAGGCTGCGCGCGCTGCTGCGGCGTAGCGAAGGCCAGGTGCATGAGGTTCAGCAGATCGGCGCGCTGGAATATCGCGATGAAGGCTATTTTTTACTCTGCGGACAAACGCTGTCGTTGACGCCGCGCGAGCAGGCGCTGCTGACGGTGCTGATGTTTCGCCGTACGCGGCCGGTGTCGCGCCAGCAGCTGTTTGAACAGGTTTTCAGCCTGAACGATGACGTCAGCCCGGAAAGCATCGAGCTGTATATCCATCGTCTGCGTAAGAAACTTCAGGAGAGCAACGTGCGTATCGTGACCCTGCGCGGCCTGGGCTACGTGCTGGAGCTCGCTCATGAGGTGGGGTAAACCGCAGTCGTTATTCGCTCAACTGTTGCTGTTTCTCGGCCTGCCGCTGGTTTTGCTATGGGGGCTGTCGGCGTTCAATAGCTACGTCAGCGCTCTGCAGGCGGCAACCCAGGCTTACGATCGCACGCTGCTTTCATCCGCCCGCACGGTGGCGGAACGCCTGGTGGTTCGCCGCGGTAGGCTGGAGGTGAATGTCCCCTGGGTGGTGCTGGACAGCTTCGAGCTGAATATGAACGATCGGCTGTACTATAAGGTACTCGATCCCGAGAAGCGGGTGATTTCCGGTTTTGACGACCTGCCATCGATGCCGCCATCGACCTCTCGAACCGAGCTCTATCCGGCGCTGGCGTGGTTTTATCATACTGAATATCGCGGTCAGGCTATCCGCGTGGCGCGCCTGCTGCAGCCGGTTAACGAAGGCGGCGTTGTCGGCATGGCGGAAATCTACATCGCCGAAACGCTGCAGTCGCGGCGCTGGCTGGCGGGACAGCTGCTGTTTTCATCATGGATCTCGCAGGGGCTATTAGTGCTGTTGACGCTGGTGCTCACCGGCTGGCTGCTGCGCCGCGTGCTGCGGCCGATGCGCCGGCTTTCGGCGCTCATGGTGCGGCGCGAACCCGGCCTGCTGACGCCGCTGCCGGAGCTGCTGCCGTGGTCGGAAACCCGTCTGCTGATCGTGGCCTTTAACCGCTATATCGACCGGTTACGGGTGATGATCTCCCGCCAGGAGCGCTTTAGCGCCGACGCGTCGCATCAGCTCAAAACGCCGTTAGCGGTGTTGAAAACGCAGGCCTCAGTGGCGCTGGCGAGCGGCGATCCCCGGCTGTGGCGAGAGAGCCTGGAGGCGATGAGCGGCACGCTTGACAGTACGATTCTGCTTACCGAACGCCTGCTGCAGCTGGCTACCATCAAACGGAAAGAGCAGGGCGAGCACGCGTTCCCGCCGGTGGACCTGCATGAGATCGTCCACAACAGCTGTTTTTCGCGTCTTCAGCAGGCGCGGAGCAAGGCTATCGATCTCGGCTATGAGGGGGAACCCTCGACGGTGACCATTGCCGGCGATGGCGTGCTGTTGAGCGAGCTGTGCGCGAATCTGCTGGATAACGCGATTCGCTATACGCCGCAGGGCGGTATCGTCACGGTCAGCCTGCATCGTGACGGAGAGGCGGTGCTGCTGGAGGTCGAAGACAGCGGGCCGGGGATCGATGATGCGCAGATTCAGCAGGCGCTCATGCCGTTCCATCGTCTGGAAAACGTGGGTGACAACCCCGGCGCCGGGCTCGGACTGGCGCTGGTCAGCGATATTGCGCGCCTGCACCGCAGCCATCCGCAGCTGCTGCGTAGCGAAACGCTGGGCGGGCTGAAGGTCAGGCTGCGCTTTTTGCGCGCTTGTTCAGAGTAGGCCTTTCAGGGTGAGCGTCCTGCGGGTCGCCGCGTTCAAATCATAGTGGGGAAGATCTTCTGCCTTCACCCAGGCGTAGTCCTGAAACTCCTCGTTGATCGTCACTTCGCGATTGGCGCTGATGCAGTCGAAGATCAGGTAAATCATATAAATCTCTTCCCGGCGGCCATCGGCGTAGGTTTTAACCCGGATATCGTCGCTAAAGGTCCACGGCGTAATCTGGGTCAGCTGCAGATTTTCGCCCAGCTCCTCGCGAATTTCTCGCCGCAGCGCCTCTTCAATGCGCTCGCCTGGCTCGACGCCGCCGCCGGAGAGCGCCCACTGGCCGGGAAATACGCCGCGATCGTCGGCCATTTTGCACAGCAGATAGTGGCCTTCATGTTGAATGAGCGGGCAGACGATAGTCCTTTGACGCATGATTTCTCCTTACTGATGACAGGGATAACTAACGGGAAGGCCCAGTTTGCGAGCCGCCTCGGCAAACCGCAAGCGAAAACGCGCGGCGAACGCGTGCGGTGGTAGGGTGAGCGTAGGTTAACGGGTCAGGGGCCATCATGGAACAGATAGCAAGCCACTCACCGCACGATGCGGTGTTTAAACATCTTTTGTCCCAACGGGCAACGGCGCGCGATTTTTTGTCTATTCATTTGCCGAAGCATTTGCGGGAACAGTGCGATCTGCGAACGCTGCAGCTGGAATCCGGCAGTTTTATTGAAGAGGACCTACGCGCAAGCCATTCGGATATTCTTTATTCGCTAAAAACCCAGCACGGAGAGGGGTACATCTACATTCTTATTGAGCATCAAAGCTCTCCCGACAGGCATATGGCGTTTCGCCTGATGCGATACGCCATCGCGGCCATGCAGCGCCACCTTGATAAAGGGCATCATCAGCTGCCGCTGGTTATTCCTCTGCTATTTTATCACGGCAGGATCGCTCCTTACCCGTACTCGACGCGCTGGCTGGATGATTTCCCTCAGCCAGAGGTGGCCGAGCGGCTGTATAGCCAGCGTTTTCCACTGATAGACGTCACGGTGATTCCTGACGATCGGCTTGTGCAGCACCGCCGTGTCGCTATGCTGGAACTGCTGCAAAAACATATCCGCCAGCGGGATTTGATGGACATTTCTGAGCAACTGGTCAGGATATTATCCTTGGGATACACTACGCGTCGGCAGTTTAAAACTTTGCTGAATTATATGCTTCAGGCGGGCAACGCCGCCGATCCGGTGGCCTTTTTACGCAAGCTCGCGCAAAAGACGCCACTCAAGCCGCATAAGGAGACGCTGATGAATATTGCTCATTTTCTGGAAGAGCGTGGCCGTAAAGAGGGGGTCCTTCAGGGAATGAAGGCGGGGATAGAAAAAGGTTTACGAAAGGGTCGACAGGAAGGCCGGAATGAAGGCCGACAAGAAGGCCGGCATCAAGGACAGCAGGAGGCGACGCAACGCATTGCTCAGGCGATGCTGGATGATGGGCTTGAGCCCTCTCAGGTCGCAAAGCTAACCGGTTTGTCGCTGCGGCAGCTCGCTAAGCTTCAGCACTAAGCGCGTTTAAAAACCGTAAAATGGCAGCCGCAAGGGCTGCCATCAGCATTACTCTCCGTGCTTTAAGGCTTTCAGCGCCGCAGCCACGCCCGCGCCGTAGTCGGGGTGGACTTCACTGAACAGGCCAATTTGTCGCTGCTGAATAAACTCAGGGATATCCCGCATATCATTGGCGATACGCTGGAACATACGCTGATGTTCCTCTTCGCTTAATAGCTCAAACAGCCTGCGCGGCTGGCTGAAGTAGTCGTTATCTTCCCGATGATTCCAGTGGGCCGCCGCGCCTTCAAGGCTTAAAGGCGGCTCGCTAAAGTCCGGCTGTTCCTGAAACGCGCCAAAGCTGTTGGGTTCATAGGTGACGCCGTTGCCGCTATTGCCGTCAACGCGCATCGCGCCGTCGCGGTGGTAGTTATGGAACGGGCAGCGCGGCGCATTGACCGGAATTTGATGATGGTTGACGCCCAGACGATAGCGCTGGGTATCGCCGTAGGAGAACAGCCGTCCCTGCAGCATGCGATCCGGAGAGAAGCCGATCCCGGGCACCACGTTGGCCGGATTCATCGCGACCTGCTCAACTTCTGCGAAGTAGTTGTCCGGGTTGCGGTTGAGCTCCAGCACGCCGACTTCCATCAGCGGATAATCAGCGTGCGGCCAGATTTTGGTCAGATCGAAGGGGTTATAAGGGACCCGGCTGGCGTCCGCTTCCGGCATGATCTGCACGTAGAAGGTCCAGCGCGGGAAATCGCCTTTTTCAATCGATTCATAGAGATCGCGCTGCGAACTCTCGCGGTCCTCTGCCACCAGGCGTTTCGCTTCATCATCCATCAGGTTGGCGATCCCCTGCTGGGATTTGAAGTGGAATTTCACCCAAAAACGTTCGTTATCGGCATTAATAAAGCTGAACGCGTGGCTGCCGAAACCGTGCATATGGCGATAGGAACGCGGGAGGCCGCGGTCGCTGAAATCAATCGTTAACTGATGCAGCGTTTCCGGCAGCAGGGAGAAAAAGTCCCATTTCCAGGTGGGGTTACGCAGGTTGGTGCGCGGGTCGCGCTTCACGACGTGGTTAAGGTCGGGAAACTTCAGCGGGTCGCGAAGGTAGAAAATGGGCGTATTGTTGCCCACCAGATCCCAGTTGCCTTCTTCGGTATAAAACTTGATCGAGAAACCGCGAATATCGCGCTCGGCGTCAGCGGCGCCGCGTTCTCCGGCGACGGTTGAGAAGCGCAGGAACAGATCGGTGGTTTTACCGATTTCGGCAAACAGTTTTGCGCGGGTATAGCGGGTGATATCGCGGGTAATGGTCAGTTTACCGTAAGCGCCGGAGCCTTTAGCGTGCATTCGGCGTTCCGGGATAACCTCACGGTCGAAGTGGGCCAGTTTTTCCAGAAACCAGACATCCTGCAGCAGCATCGGGCCGCGCGGGCCTGCGGTGACGACATTGTTATTATCGACAACCGGGGCGCCGGCGGCGGTGGTTAATCCTTTTTTGCTCATCTTTATCTCCTGACAAAGTTTTATGTAACTTATTCATCTCTTTGCGACGACGAAATAAGCTGGAGCCTATTTGTATAATAAAGGCTGAGACCCAGCAATTTGACCCTGACTATTGAATTGATATCTGAGACCGTTAACAAGGCTCCCGAAGCAACTGGTTACAATCACGCGGTAAAAGCGCGCTATAACGCATTGATTCCTTAAAACGGAGCAGTACAATTTCGCGGTTTTTTGGGATTTTCTTATTATTATTTTCTGGATAGATAAAAATGAAAAAAAGCATATTTATGGCCCTGGCCGGCATGATGTTCGTCTCGACGGCGGCAAATGCGATCAGCGTCAGCGGGCAGGCCGGCGAGCACTACACTAACCTTGGCGTCGGATTCGGTACGGAATCGACCGGCCTGGCGGTAACCGGCAACTGGCTGCACAATGATGACGACGGCGATGCGGCGGGGCTGGGATTGGGCCTGAACATTCCCTTGGGGCCATTCTTGGCCACCGTGGGCGGAAAAGGCGTTTACACCAACCCGAACAATGGCGATGAAGGCTACGCGGCGGCGGTTGGCGGCGGTCTGCAGTGGAAAATCGGCGACAGCTTCCGTCTGTTCGGCGAATACTATTACTCTCCCGATTCACTCTCCAGCGGTATCGACAGCTATCAGGAAGCCAATGCCGGCGCGCGCTTTACTATTATGCGTCCTCTGAGCATCGAAGCCGGTTACCGCTACCTTAACCTGGCGGGTAAAGACGGCAACCGCGATAACGCGGTCGCGGACGGTCCGTACGTCGGCGTCAACGCCAGCTTCTAATCTCTCCGGCGCGGTATTCCGCCGCGCCTGATTTTCAGGCTTTTTCACCAGCCGCTTTGCGATATAGTATTTCTACTTATCAGGCTGGAGTTCACAATGTTAAACGTGGAAATGCTGTCCACCGGCGATGAAGTGCTGCATGGGCAAATCATCGACACCAATGCCGCGTGGCTGGCGGATTTCTTTTTTAATCAAGGATTACCCTTAAAGCGTCGCCATACCGTGGGTGACGACCTCGACTCCCTGGTGGCGATTTTACGCGAGCGCAGCGAACACGCTGACGTGCTGATCGTTAACGGCGGCCTGGGGCCGACCAGCGACGATTTGAGCGCGCTGGCCGCGGCGACGGCCAAAGGCGAAGGGTTAATTCTGCACGAAGATTGGCTGGAAACCATGACCCGTTTCTTTGCCGAGCGCGGAAGACCCATGGCCGCCAGCAATCGTAAACAGGCGGAAATTCCCCAAAGCGCCGAGATGATCAACAACCCGGTCGGGACCGCATGCGGTTTTGCTGTGCAGCTAAACCGCTGCCTGATGTTTTTTACTCCCGGCGTGCCTTCCGAATTTAAGGTGATGGTTGAACAGGAAATCTTACCGCGCCTGCGCGAACGTTTCCCGCTATCCGCTGCGCCGCTGTGTTTGCGCCTGACCACCTTCGGCCGTTCCGAAAGCGAACTGGCGCAGAGCCTCGACCATCTGCAGCTGCCACCGGGCGTCGTGATGGGCTATCGCTCCTCAATGCCGATTATCGAACTGAAGCTGACCGGGCCTGCCGAACAGCGCGAGGCGATGCTGGCGCTGTGGCCGGAAGTGCAGAAGGTGGCCGGAGAGAGCATGATTTTCGAAGGTACCGAAGGCCTGCCTGCGCAGATCGCCCGTCGCCTGCAGCAGCGTCAGCTAAGCCTGACGCTGAGTGAGCAGTTTACCGGTGGTCTGCTGGCGCTACAGCTTTCTCGCGTCAACGCTCCGCTGTTGGCCAGCGAAGTCATTCCGGCGCAGGAGGAGACCCTGGCGCAGTCTGCGCGCTGGGCGGCGGAACGGCGCGAAAAACACTTTGCCGGCCTGGCGCTGGCGGTGAGTGGTCAGGAGAGCGATCACCTGAACTTTGCGCTTTCCACGCCGGACGGCACCCACGCGCTGCGGGTGAAATTCACCACCAACCGCCACAGCCTCCAGGTGCGTCAGGAAGTGTGCGCGATGATGGCCCTCAACATGCTGCGCCGCTGGCTGAACGGCCAGCCGGTGGCCGGTGAACACGGCTGGATTAACGTCGTCGAATCTCTCTCAGCGTAAACCCACCTCCGCGTCGGGAGCCCCTCCCGGCGCGCGATGAGTCCAGCCTGTTGTACTTGCTTTAAAATATTCTGTGCACTATCTCGCATTTTTCTCCCTCTGAACGTCCACCCGGCTGGAATAGCGTCGTCATTTGAAGTCGCTCACAATTTACACGCCCGACAACCGCAACACTGATTCCAGTATTCAGGATTGGAGTCCAGTATGTTGGAATCAAGCAAAGTCCCGGCGCTGACCCGCGCCATTGATATTCTCAATCTGATCGCCCGCATCGGCCCCTGCAGCGCGGCGACCATTATTGACGAACTGGGTATTCCGAAAAGCACCGCCTATCTGCTGCTGGGAGAGCTGAAAAAACAGCGCTTCCTCAGCATGGATAATCAGGATAACTACTGCCTGTGGACCAAGCTGGTTGAGCTGGCCGGGCAGGCGCTGAGCAAAATGGACCTGCGCGAACTGGCGCGCCCGCGCCTGACGCAGCTGATGGATCAGTGCGGGCTGCTCTGCCACCTGGGCATCATCGACAGCGGCAACGCCTACTACATTCTGAAGATTGAATCCCCGGCCACCATCAGCGTGCGTTCGCACGAAGGTAAGAGCCTGTCGTTATATCGTTCCGGCATTGGTAAATGCCTGCTGGCCTGGCAGCCCGAGCGGGTTCAGGAGTCGATTATCAGCGAGCTGCAGTGGGAGCGGGCGACGCCAACCACCATCACCAGCGCCCAACAGCTTCGTGATGAACTGGGCCGTATTCGCGCCCGCGGCTGGAGCTTCGATAACGGCGAAGACTATCCCGACGTTCGCTGCGTGGCGGCGCCGGTTTTTAATGCCAATAACGAGCTGACCGCCGCCATTTCCGTGGTGGGTACCCGTCTGCAAATCAATGAAGACAATCGCGATTACCTCGCCGGTAGGGCGATTGCCTGCGCCAAAGATATTTCCCGTCTGCTGGGGTGGAAAAGCCCCTTCGAACAACAAGCCTCATAATAAGGAGAAGATCATGACCCTACCGAAAATTAAACACGTCCGCGCCTGGTTTATCGGCGGTGCTACCGCAGAGAAAGGCGCTGGCGGCGGCGATTATCATGACCAGGGGGCGAATCACTGGATTGACGATCATATCGCCACGCCGATGAGCAAATATAAACAGTATGAACAGTCCCGCCAGTCGTTTGGCATCAACGTTCTCGGCACGCTGATCGTTGAGGTCGAAGCCGAAAACGGGCAGACCGGCTTTGCGGTATCGACCGCCGGCGAAATGGGCTGCTTTATCGTGGAAAAACACCTCAACCGCTTTATCGAAGGCAAGTGCGTCAGCGATATCAAACTGATCCATGACCAGATGCTCAACGCCACCCTGTACTACTCCGGATCCGGCGGCCTGGTGATGAATACGATTTCCTGCGTCGACCTGGCGCTGTGGGATCTGTTCGGCAAAGTGGTGGGATTACCGGTATACAAACTGCTGGGCGGCGCGGTACGCGATGAAATTCAGTTCTACGCCACCGGGGCGCGTCCGGACCTGGCGAAAGAGATGGGCTTTATTGGCGGCAAGATGCCGACCCACTGGGGGCCGCACGATGGCGACGCGGGGATCCGCAAAGATGCCGCCATGGTGGCCGATATGCGCGAAAAGTGCGGCCCGGACTTTTGGCTGATGCTGGACTGCTGGATGAGCCAGGACGTTAACTACGCCACTAAACTGGCCCACGCCTGCGCGCCCTCTAATCTTAAGTGGATCGAAGAGTGCCTGCCGCCACAGCAGTATGAAGGCTATCGCGAGCTGAAACGCAATGCCCCGGCCGGCATGATGGTCACCAGCGGCGAGCACCACGGTACGCTGCAATCCTTCCGCACGCTGTCGGAAACCGGCATCGATATTATGCAGCCTGACGTAGGCTGGTGCGGCGGCCTGACCACGCTGGTGGAGATTGCGGCGATCGCCAAATCGCGCGGCCAGCTGGTGGTGCCGCACGGCTCGTCGGTCTATTCGCATCATGCGGTTATTACCTTTACCAACACGCCGTTCAGCGAATTCCTGATGACCAGCCCGGACTGCTCAACGATGCGTCCGCAGTTTGACCCGATTCTGGTTGATGAGCCGGTACCGGTGGACGGGCGCATTCATAAAACCGTTCTGGATAAACCGGGCTTCGGCGTTGAGCTGAACCGCGACTGCAACCTGAAACGTCCTTATAGCCACTGATCCCGTCGTGCCGCACAGCGTTGATGTGCGGCCTATTGTTGAGGATATTACGATGAGCAACGCCTTGCTTGAGAGCGTGGTGAAGAAAAACCGCGCCCGTTTGATCCCCTTTATGCTGGCGCTGTACGTGCTGGCGTTTCTTGACCGTTCGAATATCGGCTTTGCCAAAGAGACCTACCAGTTGGATACCGGTCTGAGCAACGAAGCCTATGCGCTGGGGGCAGGGATTTTCTTTGTGGTGTACGCCTTTCTCGGGGTGCCCGCTAACCTGCTGATGCGCAAATTCGGCGCAAGAAAGTGGATCGGCTGCACCACCTTGCTGTGGGGGCTTCTCTCCGCGGCGATGGCGTGGGCGGATACCGAAGCGAAGTTTCTGCTGGTGCGCACCCTGCTGGGCGCCGCGGAAGCGGGCTTCTTCCCGGGCATGATCTACCTGACGTCCCAGTGGTTTCCGCAGCAGAACCGCGCCAGCATTATGGGGCTGTTTTATATGGGCGCGCCGCTGGCGCTGACCCTCGGGTCGCCGCTCTCCGGCGCGCTGCTGGAAATGCATGGTTTTATGGGGCATCCCGGCTGGTTCTGGATGTTTATCATTGAGGGGCTGCTGGCGGTCGGCGCGGGGTTCTTCACCTTCTTCTGGCTCGACGATACGCCGCAAAAGGCGCGCTTCCTGAGCGCTGCCGAAAAACAGGCGTTAATCAGCGAGCTGGCCAGCGAAGAGCAGAAAAAGGTGACCTCGCGTTTGTCCGATGCGCTGCGCAACGGCCGCGTCTGGCAGCTGGCGATTATCTATCTCACCATTCAGGTGGCGGTTTACGGCCTGATCTTCTTCCTGCCAACCCAGGTTGCCGCGCTGCTCGGCACCAAGGTGGGGTTCGTGGCGTCGGTGGTGACCGCGATCCCGTGGGTGGCGGCGCTGTTCGGTACCTGGCTGATTCCGCGCTACTCCGACCGCACCGGCGAGCGGCGTAATGTGGCGGCATTCACCCTGCTGGCGGCGGCAATTGGCATTGCGGTCTCCGGGCTGGTGTCGCCGGTGCTGGCGATTATCGCGCTGTGCGTTGCCGCCGTCGGCGTCATTGCCGTGCAGCCGGTCTTCTGGACCATGCCGACGCAGCTGTTGTCCGGTACGGCGCTGGCCGCTGGCATCGGCTTTGTGAACCTGTTCGGCGCTATCGGCGGGTTTCTGGCGCCCATTATCCGCGTCCAGGCTGAAACCATGTTCGCCAGTGATTCTGCCGGATTAGTGACGCTCGCCTGCGTGGCGATTGTCGGGGTGGTTATTATCTTTTCACTGCGCGTGAACCGCGCCGTGCCGCAGGCTGGCAGCGTACAGCATTAATGTAAGGGAGAACTATGAACGCAATTTTATCGAACCCATTTAAAGCGGGATTATTACAAGGGGAAGCGCAAATTGGCCTGTGGCTGAGCTCGACCTCTTCTTATATGGCTGAGATTGCCGCCACCTCGGGTTACGACTGGCTGCTGATTGACGGCGAACATGCGCCCAATACCATCCAGGATCTTTATCATCAGCTGCAGGCCATTGCGCCCTACGCCAGCCAGCCGGTCATTCGCCCGGTAGAGGGCAATCGCAGCCTGATTAAACAGGTGCTGGATATCGGCGCCAGAACGCTGCTGATTCCCATGGTCGATACCGCCGAACAGGCGCGGGAGATTGTCTCGGCTACCCGCTACCCGCCGCTGGGTACCCGCGGGGTGGGGGCCGGAGTGGCCCGCGCCGCGCGCTGGGGACGGGTCGAAAACTATATGGCGCAGGCCAACGATGAGCTGTGCCTGTTGATTCAGGTAGAGAGTAAAACGGCTCTCGATAATCTGGATGCGATCCTTGAAGTGGAGGGCATTGACGGCGTGTTTATCGGCCCGGCGGACCTGTCAGCCTCGCTGGGCTACCCGGATAACGCCGGTCATCCTGAAGTGCAGCGGGTTATTGAACAGAGCATCCGCCGCATTCGTGCGGCGGGTAAGGCGGCCGGATTCCTTGCCGTCGATCCGGAGATGGCGCACAAAGCGCTGGCGTGGGGGGCGAATTTTGTTGCCGTTGGCGTCGATACCAACCTTTACACCAGCGCGCTGGATAAACGGCTGGCGATGTTCAAACCGGTAGCCGAACAGGCGGAGGGAAAGGGGAGCTACTAGCCCCCCGGTGCAGGCGCTGGCGTCAGGCCAGCGCCTGTGCCAGCAGGGTGATGGGATGTTCGCAGCGTTTGCTGGTGGACATCTCTATCTGCCATTTGCAGGTTTCACAGTCGGTCACCACCAGATCCGCGCCGCTCTCCTCAATTTGCCGGAACAGCGGCGCGCCCATCGCCTGCGATGAGTCGTAGTTCTCCGCCTTGAAGCCGTATGTGCCGGCAATACCGCAGCATTGCGAGTCGAGTACCTCCAGCTGCAAGCCGGGGATCAGCCGCAATAGCTCAAGGGTATACAGCGACCAGCCCATTTTTTCCATATGGCAGGGCGTGTGATAGACCACCTTCAGCGGCAGCGTTTTTAGCTTCAGAGGCCGCCCATTATCCAGCTGGCGCCAGAGCCAGCGGGTCGCCAGCTCAATCCGGTCGCGGATATCGTGATTATCGATATCAAGGAGATGCGGATATTCATCGCGCAGCGTAAAGGTGCAGGTCGATGAAGTCGCAATAATGGGCAGACTATTTTCCCGCATCGCGATGACGTTGCTCAGCGCCTGCTTGCGCGCTTTCGCAAAAAAACCGTTGGCAATCAGCGGTACGCCGCAGCATTTCTCTTTGCTCAATAACTGCACCCCGATGCCCATGGCGTTGAACACGCGGATAAGATCTTTGCCCAGCTGCGGATTGTTGTAGTTCACATAGCAGCCGTGAAAAAACGCCACCTGCTCGGCGTACTGCCCCTGCCGGGCGGCCAGCTGACGATACGCGCGGCGAAAGGTACCAAAGCCATATTTCGGCAGCGTGCGGCGGTGATCGATTTTAAGCGCGGCATCAAGGATTTGGCGTACCGGCCTCAGCCCGGTGGCGGCGTTGACCAGCGGGGCAAACGGCGTGGAGAGGGTGCCCATCAGGTCGGTATGGCTGAGGATCGCATCGCGCAGCGTGGGCTTTTGCCGACCGTGCTCCATGCGTGCTCGCTGGATAATATCGCCAATTTTGACGTCCGAAGGGCAGGCAACTTCGCAGCGTTTACAGTTGATGCAGTATTTCAATGCCTCGTCGTAGAGCGCGCCGTCTTTCAGGCGTAGGCGTTCGCCGTCCGGCCCGGCCTGTTTTGGCCCCGGATAGCGCGGATTAACCCGGCTGACCGGGCAGGCGGTGGTGCAAACGGTGCATTTTATACAGTGTTCAAAGCGCGTGTCGTTCATGATTCACCTCCGGCAAGCTCGCCGATTAACCCAGCGGCATGCAGCGCGGTCACCGCGCAAACGCCGCCGCCGCATCCCAGCGCGATGGCGTCAAAACCACCGAGGATCGCGCCTACGGCGAACAGATTTTCCAGCGTCTGCCCCTGAAGCTGCGGGCGCAGATCCGCATCGGTTTTCAGGCCGAAACGCTGCCAGGGCTGAGAGGCAAAAAAGTCCTGCTGATACCAGCGCTCGCGCGGCAGCGTCTGCTGCAGGTCAAGGCCGAGGATCGGCTCGCGCACGCCGCTGCGCTCGGCGACCAGCCCGTTGCTGAAAAAGCTGCCGCTGGCCAGCACCGCGAAGCGCGGGCGCAGCGGGATATCGCCGTGATTGCGCGTCCAGATCGCGTTAACGCTACCGTTGCGGTGGCTGATATCGATGACTTCATCCCCGGTCAGCCAGGTCCCGCCGCTGCGGATAAATTGCCGCTGCAGCTGGGCGTGCAGGCGCATCCCCGGCACCGACGGCGGCAGCGTAGGCAGCAGGCGCAGCGGGCAGGGCAGGCGCTGCTGCAGCCACTGGTACAGGCGATCGTTGGCGAGGCCAAAGCAGGCGGGCATAATCAGTAAATTATGCCGCTGCGCCAGCGGGCGCAGCGCCGCCAGCAGGGCCGGCCAGTGCGCTTCATCGTCCAGCCGGCGGGCAATATTGGCGGCACGAAATTCGGATGGGCTATCGCGCAGCACATCGAGGAGAGGTAAATCTATCTCATGGGCTTCGGCGGTCACGCCGTGCTGGTTCAGAGAGGCGGCGGCAAGATGCGGCTGGAAGTCGCCGAATCCGCTGATGCCGACCACGCCGACGCCGCTGGCGGGCAGCGGCGCGGTGGCGATTTCCTGCGGAGATAGCCAGGCCGCGCGTAAGGTTCCCAGCGGCGTCACGCGCAGATGCGGCTGGCTGGCGTCGCCCTGCATGGCGATACCGCAGTCGGCAAACAGCGCCTGACTCTGGCGGGCGTAATCCATCACCCGTTCGGCGCCGAGCCTGGCATAGGGATGTTCGGGAAGCTGGCGGGCCAGCTGGCCGATGCCGTGAGCGACATCGGTGACGGTGTCGCCATTCGGCAGCGTGGTAAGCAAATCCAGCGAGGCGGAAGAGAAGTGCAGGGCGCTTTGGCCGCGGCTGATAATCACGCTGCGCAGGCCGCGCTGGTTGAGCGCCAGCCCGCAGAGCAGTCCGGCGAGGCCGCCGCCGATGATGGCGCAATCAAACTTCATCCTGATGCTCCTTTTGTAATCCGCACAGGCCGAGATAGACCCAGCGGGTGAACTCGCTTTCGCGCAGCGCGTCCCCCCAGGCCACCGGCTGGACGCCTTTCCAGCGTTCGTTCAAAAATTGAGACAGCTGGGTAAGGGATCGAGCGGAAGTGGTGACGTTAAAACGCGCGAGCAGCCCGGCGGCGCGGCAGGCGCACAGTTCGCCCTGACAGGTTCCCATGCCGACGCGGGTGCGGCGGCGCAGGTCGAGCAGGTTTTTCACCGCCAGGTTTTCGACCGCGTACTGAACCTCGCCGGCGGTCACCGCCTCGCATTCGCAGACCAGGCTGCGGTGCTGGCGGCTATCGCCAAGCCAGGCCGGGGTGCGATCGCCGTGGCGATAGATGGCCGACCCGCGCAGCGACGCAGGTAAAGAGATGATTTTGCGTAGCGTGGCTTCCGCCGGCTCCTGCGAGCCCGGCAGCGGCGTATCGGCGGTCGTACAGGGGACGGTATTTCCGAGCTTGCTGCAGAGCGCATCCGTGGCCCACTCCGCCATCAGACGATAGGTCATCAGCTTACCGCCGGTGATGGTGATAAAGCCTTCCAGGCCGTCGCGCCGGGCGTGGTCGAGCAGCACAATACCGCGACTGACGCTGCGCCCGCTGGGATCGTCATCGCTGGCGACCAGCGGACGTATGCCGGAGTAGGCGCGCAGTACCCGCGTCCGCCCCATGATCGGCGCCAGCTTTTCCCCTTCGCGCAGCAGCGTTTCGACCTCCTCGGCCGTTACCCGGTTGTCGTCAATTTCGTCATAGGGAATATGCATCGAAGTAGTGCCAATCAGCGAAATAGTATCGCCGGGCACCAGGATATCGGCGTCAGCCGGTTTGCGGCAGCGGTTGATAACCTGACGGTTAATGCGGTGGTCGAGGATTAACAGCGATCCTTTTGCCGGAAACATCGAGATGCGCAGGTCGGCATACTCTGCGATGCGCTGCCCCCAGATCCCGGCGGCGTTGACCACCACCTGCGCGCGCAGCGTGCGCGATTCACGGAGCTGATGGTTGTAGATCGTGACGCCATGGACGCGATCGCCCTGACGCAGCAGGCCGGTGACTTCGCAGCCGGTGAGGATAGCGGCGCCATGTTCGCGGGCATCGAGCATATTTGCGGCGGTGAGGCGGAAAGGATCGACGGTGCCGTCGGGGACCTGCACCGCGCCGAGCAGCGCCGGGTTAACCGCAGGCTCAATGCGCAGCGCCTCGGCGGGCGTCAGAGGCTGGGCCTCAATACCCGCCTGCTGGCAGGCGGTGATAAAGGTGTGCTGATACGCCGGATCGTCTTCCGGCAAGGTAATAAACAGGCCGCTGGTGGGCTCAATGCAGTGCCGGGCGATGCGGCGTAAGATGCGGTTTTCGCTGATACACTCCCGCGCCGATTCGCTATCGGTTACCGCATAGCGCGCGCCGCTGTGCAGCAGGCCGTGGTTACGGCCGGTCGCCCCGGTGGCGATATCGTAGCGCTCAACCAGCGCCGCCTTCAGCCCGCGCAGCGCGCAGTCGCGCGCGATCCCGGCGCCGGTGGCGCCGCCGCCAATAATAATGACGTCATATTCACGACTATCGGCCATCTCCCTGTCCTCTGTGTTCGTTTTACATCATTTAGCCATATCGACCGCGTTTAATGTTTGATTTCGAGCATATTTGCGCGTAATTCGAGCGTTTGTTGTGACTTTATGCGCATATTGGAAAGTTCTGTCATATTTCTGTAACAAAGTGTGCGACATTTCACAGTATTAGATTTACGCTTTGCCTACTATCGCGACCAAATCAGAAGTCAGTGAATAAATTACGTTTTTTTGCGACGACGTCAGAAGAACAGCAATGGCCACGGAGGCTGATATGTTAAGTATATTTAAACCCGCAGCGCATAAAGCGCGTTTGCCAACGGCGGAAATCGATCCGCTATATCGTCGATTACGCTGGCAGATCTTTATCGGTATCTTCTTCGGATATGCCGCTTACTATTTGGTTCGTAAGAACTTTGCTTTGGCGATGCCCTATCTTATCGAGCAGGGGTTCTCCCGCGGCGATCTCGGCTTTGCGCTTTCCGGTATCTCTATCGCCTACGGATTTTCGAAATTCATCATGGGCTCGGTTTCTGACCGTTCGAATCCGCGCATTTTTTTACCGGCAGGCCTGATCCTTGCCGCGCTGGTGATGCTGGTGATGGGCTTCGTCCCCTGGGCGACCTCCAGCATTATGGTGATGTTCGTCCTGCTGTTCCTGTGCGGCTGGTTCCAGGGAATGGGCTGGCCGCCGTGCGGACGTACGATGGTGCACTGGTGGTCGCAGAAAGAGCGCGGCGGTATTGTTTCGGTATGGAACTGCGCGCACAACGTCGGCGGCGGGATCCCGCCGCTGCTGTTTCTGCTGGGTATGGCGTGGTTTAACGACTGGCACGCGGCGCTGTATATGCCGGCTTTCGGCGCGATCCTGCTGGCGATTTTCGCCTTCGCGATGATGCGCGATACTCCGCAGTCCTGCGGCCTGCCGCCGATCGAAGAGTACAAAAACGATTATCCTGACGACTACAGCGAGAAGCACGAAGAAGAGCTGACCGCAAAGCAGATCTTTATGCAGTACATCCTGCCGAACAAGCTGCTGTGGTACATCGCCGTCGCCAACGTGTTTGTTTATCTGCTGCGCTACGGCATTCTTGACTGGTCGCCGACCTACCTGAAAGAGGTTAAGCACTTCGCGCTGGATAAATCGTCCTGGGCCTACTTTCTTTATGAATACGCGGGGATCCCGGGCACCCTGCTGTGCGGCTGGATGTCGGATAAAGTGTTTAAAGGCAACCGCGGCGCGACCGGCGTCTTCTTTATGACCCTGGTCACCATCGCCACCGTCGTCTACTGGCTGAACCCGCCGGGTAACCCGGGCGTGGATATGGCCTGTATGATCATCATCGGCTTCCTGATTTACGGTCCGGTGATGCTGATTGGCCTGCATGCGCTGGAGCTGGCGCCGAAAAAAGCCGCCGGCACCGCCGCGGGCTTCACCGGCCTGTTTGGCTATCTCGGCGGCTCCGTGGCCGCGAGCGCCATCGTTGGCTATACCGTCGATTTCTTCGGCTGGGACGGCGGCTTTATGGTGATGATCGGCGGCAGCGTGCTGGCGGTTCTGCTGCTGATTATCGTGATGCTGGGTGAACGACGCCATCACCAACAGATGAAACAAGCTTAAGGAGCGGCGATGAAAAGCACATTAACCACCCTGATGAGCGGAATGCTGCTGGCCGCGACGGCGCTCTCTTTCAGCGCCGTCGCGGGGGATAAAATCGTTATCGCCCACCGCGGCGCCAGCGGCTATCTGCCGGAACATACCCTGCCGGCGAAAGCGATGGCCTACGCGCAGGGGGCGGACTACCTCGAGCAAGACCTGGTGATGACGAAAGACGACCGGCTGGTGGTGCTGCATGACCACTATCTGGATCGGGTGACCGACGTGGCCCAGCGCTTCCCGCAGCGGGCGCGTCAAGATGGCCGCTTCTACGCCATCGACTTTACCCTCGCCGAGATAAAGTCGCTGAAGTTTACCGAAGGGTTTGAGCCGAAAGATGGCAAGAACGTGCAAACTTATCCGGGCCGTTTCCCGATGGGTAAATCTGATTTCCGTATTCATACCTTTGAAGAGGAGATTGAGTTTGTGCAGGGGCTGAACCATTCGACCGGCAAAAACATCGGCATCTATCCGGAGATCAAAGCGCCGTGGTTCCACCATCAGGAAGGCAAGGATATTGCCGCCAGCACGCTGAACGTGCTGAAGAAATATGGCTATACCGGCAAGCAGGATAAGGTTTATCTGCAGTGCTTTGACGCCAACGAGCTCAAGCGCATCAAGCAGGAGCTGGAGCCGAAAATGGGGATGGATCTCAATCTGGTGCAGCTTATCGCCTATACCGACTGGAATGAGACCCAGCAGAGGCAGGCCGACGGCAAGTGGGTGAACTACAGCTATGACTGGATGTTCAAACCGGGGGCGATGGCGCAGATCGCGCAGTATGCTGACGGCATTGGCCCGGACTACCATATGCTGGTGGCGGAAGGCTCGACGCCGGGTCACGTGAAGCTGACGGCGATGGTGAAAGAAGCCCATGCCAGCGGCATGCAGGTACATCCGTATACGGTCCGCGCGGATCAGCTGCCTGCGTATGCAGCGGACGTGAATCAGCTTTACGACGTTCTGTATAACCAGGCGGACGTGGACGGGTTGTTTACGGATTTCCCGGATAAGGCGGTGAAGTTCCTCAATAAAAACTAAGCCATTAATCAGGGGCGCTTGCGCCCCTGATTCAGAGGGGCAGCAGCCCGGCCAGTCGTAACTGTTTTTCCCACTCTGGCTCTGGCCCCAGCTTTTCCGCTACCTCGTTGACCAGCGCCTGAATCACTGGCGAAGCGCGACGCGTCTGGCGATACAGCGCCACAATGTTGCCACCCTCCGGCTGCCAGTCGGGTAAAACAATTTTTAGCTCTCCCCGCATTATCGCTTCAGCGCCTAAAAATAGCGGCATGACCACAATCCCAAGCCCCATTCTGGCGGCCTCCAGCAGGCTGAAGGCGTTATCCGAACGCAGACGATTTTTGACCCGCCAGGTCTGACGCTGCCCGTTATGCAGCAACTGCCAGCAGCCGCCCGGCGCGCGATGGGTATATAGCAGCCCGTCGTGCTGCTCCAGTTCAACAGGATGCAAAGGAGTGCCCCGTTGCGACAGATAGTTCGGGCTGGCGCAGAGCCAGGTCAGGTTGCGCGCCAGCGTTCGGGCGATGAGCGTTGAGTCCGGGACGAGACCGAGGCGGATGGCGATATCAAAGTCGGGCTGGTGCATATTGATCTGCCGATCCTCCGTCGCGATATCGAGAGACAACCCCGGATGGTCGCGGATAAAACCGGCCAGAATCGTCGATAAATGAGTGGTCATAAACGTATGCGAGGTGGCAATCCGCAGCCCGCCCCGAAGCTCGCTGCGTGACGGGGCCACCGCCTCTTCTGCCAGCGTGACTTCGTCAAGCAGCCGCACGCACTCCTGATAAAATAGCAGGCCCGCCTCCGTGAGGCTAAGCCGTGGCCCGCGCTCCAGTAAGCTGGCGCCAAGCCGTTTCTCCAGCATCTTGACGCGCTGGCTGACTACCGATTTTGATGTCCCCAATTTTGCCGCCGCGCCGACAAAGCTCAGAGACTCAACAACCGAAACAAACGTGCTCATCTCCACGAACTTGTTCACACAGGCGCTCCTTTTTCGGGTCTTGCGGTTGACTATGCCTCGTTCTATGCGCCAGAAAAACGGCTGGCGAGATATTCTGCCGCCATGATCGCATCCGGATTGGTCGCCTGAGAGGGAACGTCCGGGAACAGCGAGGCATCGACGACAAACAGCCCGGCAATACCGAAAACTTTCCCGCAGGCGTCCACGACGGCGATGGGATCGCTTTCGTTCCCCATCGGCGCGGTCGCGCTGAGGTGCAGGTTACTTTTCACCGTCTTACGCTGTTCTTCTGCTATCTGCTGGTCAGTTTCTGCCAGTGTACCGCCTTTTACCATCGGGACTTCGCCAATCACCAGCGCCTGTAGCGGACCTTCCTGCACCAGCGCCCGGGATAATTTCACCGCTTCGACCATTCGCGTGACGTCGCGCTCGTCGCCCAGTAAATTGAGATCGATACGGGGGCCGAGCAGCGGGTTGCGGCTCGCCAAAGTCAGACGCCCGCGGGCAAAGGGGCGCGCCACGGTGAAAAAGAGCTGGAAACCCGCACCATGTGGAAATAGTTCAGGATCTACGAAGTGGTTATTGCTGATATAGAGATCCAGTTCGTTGGCTGCCGCCAGCGAAGATTGCGTCCAGAGCGTTGTGCCTATAGGGGGATAACTGGCATGCTCAGCGGACGTTGCCAGCATGATCCCGTTCACGGGTTGTTCCTGCAAGTTGCGCCCAACGGGGAGATCCTGTTTCACCGTGATCTCGAGATGGCGTAAATCGTCCGCAGGGCCAATGCCGGAGCGCAACAGAATCGCTGGCGTACCGGCCGCGCCGGCGCACAGGAATACGTTGTCGGTAGCGATCTGTGTTCCGTCCGCCAGCTGTACGCCGTTCACGCGCGAACCTTCAATCAACGCTTTATCCACGACCGTCATGCCGACAATCGACAGATTCTTGCGCGCGCGAACGTCTGCCGTCAGGTAGACCATGGCGGTATTTTGCCGGATGCCGTTGACAACATTGACCGGGTAGACCGCGACGCCGTGCTGCTGCGCGCCGTTGATATCGTCAACGGCGGCGAAGCCGTGAGCGCGGCAAGCATGATAAAACGCCTGGCTTGCCGGGCTGAGCGTTTCCAGCGCCGGTAACCGCACCGGAACCGGGCCGTGGCGACCATGCCAGCGATCGTCGCCATAGTCGGCGTTTTCAAGTCGTTTGAACCAGGGTAAGACCTTATCGAACGACCAGTCGCTCAGGCCGCGCTTGACCCAACGGTCAAAATCAGATTTGGGGGCGCGAACAAACGCGCCGGCATTGATCGTTGACCCGCCGCCAAGTACTTTTGCCCGCAGGTGACCGGCCGTGTGATCGGTTCCCGTTGCTACCCCGCGCTCCCAGACGTAATCGCCGCCACCAACAGAGTGGCTTTGCGCCAGCTCGTCCGGCCAGGCATCAGGGGCAAAAACGGGGCCGCCTTCCAGCAGCGCTACCTGGCAATCGGGGTTCTCGCTCAGACGTGCGGCGAGTACTGCACCCGCAGAACCCCCGCCGACCACGATGACGTCGTATGCTTTTTTCAGTCCGTTGGCGCAGTTTTCCTGTTTGACGGAAGCCATTTTTTCTCTCCTCATGAATGTCGTGACGCAGAGCATCAGTCAGCGTTGCTGCGACCATTGCTGATGGCCTTATCCGGTGGCTTATACAGGTAGAGTAGGCGGAGTGGGGGGAGGTGAACAGGGAAAGGAAGACGAACCCAGGGTTCGTAAAAAACGAACCCTGTAAAGAATGGGAATGCGTTTCAGACTGGCTTACATCTCAATTTCGATATCGCCTTTTGCCCGGCAGCAGCAGGGCAGAATCTCTCCCGGCTGGACAAACGCCAGCGGTTCGGTGAGCCAGTCAACCTGGCCCGAAACCAGCCGTAGACGGCAGGAACCGCAGTAGCCTTCGCGGCACTGATACTCCACGTCGATATTGTGCGATTCCAGAGCCGCCAGCAGGGAGGGATGTTCATCCTGACACTCAAGGCGAGTGTCAGAAATCTTCAAAAAAATGCGTTTCATCAGAGCTGGAAGTTGCTCAGATCGTCGGCGTCGACTTCGGAATCGATCTGTCCGACGAGGTAAGAACTGACTTCCACTTCCTGCGGCGCGACCTGCACGTTATCGGACACCAGCCAGGTGTTGATCCACGGGATCGGGTTGGAGCGGGTCTGGAACGGCAGATCGAGACCTACCGCCTGCATGCGGATGTTGGTAATGTACTCAACGTACTGGCAGAGAATATCTTTGTTCAGGCCGATCATCGAACCGTCGCGGAACAGATAATCCGCCCACTCTTTTTCCTGCTGCGCCGCCTGCACGAACAGGTCGTAGCACGCCTGTTTGCACTCTTCGGCGATTGAAGCCATCTCCGGATCGTCGACGCCGGAACGCAGCAGGTTCAGCATGTGCTGAGTGCCGGTCAGGTGCAGCGCTTCGTCGCGAGCGATCAGACGGATAATCTTGGCGTTACCTTCCATCAGCTTGCGCTCGGCAAAGGCGAAAGAGCAGGCGAAGCTGACGTAAAAACGGATGGCTTCCAGCGCGTTCACGCTCATCAGGCACAGGTAGAGTTTCTTTTTCAGCTCGCGCAGGTTCACGGTAATGGTTTTACCGTTCACGCTGTGGGTGCCTTCGCCCAGCAGATGCCAGTAGCTGGTCAGCTCAATCAATTCATCGTAATAGCTGGAAATGCCTTCCGCGCGTTTCTGAATCTGCTCGTTGGTGACGATATCGTCAAACACCATCGCCGGATCGTTAACGATATTGCGGATGATATGGGTGTAGGAGCGCGAATGGATGGTCTCCGAGAACGCCCAGGTTTCCACCCAGGTTTCCAGCTCCGGAATTGAAATCAGCGGCAGCAGGGCGACGTTCGGGCTGCGGCCCTGGATGGAGTCCAGCAGCGTCTGATATTTCAGGTTGCTGATAAAAATGTGTTTTTCGTGTTCCGGCAGCGCCTGATAGTCGATACGGTCGCGGGAAACGTCAACTTCTTCCGGACGCCAGAAGAAGGAGAGCTGTTTTTCAATCAGCTTTTCGAAGATGTCATATTTTTGCTGATCGTAGCGGGCGACGTTCACCGGCTGACCGAAGAACATCGGCTCTTTGAGCTGGTCATTTTTCGTCTGTGAAAAGGTGGTGTATGCCATGAGTGGGGATCCTGTCCTGGAATTATACGCCGGGCGGCGCTTCGCTAGCCCGACCTACATTAGACCGTAGGCCCGGCAGGCAACGCGCCGCCGGGCAATATTATCAAATCTTACATGCGCCGCTTTCGCAGCCGTCGTCCTGGATGGACGGCGCCAGGTCATCCTGGGCATCTTCCGCGCCATCGCGCGTGTTGTGATAGTACAGCGTTTTAACGCCGAACTTATAGGCATTGAGCAAGTCTTTCAGCAGCTGCTGCATCGGCACTTTGCCAGACGGGAAGCGCGTCGGATCGTAGTTGGTGTTAGCGGAAATCGACTGGTCGATAAACTTCTGCATAATACCGACCAACTGCAAGTAACCGTCGTTGTTCGGCATTTCCCACAGCAGCTCGTAGCCGTTCTGCAGTTTTTCGTAATCCGGCACCACCTGGCGCAGGATACCGTCTTTTGACGCTTTGATGCTGACGTGACCGCGCGGCGGCTCAATGCCGTTGGTGGCGTTGGAGATCTGCGAAGAGGTCTCGGACGGCATCAGCGCGGAGAGCGTGGAGTTACGCAGACCGTGCGTTTTGATCGACTCGCGAAGCTGCTCCCAGTCGTAATGCAGGGATTCGCTGACGATAGCGTCCAGGTCTTTTTTGTAGGTATCGATCGGCAGAATGCCTTTCGCATAGGTGGTTTCGTTAAACCACGGGCACGCGCCTTGCTCGATAGCCAGCTCATTAGAGGCTTTCAGCAGGTAGTACTGAATCGCTTCGAACGTTTTATGCGTCAGGTTGTTAGCGCTGCCGTCAGAGTAGCGTTTACCGTGCTTCGCCAGATAGTAGGCAAAGTTAATCACCCCAATACCCAGCGTACGACGGCCCATCGCGCCGCGTTTGGCCGCCGGGATCGGGTAGTCCTGGTAATCCAGCAGGGCATCCAGCGCGCGAACGGCCAGCACCGCCAGCTCTTCCAGCTCATCAAGGCTATCGATAACGCCGAGGTTGAAAGCGGACAGGGTACACAGCGCAATTTCACCGTTTTCGTCGTTTACATCTTCCAGCGGCTTGGTCGGCAGGGCGATTTCCAGGCACAGGTTGGACTGGCGCACCGGCGCGACAACCGGGTCAAACGGGCTGTGGGTGTTGCAGTGGTCCACGTTCTGGATGTAGATACGGCCGGTGGAGGCGCGCTCCTGCATCATCAGCGAGAACAGTTCTACCGCTTTAATGCGCTGCTTGCGGATGCTGTCGTCCTGCTCGTATTGGGTGTACAGGCGCTCAAACTCGTCCTGGTCGGCGAAGAACGCATCGTACAGGCCCGGGACGTCGGACGGGCTGAACAGGGTGATATCGCCGCCTTTCAGCAGACGGGTGTACATCAGCTTGTTGATCTGTACGCCGTAGTCCATGTGACGAACGCGGTTGGCGTCGGTACCGCGGTTGTTTTTCAGCACCAGCAGGCTTTCGACTTCCAGATGCCACATCGGGTAGAAGAGGGTCGCCGCACCGCCGCGGACGCCGCCCTGGGAGCAGGATTTCACCGCCGTCTGGAAGTGCTTATAGAACGGGATACAGCCGGTATGGAAAGCTTCACCGCCGCGAATCGGGCTACCCAGCGCGCGGATGCGGCCGGCGTTGATGCCGATACCGGCGCGCTGAGAGACGTATTTCACAATCGCGCTGGAGGTGGCGTTAATAGAGTCCAGGCTGTCGCCGCACTCGATCAGCACGCAGGAGCTGAACTGACGGGTCGGGGTACGCACGCCGGACATAATCGGCGTCGGCAGCGAGATTTTGAACGTCGACACCGCGTCATAGAAACGCTTGATGTAGTCCAGACGCGTCTCGCGCGGGTAGTTGGAGAACAGGCAGGCGGCAACCAGAATGTACAGGAACTGGGCGCTTTCATAGATCTCACCGGTGACGCGGTTCTGCACCAGATATTTGCCTTCGAGCTGCTTAACCGCAGCGTAGGAGAAGGTCATATCGCGATCGTGCTCGATGAACGAGTCCATCTGCTTGAACTCTTCTTCCGTGTAGTCTTCCAGCAGATGAGTATCGTATTTGCCGTTTTTCACCATTTTCGACACGTGGTCGAACAGCGCTGGCGGCTCAAACTGGCCGTAGGCTTTTTTACGCAGGTGGAAAATCGCCAGACGGGCGGCGAGATACTGGTAATCCGGCGCCTCGCGGGAGATAAGGTCCGCGGCGGCTTTGATAATGGTTTCGTGAATGTCGGCGGTTTTGATGCCGTCATAGAACTGAATGTGGGAACGCAGTTCTACCTGGGAGATGGATACGTTATTCAGCCCTTCTGCCGCCCAATCCAGCACGCGGTGGATTTTATCGAGATTGATGCGCTCGGTGCTACCGTCACGCTTTGTCACCAGCAGACTCTGATTCATGTGGATTATACCTGTCCGTGAAAGAAAATATCCCCCACTTATCCACAGAACGCCGTTGTGACTAACTCTGTGGATAAATACTATATGTAGGGGGTGGTCGATAAAAGAAACGCTATATGGTGAGTATTCTAGTAAGGATTCTTTTGAGTACAAGAGTTGATTTTGACGTTAAATTGAGGTTGCGGAAGGGTAATAATAGCCAAGTCCACGCCACATAAGGCCTGGAGAAGATGTCAATAAATCAGAAAAAAAAATGAAAATTTGATCGAGTGCTGATTTCTTCATCGGAAGAAAAAATCACGCGGCTTGATGCCGCGCAATCATCATAGGAAATACAGCTGACGTTATGCTTTTTTCGCCGTTGTATGCAACATATAGTTAACATCCACCCCTGGCGCCAGCTTGAAGGTATTGGTCAACGGATTGTAATGAAGACCGGTAATATGCTGCTCTTTCAGAATTGTCTCATCTACCCAGCCGATCAGCTCCGCGGGCTTGATGAATTTCTTCACGTCGTGGGTTCCCTTCGGCACCATTTTCATGATGTATTCGGCGCCGACGACCGCCATCAGCCACGCTTTACCGTTGCGGTTAATGGTTGAGAAGAACACCTGACCGCCAGGTTTGACCAGCCGCGCGCAGGCGTGGACGACCGACTGCGGATCCGGGACGTGCTCCAGCATCTCCATGCAGGTAACGACGTCGTACTCTCCGGCATGCTTCGCCGCGTGCTCTTCAACGGTTTCCTGGACATATTCGACCTGAATCCCGCTCTCCAGGGCGTGCAGTTTCGCCACCTGTAGCGGTTCGAAGCCCATATCCAGACCGGTCACCGCTGCACCTTCCCGGGCCATGCTTTCCGCCAGGATGCCGCCGCCGCAGCCGACATCAAGTACTTTTTTGCCAAACAGGCCGCCGGAGCGCTCCGCGATATAGCCGAGGCGTAGAGGATTGATGCGATGTAACGGCTTGAATTCGCCCTCTAAATCCCACCAGCGCGAGGCGACGGCTTCAAATTTAGCGATTTCATTATGATCAACATTGTGGGCCACCGACGGTTTTTCGGCATTCATGGGCGCTTTTACTCCTGTTCAGTTCAGACCCGCGAGTATATCAGGCCTCAGGGATGAATAAACCGTCTATCCCTGTCGCCTTTCGCCGCGCGAAAATCATTGGGTATAGGTTTACCCGTATCACCGCGGCTGTGTTATAATTTGCGACCTTTGAATCCGGGATACAGTAGAGGGATAGCGGTTAGATGAGCGACCTTGCGAGAGAAATTACACCGGTCAACATTGAGGAAGAGCTGAAGAGCTCCTATCTGGATTATGCGATGTCGGTCATTGTTGGCCGTGCGCTGCCGGATGTCCGAGATGGCCTGAAGCCGGTACACCGTCGCGTACTATACGCCATGAACGTATTGGGCAATGACTGGAACAAAGCCTATAAAAAATCTGCCCGTGTCGTTGGTGACGTAATCGGTAAATACCACCCTCATGGTGATACTGCCGTGTACGACACCATTGTACGTATGGCGCAGCCATTCTCCCTGCGCTATATGCTGGTAGATGGCCAGGGTAACTTTGGTTCGGTCGACGGCGACTCCGCCGCAGCGATGCGTTATACGGAAATCCGTATGTCGAAGATCGCCCATGAGCTGATGGCCGACCTCGAAAAAGAGACGGTGGATTTCGTCGATAACTATGACGGCACGGAAAAGATCCCTGACGTTATGCCGACCAAAATCCCGAACCTGTTAGTCAACGGTTCGTCAGGTATCGCGGTAGGTATGGCGACGAATATTCCGCCGCACAACCTCACCGAAGTGATCAACGGCTGTCTGGCCTACGTTGAAAATGAAGACATCAGCATTGAAGGGCTGATGGAACACATCCCAGGTCCGGACTTCCCGACCGCCGCGATCATCAACGGTCGCCGCGGCATTGAAGAGGCCTATCGTACCGGTCGCGGTAAAGTGTACATTCGCGCCCGCGCGGAAGTGGAAGCTGACGCGAAAACCGGCCGCGAAACCATCATCGTGCATGAAATTCCGTATCAGGTGAACAAAGCGCGCCTGATTGAGAAAATCGCCGAGCTGGTCAAAGACAAACGCGTCGAAGGCATCAGCGCGCTGCGCGACGAGTCCGATAAAGACGGTATGCGCATCGTGATTGAAGTGAAGCGCGATGCGGTGGGTGAGGTGGTGCTGAACAACCTCTATTCGCAGACCCAGCTCCAGGTCTCCTTCGGTATCAACATGGTTGCCCTGCACCATGGTCAGCCGAAGATCATGAACCTGAAAGAAATTATTGCCGCGTTCGTGCGCCATCGCCGCGAAGTGGTGACCCGTCGTACGATTTTTGAACTGCGTAAAGCCCGCGATCGCGCGCACATCCTCGAAGCGCTGGCGATTGCCCTGGCCAACATCGATCCGATTATCGAACTGATTCGCCGCGCGCCGACCCCGGCGGAAGCGAAGGCCGCCTTAATCGCCCGTTCATGGGATCTGGGCAACGTTTCCGCGATGCTGGAACGCGCAGGCGATGACGCCGCCCGTCCGGAATGGCTGGAGCCCGAGTTCGGCGTACGCGACGGCCAGTACTACCTGACCGAACAGCAGGCGCAGGCGATTCTGGATCTGCGTTTGCAGAAGCTGACCGGCCTTGAGCATGAAAAACTGCTCGATGAATACAAAGAGCTGCTGGAACAGATCGCGGAGCTGCTGCACATTCTGGGCAGCGCCGATCGCCTGATGGAAGTTATCCGCGAAGAGCTGGAGCTGGTCCGTGAACAGTTCGGCGACGCGCGTCGTACCGAGATCACCGCGAACAGCGCGGATATCAACATTGAAGACCTGATCAACCAGGAAGATGTTGTCGTGACCCTTTCGCATCAGGGCTACGTGAAGTATCAGCCGTTGACCGACTACGAAGCCCAGCGTCGTGGCGGTAAAGGTAAATCTGCGGCGCGTATCAAAGAAGAAGACTTTATCGACCGCCTGCTGGTGGCCAACACCCACGATACGATCCTCTGCTTCTCCAGCCGCGGTCGTCTCTACTGGATGAAGGTTTATCAGCTGCCGGAAGCGAGCCGCGGCGCGCGCGGTCGTCCGATCGTCAACCTGCTGCCGCTGGAAGCCAACGAGCGTATTACCGCGATCCTGCCGGTCCGCGAATACGAAGAGGGCGTGAACGTCTTTATGGCGACCGCCAGCGGTACCGTGAAGAAAACGGCGCTGACTGAATTCAGCCGTCCGCGTTCCGCCGGTATTATCGCGGTTAACCTCAACGAAGGCGACGAGCTGATTGGCGTCGATCTGACCTCCGGTCAGGACGAAGTCATGCTGTTCTCCGCCGCCGGTAAAGTGGTGCGCTTTAAAGAGGACGCCGTCCGCGCGATGGGCCGTACCGCCACAGGCGTGCGCGGCATCAAGCTGGCCGGCGAGGACAAAGTGGTTTCTCTGATCGTTCCGCGCGGTGAAGGCGCCATCCTGACCGTCACGCAGAATGGCTACGGTAAACGTACCGCAGCTGAAGAGTATCCCACTAAGTCGCGTGCGACCCAGGGCGTTATCTCAATCAAAGTGACCGAACGCAACGGTTCCGTTGTGGGCGCGGTGCAGGTTGATGACTGCGACCAGATTATGATGATCACCGACGCGGGCACGCTGGTACGAACCCGCGTATCTGAAGTGAGCATTGTCGGTCGTAACACTCAGGGCGTGATCCTGATTCGTACTGCGGAAGATGAAAACGTGGTCGGCCTGCAGCGCGTGGCTGAGCCGGTTGATGACGAAGAGCTGGATGCCATCGACGGCAGCGCGGCGGAAGGCGACGAAGATATCGCGCCGGAAGCGGATACTGACGATGACATCGCCGAAGACGAAGAGTAATTCTCTGCGGTAATTGTCTGAAAGGGTCGGGGCTCTCCCCGGCCCTTTTTGTTTTCCCGTTGCGGGACCGTTGTTTTATCGTTACCTTAACGCCATTCTGTTGAGCCCCTGACGGCCGAGCATCGCCACATTGAAATATCTAGCTTCTTTCCATAACACGTTAAAGGTTTCACGCTATCTGTTCAGAGCGCTGGCGATACTGCTGTGGGTGCTGGTCGCTTTTGTTTCGGTGTTTTACATCGTCAATGCGTTGCACGATCGCGAATCGGAAATTCGCCAGGAATTTAACCTCAATGCCGATCAGGCGCAGCGCTACATACAGCGTACGGCCGATGTGATCAAAGAGCTGAAATACGTTGCCGGCAACCGGCCGATGGACGGCAGCGAAGGCGGCGATACGCCGGTGCAGCGCGGCGATATTACGATCCCTAATTTTGAACCGCTCTACCCGGATTCCGACTGCGCGCTGATGAGTACGACCTGGCGTAACTCGCTGCAGTCACTGGCGTGGTTTATGCGCTACTGGCGCGACAATTTCTCAACGGCCTACGACCTCAATCGTATTTTTATGATTGGCAGCGACAATCTGTGTATGGCCAACTTCGGCCTGCGCGATATTCCGCTGGAGCGGGACCAGGCGTTAAAAGTGCTGCATCAGCGCATTGAGCAGTATCGCGACGCGCCGCAAAACGAGCGCGGTAACAATCTGTTCTGGATAAGCCAGGGCGTGCGCCCGGGCGTTGGCTATTTCTATGCGCTGACCCCAATCTATGTGGCGAACCGCCTGCAGGCCATGCTCGGCGTAGAGCAAACCATCCGCATGGAAAGCTTCTTTACCCCAGGCAGTCTGCCGATGAACGTGACGATTCTCGACGATAACGGACAGACGCTGATCTCGCTTGCCGGGTCGGACAGCAATATTAAACCGGATGCGAAGTGGATGCAGGAGCGTCTGTGGTTCGGCTATACCGCCGGTTTTCGCGAGCTGGCGATGAAAAAAAGCCTGCCGCCGTCATCGTTGAGCATTGTCTATTCGGTGCCGGTGGATCAGGTGCTGGAACGCATCCGGATGCTGATACTGAACGCCGTGGTGCTCAATCTGCTTACCGGCGGGCTCCTTTTTGCGCTTGCCCGCATGTATGAACGGCGGATTTTTATTCCGGCTGAAAATGACGCCCAGCGCCTCGAAGAGCACGAGCAGTTCAACCGAAAAATCGTTGCCTCCGCGCCGGTGGGGATCTGTATTTTACGTACGATCGACGGCACCAATATCCTGAGTAACGAGCTGGCGCATAACTATCTCAATATGCTAACCCATGAGGATCGGCAGCGGCTGACGCAAATTATCTGCGGCCAGCAGGTGAACTTTGTCGATGTGCTGACCAGCAACAATACCAATCTGCAAATCAGCTTTGTCCACTCGCGCTACCGTAACGAGAACGTGGCGATTTGCGTGCTGGTGGATGTCTCGGCGCGCGTCAAAATGGAGGAGTCGCTGCAGGAGATGGCCCAGGCCGCCGAGCAGGCCAGCCAGTCGAAATCGATGTTCCTTGCCACCGTCAGCCACGAACTGCGAACGCCGCTGTATGGGATTATCGGTAACCTCGATTTATTGCAGACCAAAGAGCTACCGAAGGGCGTCGATCGTCTGGTGACGGCGATGAACAACTCTTCCAGCCTGCTGCTGAAAATTATTAGCGACATCCTCGATTTCTCGAAAATTGAGTCCGAACAGCTCAAAATTGAGCCGCGGGAGTTTTCGCCGCGCGAGGTCATGAACCATATTTCCGCCAACTATCTGCCGCTGGTGGTGCGGAAACATCTCGGGCTGTACTGCTTTATTGAACCTGACGTACCGCAGCTGATGTCCGGCGATCCGATGCGCCTGCAGCAGGTTATTTCAAACCTGCTGAGTAACGCGATTAAGTTTACCGATACCGGCTGCATTATCCTGCACGTAGAGCGGGCGGAGGATTATCTGCGCATCAGCGTGCGCGATACCGGGGAAGGGATCCCGGCGAAAGAGGTCGTACGCCTGTTTGACCCGTTCTTCCAGGTGGGGACCGGCGTGCAGCGCAATTTCCAGGGGACCGGACTCGGTCTGGCGATTTGTGAAAAGCTTATCAGCATGATGGATGGCGATATTGCCGTTGAAACCGAGCCAGGTATGGGCAGCCGCTTCACTATTCGTATCCCGCTTTATGGCGTACAAAATATGCCGTCGCCGAATATTGATGGCCTGGCGGAAAAATGCTGCTGGCTGGCGATTGATAACAGCTCGCTGGCGCTGTTCGTCGAGCAGTTGCTGAAATACCACGGTATTCCGGTCCGTCATTTTGACGGGCAAGCGCCGGACGCGGAGGATATTCTGTTGACCGATAGCGAGACGCATGACGCCTGGGACGGCGGCGCGATGGTGATCTTCTCTCGTCGGCATATCGGTATTCCACAGGAGCGGGCGCCCGGCGAGTGGCTGCATAGCGTGGCCACGCCGCACGAGCTGCTGCCGCTGCTGGCCCGCATCTTCCATATTGCCATGGCCAGTACGGAAAACGGCCCTGCGCTATCCGCGGCGGATGCGCAAACCGCCAGCAATGATGACATGATGATCCTGGTGGTGGACGATCATCCGATTAACCGACGTCTGCTGGCCGATCAGCTGGGATCGCTGGGCTATCAGTGCGTGACGGCAAATGACGGGGTCGATGCGCTGAATGTCCTGAGCAAGCAGCATATTGATATCGTGCTCAGCGACGTCAACATGCCGAATATGGATGGTTATCGCCTGACCCAGCGCATTCGCCAGCTAGGGCTTACGCTGCCGGTTATTGGGGTGACCGCCAACGCGCTGGCGGAGGAGAAGCAGCGCTGCCTGGAGTCCGGTATGGACAGCTGCCTTTCAAAACCGGTCACTCTGGATATTATCAAGCAGACGCTGACGGTCTACGCCGCGCGGGTACGTAAGGGCAGGGAATAAAAGACGTTTCCCGGATAGCGCCGCGCTATCCGGGAAGAGAGACGTTAGTCTTTGTCCGTTGAGCTCAGGGAAACGGAAGAGAGGTAGTTGAGCAGGGCGATATCGTTTTCCACGCCGAGCTTCATCATCGCCGATTTTTTCTGGCTACTGATGGTTTTGATACTGCGGTTGAGCTTTTTGGCTATCTCGGTGACCAGGAAGCCTTCGGCGAACAGACGCAGCACTTCACTCTCTTTGGGCGACAAACGTTTGTCACCGTAACCGCCGGCGCTGATTTTTTCCAGCAGGCGCGAAACGCTTTCCGGGGTGAATTTTTTGCCTTTTTGCAGCGCGGCGAGCGCCTTAGGCAGATCGGTCGGCGCACCCTGTTTCAGGACGATCCCTTCGATGTCCAGATCCAGAACCGCGCTCAGGATCGCCGGGTTGTTGTTCATTGTCAGTACAATGATTGACAGGTCCGGGAAATGACGCTTGATGTATTTAATAAGCGTAATGCCATCGCCGTATTTATCACCGGGCATCGATAAATCGGTAATCAGGACGTGTGCGTCCAGTTTAGGCAGATTGTTGATTAATGCGGTGGAGTCTTCAAACTCGCCAACAACGTTCACCCACTCAATTTGTTCAAGTGACTTACGAATACCGAACAGTACGATCGGATGGTCATCGGCAATAATTACGTTCATATTGTTCATGTATTAGGCTACCTTGCTACAGCAAGCTCTTGACGTAAACGTCAATGTCGCTGATATATTTTTCTATGCCTTGCGCATCTTTTTCACGAATCAGATGCTCAAGCGTTTCACATAACTGCTTGCCGGGTACCAGATTTAGCATAGCAAATGCCCCTTTGAGGCGGTGGGCGGTTTGCGCCAGCGCGGCGAAATCGCCCGTCGCCAGTTCATTATACAGCCTCTTAACATCATCTGGTACCGTGTCAGCAAACAGCGTGTAATAGCCGCTGGCATGCAGTTCGGCGTTACTTTCGTTCCCGGGAGAGGATGGCTGCTCCTCTTCCTCAGCAAGCTGCTGCTCAATCAATTGCAGGATAGCTTCCTGCAGCGCAGCGCTGATATTAAAGTTTACGCGGAGCTGACCAGGACCAATCTTATGAACCCGGGCTTCATCATCGCTTAAAAGCAAGCCCGAAGCAGTAAGATTAGACGGATTATCCGTTAAAAAGAGATCATATTGTTGACTTGTGATTCTGTCATCCGGAGTGATGCAGGTGGCTCCCCAGCTCTCCAGCTGACGGGTCACGATACGGCGGACTTCATTGGCGGTCACATCAAGCATGATCACCACTTCATCAAGCAGATGTTCACCCGAATCACTCTCCTCCGCGCTGGCGGCCATTTTTAGATGCAGGGAGTAGCGGGTACCCAGCGATTCGCGCGCTTTGATATTGAGCTGTCCGCCGAGCTTGCGCGTCAGGCGATCGCAGAGCCAGAAGGTGAGGGCGTTGGCTTTGCCGTAAAGGTCTGCCTGCGTATCGTTGAGGAACGGGAAGTGCATATTGTCGATTTCGTTCGCCGAAACGCCGTTGCCGGTATCCAGAATACGGAAGGTCAGACGATCGTCCGCGGATTCATCTTTACTGACTTCCAGGGTTATTTTGCCAATAGGCGTGGTGGTCACCGAGTACTGAATCAGCAGTAAAAGGGTGCGGCGCAGGGCGTCGCGATCGCCGTAGCGCTGCTCATTGGCCGGTAGCGAGTTGTTAATCAGCAGCTGCAGACCTTTGCGTTTGATGATGGGCAGGACTTCAGGTACCACTTCATCGATCAATTCCTGAATTGAGAACAGGTCCTGAACGCTCTTCCAGCTATCGCTCTCCAGCAGATTTGCCAGCTCTATTTCATCAACCAGCTGTACCAGTTCATCGGCATGCTGGGCCAGCCTGCGGCTTTCGGCCATGCCGAGCGCCGCGGCTTCTTCCGCCAGCGTTTGCGCCGGCTGTTTCAGCGCCGTGCCGATATGCTGCATAAACGCCGTACGGCCCTGCTGGTTTTTCTCATACAGGCGCTGGGCCTGCTTGAGTTTCTTATTCACCAGCACCTCGCGGTCCTGATCGCGAATAATAAAGATTTGCGTGCGCGGCGACACCTGGCTGCGGAACTGACGGATTTCGTACAGTTCATTGTTCACCGTCGCCTGAATCACGCCCTGGTGCTGATCGGCCATGTTGATGATGTTTTGCAGATTCAGATGCGGCAGCAGATGATCGGCAATCGGATTGCTGATCACCGTCCGGTTAGCGTCCTGATCGTGCACCAGCAGCCCCAGCGGCAGCAGAGAAACAATCTCTTCATGAATGGCGCGCTGGGCGCGTAATTCACTATTGGCGGCCGAGGAAACGGCCGTCCCTACGATGCTTTTGCGGCCGCTGTAGTGACGGAAGGTGGTAAATCCGAACAGCGCCAGCGCCAGCAGGCCAATGTTCAGCAGCAGCGGCAGTAAAATACTCTGCAAGGACTCCAGAATCAGCTCGCTAAAGGGCACCATCCAGACCAGGCGCATACCGGTGGTATTAATTGTGGTGATAATTTCAATCTGCGGGCCGTTAAAGTTAATGCTGACGATGTCGGCGGTTTCTTTATCCGGATTGGCGCTGACGTTCTGCGACGGATCGGGCTCCAGGCGGAAACTCTCCAGCGACATACTGGGAGGGATGAGATCGTTAATGGGCAGATCGAAGGCCACAACGGTCGCCAGGTGGCCGGGCTGGTTAAAGGTGGTGCGTAAGGTGAAGTAGTAGCCGTTTTGCCAGGCGAGGTGGCGCAGCGACGAAAACGTCTCGCGTTCATCTAACGTGTTGGCCTGCAGCAGCATTTCTGCCCGCCGTGATTCAACGACGCTGCTGATGGTCGACTCTTTGAAGCTGGAGGAGAGATCTTTTAACGGCAGCGTTGAAACCAGAATCAGGCTGTTATCCAGGCCGTTAAGGTAATACATCGACCAGGGAATGGTCTCGGCGCCCCACAGGATATCGAGATAGTTGGAGATTTTTTGCGTCATTTCCAGCGTTGAGCTGTCATGAGAGCCAAAAATCAGCGCTTCAGTTTTGCGCCGGGGTTTCTCAAGGTAGTAAACGTCCTGCTTTAAACGCGTCTCTTGTAACCCTGTTTCTGCGGCTGAACTGGAGGAGGTCGCGGCAATGTTGTCATAGATTTGCCAGGTGGCGTAGCGCCAGGTATCAATGCGTTTATGTAAGTCGTAGCTGACATCGACAACCTGGTAGCTTTTATCTTTTAGCCAGGTGTTAACGGCGCTTTGGATCATGACCCCCATCGTCGCCAGCAGGACGATGACCATGAGAATAAAGAAGCGGGTAATGTTGCCGGGTATCAGGGAAAATTTTTTCGGGGTCATCGTGTGAGAGTACGACTCATCAGTATGTGTAAACGGACTGTTGCACCAAGTTAACCGGGGGCAGCGCAGATGCTATGAACAGTATAAAGGTTAACGCCCAAAATCCATACATCTGAATACCATACAACGACTTTTTTGCCTTGAGATTTATCCCAAACCCGCGCGGCGAGCAAAGATGTACGGCCCGAGTGATTTTGTACAATTATTTACGGATTGACTAACGGAAATAGCACTAAATAACAAGAAATTATATAAACAGCTTTGAGTTTATTCGCAAGTTGTTTGATTAATAACCGTTATTTTTTTCGCCGGTAGCATGGAATAATTAAAGATGTGTAAAGAAGGGTAAAAAAAACCGGATGCGAGGCATCCGGTTGAAATAGGGGTAAACAGACATTCAGAACTGAATGACGGTAATAAATAAAGTTAATGATGATAGCGAGGGTAATTTTAGTCGCAGACGAGAATTTTGTTTTACCATTCAGTGCTATAGATATGTAACCGTGTAACTCATTGACAGGGATTAAAAATTTTTATTTTTTGATTATTAGTGCTTATTTCGCTACCCATTTAGGGCCGAAAAAAAGTTCCCTCATATTTACAAATTGAAACATCTTGTGGGTATTTTGAAACATCTTAGAAGTTTTAGTATCATATTCTTGTTGGATTATTCCGCGTTTTGCAGCACAATGAAATAGCCGACTGATTAGAAGGGTAATCAGTAAGCAGTGGCAATAATAAAAGGCATATAACAAACAGAGGGTTAATAACATGAAAGTTAAAGTACTGTCCCTCCTGGTACCGGCACTGCTGGTAGCAGGCGCAGCGAATGCGGCTGAAGTCTATAACAAAGATGGCAACAAATTAGACCTGTACGGTAAAATCGACGGTCTGCACTATTTCTCTGACGACAAATCTTCCGATGGCGACCAGACCTACATGCGTCTGGGCATCAAAGGCGAAACTCAGATCAACGACCAGCTGACCGGTTACGGCCAGTGGGAATACAACGTTCAGGCAAACAACACCGAGAGCTCCAGCGATCAGGCGTGGACTCGTCTGGCATTTGCTGGTCTGAAATTCGGCGACGCGGGTTCTTTCGACTACGGTCGTAACTACGGCGTTGTCTACGACGTAACTTCCTGGACTGACGTTCTGCCGGAATTCGGCGGCGACACCTACGGTTCTGACAACTTCCTGCAGTCTCGCGCTAACGGCGTGGCAACCTACCGTAACTCTGACTTCTTCGGTCTGGTTGACGGCCTGAACTTTGCTCTGCAGTATCAGGGTAAAAACGGCAGCGTAAGCGGCGAAGGTACTTCCCCGACCAACAACGGTCGTGGCCCTCTGAAACAGAACGGCGACGGTTACGGCACCTCCCTGACCTATGATATCTACGACGGTATCAGCGCTGGTTTCGCGTACTCTCACTCCAAACGTAATGGCGATCAGAACAGCCAGCTGGCTCTGGGCCGCGGCGATAACGCTGAAACCTACACCGGTGGTCTGAAATATGACGCCAACAACATCTACCTGGCGACTCAGTACACCCAGACCTACAACGCAACTCGCGCCGGTTCCCTGGGCTTTGCTAACAAAGCGCAGAACTTCGAAGTGGTTGCTCAGTACCAGTTCGACTTCGGTCTGCGTCCGTCCGTGGCTTACCTGCAGTCCAAAGGTAAGGATCTGGAAGGCTACGGCGACCAGGATATCCTGAAATATGTTGATGTAGGCGCTACCTACTACTTCAACAAAAACATGTCCACCTACGTTGACTACAAAATCAACCTGCTGGACGACAACAGCTTCACTCGTAACGCCGGTGTTTCTACCGACGACATCGTTGCTCTGGGCCTGGTTTACCAGTTCTAAGCAAGCTGAAGTTTGAAAAAAGGCGCCGATGGCGCCTTTTTTTATGCCCGGTTTAACCTTGCTGGTGTACTCTTTGCGCCTTAGCCAGAGGAAGCCAATTTTATGGATATCACTTTTTTCCGCGCCGCCCTGTTCGGCGCCTGCGTATTACTTTCAGGCTGTGATTCAGCCACCACTCCCCAGACGCCAAAATCTGCCGCCACCGTGCTGGAAGGTAAAACCATGGGCACATTCTGGCGGGTTAGCGTCATCAACGTTGATGAGGCGAAGGCCGAGGCGCTGCGCCAGAAAGTTCAGGCTCAGCTGGATGCCGACGATCGTCTGCTTTCCACCTGGAAGAACGATTCAGCGTTGATGCGCTTTAACCATTCGCCGGGCACCTCGCCGTGGCCGGTCAGCGAGGCGATGGCGGATATCGTGACGATGTCGCTGCGCATTGGCGCAAAAACCCATGGCGCCATGGATATCACCGTCGGGCCGCTGGTCAATTTATGGGGCTTTGGCCCGGATAAACAGCCGGTCAAAACGCCGGATGCGCAGCAGATTGCCGCGGCGAAAGCGCGCAGCGGATTACAGCATCTGACGGTGATCAACCAGGCCGGCAAGCAGTTTCTGCAAAAAGATATTCCGGATCTGTTTGTCGATCTCTCTACCGTGGGTGAAGGCTACGCCGCCGATCATCTGGCGCGCCTGATGGAGCAGGAGGGGATCTCGCGCTACCTGGTCTCGGTGGGCGGCGCGCTGGCGAGCCGGGGGATGAATGCGGAAGGGCAGCCGTGGCGGGTGGCGATCCAGAAGCCAACCGATCGCGAAAACGCGGTACAGGCGATCGTTGATATCAACGGCCACGGCATCAGCACCTCCGGCAGCTATCGCAACTACTATGAGCTGGACGGTAAGCGCATCTCGCACGTTATCGATCCGCAAACCGGGCGGCCTATCGATCATAAACTGGTTTCGGTGACCGTTATCGCCCCGACGGCGCTGGAAGCCGACGGCTGGGATACCGGGCTGATGGTGCTGGGGCCGGAAAAAGCGCGTGACGTGGTACGCGAACAGGGGCTGGCGGTCTATATGATTATCAAAGAGGGGGACGGGTTTAAAACCTGGATGTCGCCGCAGTTCCGCACTTTCCTCGTTGGCGAGAAAAATTAAAGCGCAAGATTTCGGGTTTTTGATGACGGACTTCGGCCCACACTGAAGATACACTTACAGCAGGAGTCCGTGATGAAAACGATAATGATTGATACCGATGAGCGCCGCTGGCAGGCGGTATGCGAACGCGATGCCAGCGCCGATGGTCAGTTTGTTTTTGCCGTGCTGACCACCGGCGTCTGCTGCCGCCCCTCCTGCCGCTCGCGCCGCGCGCTGCGGGAAAATGTTCGCTTTTATCCTGATGTGGCAAGCGCGCAGGCGGAAGGCTTTCGTCCGTGCAAACGTTGCCAGCCGGAAAAAACCGATCCGCAGCAGCAGAAGGTAGAGAAAGTGGCTGCCGCGTGCCGTCTGCTGGAGCAGGAGACGCCGATAACGCTGGAAGCACTGGCACGCCAGCTTGCGGTCAGCCCCTTTCATTTTCACCGCCTCTTTAAATCCGTCACCGGAATGACCCCTAAAGCCTGGCAACAGGCGTGGCGCGCTCGCCGTTTACGCGAAGCGCTGGGGCAGGGGGAGAAAATTACCGATGCGGCGCTCTCTGCCGGTTTTCCGGATAGTAGCAGCTACTACCAGCAGGCTGACGCCGCGCTGGGAATGACCGGCCGCCAGTTTCGCCGCGGCGGGGGGGATATCGATATTACCTGGGTATGCGGCGACGGTCCGCTGGGACGCTGTCTGGTGGCTGAGAGTGAGCGGGGCGTGTGCGCCGTGCTGCCCGGAGAGGACGACGCCTTGCTCTATGCGGAATTAGCCAGCCTGTTCCCCAATGCGCGGCTGCATCCGGGCGACGAGATTTTTCGTCAGCGGGTGGCGCAGGTATTTTCCCATCTTGATGACCACCGGCAGCCGTTTTCCCTGCCGTTGGATCTGCGCGGCACGGCGTTTCAGCTTCAGGTCTGGCAGGCGCTGCGTCAGATCCCGGCGGGGGAGACCCGCAGCTATCGCCAGGTGGCGCAAAGTATTGGTCGCCCCCGCGCGGTGAGGGCGGTGGCAAGCGCCTGCGCTGCGAATAAACTGGCGCTGGTTATTCCCTGTCATCGGGTCGTTCGCGAGGATGGGGCGCTATCCGGCTATCGTTGGGGGACGGCGCGCAAGGCGCTGCTGCTGGCGCGAGAAGCGTCATCCGAGGAGAAATAATGCTCGATCTTTTTGCCGATACGCCGCCCTGGCAGGAGCCGCTGGCTCCGGGGGCGATAATTTTGCGCCGCTACGCCCGAGCGCGCGCGCCGGCGCTTTTGCAGGCAATCAGCGAGATTGCCTGCAGTTCGCCTTTTCGCCAGATGGTCACCCCCGGCGGCTATACGATGTCGGTGGCGATGACCAACTGCGGCGAGCTGGGCTGGACCACCAACCAGCACGGCTATCTTTATGCTGCCGACGATCCGCTGACGGGCAAGCGCTGGCCGCAGATGCCGCCGCTTTTCCGCGAACTGGCCGCAGAAGCGGCGGCGGCGAGCGGCTATGCGCGCTTTACCCCGGATGCGTGTCTTATCAACCGCTATCAGCCGGGAACGAAGCTGTCGCTGCATCAGGATAAAGACGAGCAAAACCTGCGAGCGCCGATTGTTTCCGTCTCTCTGGGGCTTCCGGCGATATTTCAGTTTGGCGGCCTGCGGCGTAACGATCCGCTGCAGCGGGTGCTGCTGGAGCACGGCGACGTGGTGGTCTGGGGCGGCGAATCGCGGCTGTTTTACCACGGTATTCAACCGCTGAAAGAGGGCATCCATCCGGCTACCGGCGGCTGTCGTTACAATCTCACTTTCCGCCTGGCGGGTAATAAAGAATAAAAATAAGAATTATTCTTGCTGTCATCGTCGAGCAGTTTAAACTGCTGGCTGTTTTTGCTTGCCCGGATTACGCGTTATGGAACTTCTTCTTCTTGTCTGGCGCCAGTATCGCTGGCCGTTTATCTCCGTCATTGCCCTGAGCCTGCTGAGCGCGGCGCTGGGTATTGGGCTTATCGCCTTCATTAACCTGCGCCTGATAACCCTTGTCGATACCTCCCTGACGGTCCTGCCGGAGTTTCTCGGGCTGTTATTGCTGTTGATGGCGGTCACCCTCGGCTCGCAGCTGGCGCTGACCACGCTCGGCCACCATTTCGTTTACCGCCTGCGCGGCGAATTTATTAAGCGCATTCTGGATACGCAAATCGAGAAGATCGAGAAAATCGGCAGCGCGTCGCTGCTGGCCGGGCTAACCAGCGATATCCGCAATATCACCATTGCCTTCGTACGCCTGCCGGAGCTGGTGCAGGGGATTATTCTGACCTTTGGCTCCGCCGCTTATCTGGCCTGGCTGTCAGGAAAAATGATGCTGGTTACCGCCCTGTGGCTGGCGTTGACCATCTGGGGCGGATTTATGCTGGTATCGCGGGTTTATAAGCATATGGCGTCGCTGCGCGAAAGCGAAGATAAGCTGTATCACGACTACCAGACGGTGCTCGAAGGTCGCAAAGAGCTCACTCTCAACCGCGAGCGCGCCGAATATGTGTTTAATCAGCTCTATCTGCCGGATGCGCGAGAATACCGGCACCATATTGTTCGCGCCGATACCTTTCATCTGAGCGCGGTCAACTGGTCGAATATTATGATGCTGGGCGCGATTGGCCTGGTCTTCTGGATGGCCAACAGCCTGGGCTGGGCCGATACGGCGGTGGCGGCGACCTACTCGTTGACCCTATTATTCCTGCGCACGCCGCTGCTCTCGGCGGTAGGCGCGCTGCCCACTCTGCTCAGCGCGCAGGTGGCATTCAACAAGCTGAATAAGTTTTCGCTCGCGCCGTACCGCGCTGAGTTCCCGCAGCCGCAGGCGCATCCCCACTGGCAGACGCTCGAGCTGCGCGACATCACCTTCCATTATCCTGACAACAGCTTTGCGGTCGGGCCGATCAACATGACCCTCAAGCGCGGCGAACTGGTCTTTCTGATCGGCGGTAACGGTAGCGGGAAATCGACGCTGGCTATGCTGTTGACCGGTTTGTACCAGCCCCTTTCCGGGCAGATCCTGGTCGACGGGCAGCCGATGGCGGCGGATAAGCCGGAAGATTATCGCAAGCTGTTCTCGGCGGTGTTTACCGACGTCTGGCTGTTTGACAGACTGCTGGGGCCGGAAGGGAAGGCGGCTGACCCGGCGCTGGTGGAGAAGTGGCTGGGTTATCTGCAGATGAACCATAAGCTACGGCTCGACGATGGCAAAATCCTCGACCTGAAGCTGTCAAAAGGGCAGAAAAAGCGCGTGGCGCTGCTGCTGGCGTTAGCGGAAGATAGAGATATCATCATGCTGGATGAATGGGCGGCGGATCAGGACCCCCATTTCCGCCGTGAGTTCTATCAGGTGCTGCTGCCGTTGATGAAGGAGATGGGTAAAACTCTCTTTGCTATAAGCCATGACGATCACTACTTTCAGCACGCCGACAGGCTGCTGGAAATGCGCGGCGGCCAGCTGTCTGAGCTGACCGGAAATGAGCGCGAGCTGGCGACCCGCGACGCGGTTGCCCGTACCGCCTGATCGCTTTACGCCGTCCCGGAGGCGTCAGCCGACCTCCGGGCTTCCCGCAGGCTGCTGTTTTTTCCGTCGACTGAATTCATAGCGGTTATTATTTCCGCCTCCTCGCGCTATGCTTAAGGCTTCCGGCCTGCTGGTCTGACAGATATTTTTACAAGGATTGCCTGACCGATGTCCGTTTTGCATAAAAAAAGCGCCAGATTGCGTGACGAAGAGCGCGCCCGCCTCATTTGGCTCCTGAGCACTGATAAAGCCGTCACATCCTCGCTGCTGGGTAAATTAACCCTCGCTGAACGTTACGATGACAGCACGCTTGCCGACGATCTGGCGGAAGTGGAGATGCTGGTTTCCCACCTGCCGCCTCCGGACCTTGCCGATGCGCTCGAAGCGCTGCCTTACGATGCGCGCAACGCGCTCTGGCGGCTGGTCGCTGACGATAAGCGCGGTGAAGTGCTGCTGGAGGCATCGGAAAGCGTCTGGGGCGACCTCATCGAGGAGATGAGCGATCACGACCTGCTGTTCGCGCTGCAAAATCTCGATATTGATGAACAGGTCTACCTGCTGCAGCACCTGCCGCGCGATCTGACCGGACGTTTGCTGGCCACGCTGCCCGCGGATAAACGCGCCCGTATTCGCCAGATGATGCGCTACGCCGACAATACCGTCGGCGCGATCATGGAGTTCGAGGTCATTACCGTTCGTCCGGAAGCCACTCTCGCGGCGGTACAGCGCTATCTGCGGCGACTAGGGAAAATGCCGGAGAACACCGACAAACTGTTTGTGACCACCCGCAATAAGCTGCTGCTCGGCGAACTCGAGCTGCAAACCATTCTGCTCAACGATGCGCAGAAGCGGGTGGGGGAAGTGATGGAAGGCGATCCGGTGACCTTCCAGCCGCACGAGGACGCGGAAAAAGTCGCGCGTACCTTTGAACGTGATGACTTACTCAGCGCGGCGGTGATTGATGCCGACGGCAAGCTGATGGGGCGTTTAACCATCGATGAGATCGTTGACGTGGTCTATGAGGAGACGGATAACGATCTACGCCGAATGGGCGGCCTGAGCAACGATGACGATGTGTTTGCCCCGGTGAGCAAAGCGGTGAAGACCCGCTGGGCCTGGCTGGCGGTCAATCTGTGCACCGCCTTTATCGCCTCCCGCGTTATCGATGGTTTCGAGCACACCATTTCGCAACTGGTGGCGCTGGCCTCGCTGATGCCGATTGTCGCCGGAATCGGCGGTAACACCGGCAACCAGACGATCACCATGATCGTGCGGGCGATGGCGTTACAGCATATTCAGCCGGGAAGCTTTTCGTTCCTGATCCTGCGTGAGATGGGCGTCGCGCTGATCAATGGGATCGTCTGGGGCGGGATTATGGGGGCGATCACCTGGTGGCTGTACGACGATCCGCAGCTGGGCGGCGTAATGACGCTGGCGATGATGCTCAACCTGCTGATGGCGGCGATGATGGGGGTGATTATCCCGATGGTGATGGTCAAGCTGGGACGCGACCCGGCGGTCGGCTCCAGCGTGATGATTACCGCTATTACCGACACCGGGGGATTCTTTATTTTTCTTGGGCTGGCGACGCTTTTTCTGATGTAGCCTGCGCTTGAGTGCGCAGACGGCGAGGGATCAGGGCCATTGAGAGCAGGCCTGCCAGAACGCCGATTGCCAGATTGCTGGTGCCGACGGTCGAGCCGACGGTCACCAGCATCACCAGCGTTTCCGGCCACGGATTGCGCGCCAGCTCCGCCGGACGAATGCTGTGCCAGCTAAAGGTTTTTACCGCCACTATCACCATCACGCCGGCGAGCACGGCCATCGGGATTCTCGCCATCACTTCGCTTAACGCGGTTACCAGCAATAGCAGTACCAGGCCTGCGGCAACGGTCGAGACGCGGCTGCGCGCTTTGCCCATTTCAACGTTAACGATGGTCTGACCGATCATCGCACACCCGGCGATGCCGCCGTAAAACCCGGCGAGAATGTTGGCGACGCCCAGACCGGCGCTCTCGCGCGCCTTACTGGAAGGGGTATGGGTCAAATCATCGACCAGCTTCGCCGTCAAAAGCGACTCCATCAGGCCGACAAAAGCGATGCTCAGCGCGCAGGGCCAGATGATGCGCAGCGTGGTTAAGTCGAGGGGCACCATCAGGCTGGTTAACCCCGGCAGTCCGCCGCTCATGGAGCCCTCATCGCCGACGATCGGCAGCAGCTGGCCGCTGAAAACGGTAAACAGCGTCAGCAGAACGATAGCAATCAGCGGAGAAGGGACCGCTTTAATAAAGCGCGGCGCCCACAGGACAATCAGCAGCGTCAATACGAACAGGCCGATAATCAGCGGCTGCTTGCTCCAGAAATGGGGTACCTGAGCAAAAAAGATGAGAATACCCAGCGCGTTAACAAAACCAGTCATCACCGGCTGCGGGATAAAGCGCATCAGGCGCGCCATGCCGCATAGGCCAAACAAAATTTGAATAACGCCTGCCAGCACGACCGCCGGCAGAATGTAGCCGACGCCGTATTGGTGCACCATGGGCCCGATAACCAGCGCCACCGAGCCGGCAGCCGCGGTGACCATCGCCGGCCGGCCGCCGAGGACCGACATCGCCAGGCACAATACCACGGAGGCAGTCAGGCTAACTTTCGGGTCAACGCCAGCGATGACGGAGAAGGAGATGACTTCGGGGATCAGGGCCAGCGCGGTGAGCACGCCTGCCAGCGTTTCACGCGTCAGCAGCGCGGGCGAGCGCAGTATCTGGCCTAATGCGCCAGCGTGACCAGAGGTAGCGGAATCGGAAACTGGGGGCATAAAAAAAGTTCGCAGAATTTAAAAAATTTTGGCCGGGATCGGTCGCTGCTTACGTGCGGTCGGTCACAAAACCGAGGATAATAGCGCGGATGCATCGCTGACACCAGTACAAAATGTGATTTGTGATACACATTTATTAAACATTTTTATAACAGATCTCAAAACTCAACTTAAAATTTAAACAATATTTAAATTTTTTTTCTTCAGTGTTACCTTTGAAGCCGAGAATCGTTTCACCTGCGCTAAATAAAAAAGCGAGTAAAGTAAGGCTCAAATCCGATGAAGAAAAAGATGGCCGTACCCAGCTCACAGGCGGTTGGTTCCAATAACACTCGGACCAACACCCGCCATGAGCAAGAGACGGATGTATTGTTGATTGGCGGCGGCATCATGAGCGCCACGTTGGGAACCTGGCTGCAGGAACTGGAGCCGGACTGGTCTATTACCATGGTCGAGCAGATGTCCAGCGTCGCGGAAGAGAGCTCGAACGGATGGAACAACGCGGGCACCGGCCACGCGGCGCTGATGGAATTGAACTATACGCCGCAAACCGCTAACGGTATCAATATCGATAAAGCGGTTGATATCAACGAATCTTTCCAGATTTCTCGTCAGTTTTGGGCCCACCAGGTGACCCGGGGCATACTGAAAAAGCCTAAATCCTTTATTAACAGCGTGCCGCACATGAGCTTCGTGTGGGGCGAAGACAACGTTAACTTCCTGCGCGCCCGCTATGCGGCGTTACAACAAAGCGAGCTGTTCCGCGGTATCCGCTACTCTGAAGATCATCAACAAATTAAAGAGTGGGCTCCGCTGGTGATGGAAGGGCGCGATCCGCAGCAGAAGGTGGCCGCGACCCGCTCGGAAGTCGGCACCGACGTGAACTACGGTGAAATTACCCGTCAGCTGATCGCCGGATTGCAAACCCATGATAATTTCTCGCTTCAGCTGGGTACCGTGGTCCGTCGCTTTAAGCGCAACGCCGACAAAAGCTGGAGCGTAACGCTGGCGGATGCGAACAATCGCCACCAGAAACGGGTTATCAGGGCTAAATTTATCTTTATTGGCGCCGGCGGCGCCGCGCTGACCCTGCTGCAGGAAACCGGTATTCCGCAGGCGAAGGAGTACGCGGGCTTTCCGGTCGGCGGTCAGTTCCTGGTTTGTGAGAACCCGGAAGTGGTGACTCACCATCTGGCTAAAGTCTACGGCCAGGCGGAAGTGGGCGCGCCGCCGATGTCGGTTCCGCACATCGACACCCGTATTATCGACGGCAAACGCGTGGTGCTGTTTGGGCCGTTCGCGACCTTCTCAACCCGCTTCCTGAAAAACGGTTCGCTTTGGGATCTGCTGGCCTCCACCAATACGTCGAATATCATGCCGATGCTCAACGTCGGGCTGGATAACTTCGATCTGGTAAAATACCTGATTAGCCAGGTGCTGCAAAAGGACAAAGATCGTCACGCGGCGCTGTGCGAGTACTATCCGGAAGCGCGCAAAGAAGACTGGCGCTTATGGCAGGCCGGCCAGCGCGTGCAGATTATCAAGCGCGACGCGAAGAAGGGCGGCGTTCTGCGCCTGGGAACCGAAGTTGTCAGCGATGATGAAGGCACGGTAGCCGCGCTGTTGGGCGCCTCGCCGGGTGCTTCCACCGCGGCGCCAATCATGCTGCAGCTGATGGAGAAAGTGTTCAAAGAGAAGATCAACTCAGCGGAGTGGCAGGCGAAACTGAAAGCGATTATCCCGAGCTACGGTACGCGTCTGGATGGCAACGCAGCGGAAATTGAAAAGGCGCTGGCGTGGACCAGCGAAGTGCTGGAACTGCGCTATGAGCCGCTTACTGAGGCTGATAACGTTCCGCAGGCGACGCTAAAGCCGCTGCCGGAAGGGAAACCTATCGCTGACATCGCGCTGTAAGCGCTTCTCCGGCGGCGCAGGCCGCCGGATTCACTCTTCAGGCATTAACGCTCAACGGCTACGCCGATGGTTTCGTCCGCTCTCCAGATACGATATTTCACGTCGATATTCGCCGGGGTATAAACCACGATCGGCAGCTTGCTGTTATAGAGCAGCATGCCCGCATCGCCCAGGCCAGCCATCACAAACTGCTTCTCTTTTTTACCATCCGGGCAGGCCATCATGGTTGAGACGGGTGACGTCACTTTATCAAATACGTAGTAGTCGTAGCCCCAGCCTTCCAGGGTTTTGCTTTCCAGCTGGCCGCCAAGGCGGTGGCGGTTGCAGTCAACTTCCAGCGTCTGGCCAATCATCAGCTCGACTTTCAATGCGGATTCATCCTGCTGCTGCGGCAGCTGAATCACCTGACGCTTCATCCCTTGTTCCGCCTTTGGAAACGGGGCGATCTTCTCCAGCGGCTGCTCAGCTGCAGCGGCGCTGGTGGACATGCAGGCAACGGCCAGCAGGGAGGCAGCAAACGTAGTGATTTTTTTCACGTGGGTAATCCTTTGTTATCAATCATAAACAGCATAATGTTAGCATTTGTTACGTTGATGGGCAGTGGCGTTTACCAAAATTTTCACAGATACCAGTTATAAATTCTGCTTATTGGTGCAGGAGTAGGGGATTTCATCGCGGTTGAGCAAGGGGTATCCCCCCTGACCTCGCTGCCCCCGCGATGTTTTACTAATTACAGAGCCGCTAAGGTGCCGGTCATTGCCTGACAGGAATGCCGCTCTATGCCTGTAAAGTTGTGCAATACCGGCCGCTACTCCTCGTGATTTTTACCCTCTTCTAAGAAATCCTCATCAAGTTCATCGATGTTTCCGGCGTGATCGCGTCCGGACAGCAGGTTCCAGCAGGCGATAAACAGGGCGGCGATCAGCGGGCCGATAACAAAGCCGTTGATGCCGTAGATTTCCATTCCGCCGATCGTGGTGATCAGGATCAGGTAGTCCGGCATTTTGGTATCTTTACCCACCAGTAAAGGTCGCAGGATGTTATCAACCAGGCCTACGATGATCACAAAGAAACCGACGACAAACGCGCCCTGCCAGAGCTGACCGGTCGCGAAGAGATAGATCGCCGCAGGCACCCAGATAATCGCCGAGCCCACCGCCGGGATCAGCGACAGAAACGCCATCAGCGCGCCCCACAGGATGCTGCCATCAATGCCCACGATCCAGAACGCCAGCCCACCAAGCGCGCCCTGGGCGAGCGCGACCGCCACGGTGCCTTTGACCGTCGCCCTGGCGACGGCGGCAAATTTGGCGAAAAGATGCTGCTTCACGTGATTTGATAGCGGCAGGGATTCCAGAATCAGCCTGACCAGGTATGGACCATCTTTTAGCAGGAAAAACAGCAGATAAAGCATGATGCCGAAGCTGATGGTAAAACCGAACGTGCCTTTACCAATCAGGAATGCGCTACCGGCAAGGTACTGGCCTCCTTTAAGCGCAACGTCCGAAAGCTGCCGCTGAATCTGTTCCGCGCTATCAAGATTATGCTCTGAGAGGAAGCTCCTTGCCCATTCCGGCAGGTGAGCAAACAGGCTGGCTACCACGGTCGGGAACTGGGTATCGTTATGCTGCAGTTTGGTGTAAACCACGTTGAGCTCGAAGGCCAGCGACGAGAGGATGATCGCCAGCGGGGTAAACACGATCAGACAGATAATCACTATCGTCAGAAACGCCGCCAGGCCGTTACGCTCGCCGATCCGATCGCGCAGTTTGTTCTTCACCGGGTGGAAGATCACCGCCAGAATGGCCGCCCATAAAATGGCTGAATAATAGGGGGAGAGAACGTCGAAAAAAGCAAGGGTGACGATCAGCACGATCAGGATGAAAAATCCTTTCGTAAGTCCATTAACTCTCATGTAAATCCTTCAGAAAAATGACGTGTACAGTCAAATAATAGAAGTTTTTCCGGGATTTACAATCAGAGTCGCGGTAGCGTTTCGCTTAGAACAGGGTGGAAATATGACATTAAAAAACCCGCAAACTCTGTGAGAGTGCGGGTTCTTAAGGGGTTACCGATTTAATCGGTGAATAATTTGGTCGGCACGAGAGGATTTGAACCTCCGACCCCCGACACCCCATGACGGTGCGCTACCAGGCTGCGCTACGTGCCGATTCGTGGGGAACAATATTACCCGTTCCCCAAGCGAATGCAAGCCGGGAAATGACTGATTGATTTATAAATAATCAATCAGTTAGCGATAAAGCGTTTTTCATCGGTCAGCACCTGCAGCAGCAAGCTGAGCTGCGGTTTTTGATCGTTAATTTTCTCGCCGTCGCTGTTCCACGTTCTGTAAGTGCCGTTGTGATTAAGCACAACCGTGAATTTCGGCGTGGTAATGGCCAGCGTATCGCTATTGGCCGCGGTGACCCAGGCACGACGGCGGGCGGCGCTAAACAGATCCTCACCTTGCGAATACTCGTTGGCCGGGGTAGAGACGTGGAGCAAACGCTGCATCAGCGTCGTCATCACGTCTTTATTATCGGTCAGCGTCGCGATCTCCTGAGCCGGCGTGCCCGGCCAATGGATCACTAAGGGAACCTGCAGCTGCTCGCGCGACCAGCCAAACTGCTCATGCTGCGGGTTCAGCGGCATTCCACGGCCCGCGGTCACGATAACCACCGTATTGTCCAGCTTGCCCGCTTCCCGCAGCGCGTTCAGCACGCGGCCAATTTGCGTATCGACCGCGCCCGCGGCGTTACCGTAGCGGCGGACGAAGTTTTGCTGCTGCCCGTCGTCAAAGGTAGTGCCGTTGAGAGAAACCCACGAGAACCAGCGGTTTTCATCCTGGGCGTAGCGGTCCAGCCAGTTAATCCACTGGTTTGCCGTCTGCTCGTCGCTTTGCGCTTTCGCGACGGGCAGTGAGAAATCTGACAGCAGCGCCTGACGGTAGAGCGGGCTGCTAAAGCCATCTGATGAGAACAGGCCCAGCTGATAACCCTGCTGATTTAGCGACGTAATCAGCGCCGCGGGGATACGCGCAGACAGAACGCCGTCCATATAGCTCGGGGAAATACCGTAGAACAGGCCAAACATGCCGCTGTCAGCGGTGTTGCCGGAGCTCATATGCTGGGTAAAGTTCACGTTGTCTTTCGCGAACCCGGCCAGCGCCGGCATGTTTTTCTCAAAGCGCGAATAATTAAGGTTATCAACGGTAATCAGCAGCACGTTATAACCGGTACCGAGATCGCGATAACGCAGATCGCTCAGCGGATATTGCACCGAGACGGCTTCTGGCGCGCCTTGTTCCACCAGACGGCGCTGGTAGTCCTGCGCGTCGAGCAGGCCATGTTTTTCCAGGAAACGGCGCGCCGTCATCGGATAGGAGAGCGGCAGGTTGGCCCGCTGCATGGTGATCGGACGATAGAAGTTGGCATCCGCCCAGATATAGACCAGATGGCTACTGATAAAGGAGATAAAGAAGAACCAGGCAACGGGTCGGGCGTAGTGGCGGCGACGCGTCAGGCTGCGCAGCTTCTGCCAGCTCCAGGTCGCGAAGAGCATTTCCAGCAGGAAAATGATCGGTACGCTGATAAACATCAGCTGCCAGTCGCGCGCCATCTCGTTCTGGTCGGGGTTGATAACCAGTTCCCAGACAAAGGGATTAAGATGCAGGTGGAAACGGGTGAAAACCTCGCTGTCGATTAGCAGCAGCGTCATGCCCACGGTCGCCAGAATAACCGAGATAAAGCGCATTAAGCGCTGAGAGACGACGATAAAAGTCAGCGGGAAAAGAATCAGCACGTAGCTGGTAAAGACCAGGAAGCTGAAGTGACCAACGAGGCTGACGTACGAAAAGAGGCGTCCGGCAAGCGTCGTTGGCCAGTCGGCGACAAACAGATAGCGACTGCCGAGCACCATAGCCAACAACATGTTGAAAAGGGCGAACCAGTGCCCCCAGCTGACCATCTGGGAGACTTTTTCTCGGTAGGGCTGACGAAGAGTCACCATATACTGTTGTTCGTTATCCTTAGTGCGCTGGATCGTCGTTGATAGATGACTGCAGCGCCTGGGCAAAAGAACGGGCGATGGCCTGACGCTGCGCCGGCGCGACGCTACTGTTGATCAGGTTAGTCACCATATTGCCCAGAACCATCAGTGAAAGGTCAACGGGCGCTTTATGTGTTTCCAGAACGCTCGTCAGCTCGCTGAGCAGCTGTTCGACGTGTTCATCGCTATAGCGGGATAATTGCGGCATAAACTCAAAATCTGTTTGTTCGTGAAAGGGCAACATATTACCGTAGCAGCAGCTTTTTTTCCGCATTTTTTCGCCACGACGCAAAAGCGCGCGGCTTCGCTCGCAAAGAGTCACGCGGCGGTTGCGTCGTTGCCCCCGCGGTGGTTGAATACCGCCCGGTCTAAAAGGAGAGTTTAACATGAGTCTGGATATCGACCAGATTGCCCTGCATCAGTTAATCAAACGTGATGAACAAAATCTGGAGCTGGTGCTGCGCGAATCGTTGCTGGAGCCGACGGCGACGGTTGTCGAGATGATGGCCGAACTGCATCGTGTCTATAGCGCAAAAAATAAAGCCTACGGCCTGTTTAATGAAGAGAGCGAACTGGCGCAGGCGCTGCGCGGGCAGCGTAAGGGCGAAGAAGCGTTCCTGCCGTTTAGCCGCGCCGCTACCGGGCGCCTGCGCGACGAACTGGCAAAATATCCCTTTGCAGAAGGCGGTATTGTGCTGTTTTGCCAGTATCGTTATCTGGCGGTGGAATATCTGATGGTGGCGGTGCTGAACAACCTAAGCAGCATGCGCGTCAACGAAGAGCTGGATATCAGCTCCACCCATTATCTGGACATCAATCACGCGGATATCGTCGCGCGTATTGATTTAACCGAGTGGGAAACCAACCCGGAGTCAACGCGCTATCTGACCTTCCTGAAGGGGCGGGTAGGGCGCAAGGTGGCGGATTTCTTTATGGATTTCCTCGGCGCCAGCGAAGGGCTGAACGCCAAAGCGCAGAACCGCGGCCTGCTGCAGGCGCTGGATGATTTCGCCGCCGATGCGCAGCTGGATAAATCTGAACGTCAAAACGTGCGCCAGCAGGTATACAGCTACTGCAACGAGCAGCTGCAGGCCGGTGAGGAAATCGAGCTGGAGTCGCTGTCGAAAGAGCTGGCGGGCGTCAGCGAGAAGACCTTTCAGGAATTTACCGCCGAACAAGGCTACGAGCTGGAAGAGAGCTTCCCGGCGGATCGCAGCACGCTGCGTCAGTTAACCAAGTTTGCCGGCAGCGGCGGCGGGTTAACCATTAATTTTGACGCTATGCTGCTGGGCGAGCGGGTGTTCTGGGATCCGGCTACGGATACCTTAACCATTAAAGGCACGCCGCCGAACCTGCGCGATCAGCTACAGCGCCGTACTTCTGGCGGAAATTAATGCGCAAAATCCCGACGTCGAGTCGGGATTTTTTTTGCCTGAACCCGTATTACAGGGCGTAGAGGATTTCTACCCCCGCCAGGGTTAGCTGCTGTCGCAGCGCCTCGTCCAGGGTCGTATCCACGATCAGCGTACTGGCTGCCCCCAGCTCGCCGATGGCAAAGGCCGACGCGGAGTTAAGCTTTTCTTGTGACGCCATCACCACCGTTTCGGCAGCCCGCGCCGCCAGCGCGCGTTTAATGCCCGCTTCTTCATAGTCACCGGTGGTGAATCCCGCCCGGGGGTGAACGCCGGTGACGCCCATAAAAAACAGATCGGCGTTGATACGGGAAATACTCTCGAGGGCCGCAGACCCGACGCTGACGACGGAATGCTTAAACAACCGGCCGCCGATCAAAATCACCTCGATGAGCGGTTTTTCCACCAGCGCGACGGCAATCCCCGGGCTATGGGTGACCACGGTACACGCGAGGTTATCCGGCAGCAGGCGCATCATCTCCCCGGTGGTGGTGCCGCCGTCGACAATCACCACCTGACCGGGCTGAATGAGCTCAACCGCGCGCTGGGCAATGCTCTGCTTTGAGGCGATTTGCACGTTCTTTCTTGTTTCAATAGGCGCGATGGCTTCGGAAACCGGCAGCGCGCCGCCGTGGACGCGCTGCAGCTTGCCTTCCGCGGCCAGCTCCCGCAGATCCCGGCGAATGGAGTCTTCTGATACGCTAAAGCGCTGGCTGAGATCCCCGGACATCACCTGTTTTTCCTCGGCGAGGATCTGCAAAATCTGCTGTTTTCTCTGGCTGGCGAGCATCAAAATACCTTCATGAGTGATCTTGTTTGTGCACGATTATGCATGTTATGTTGCTCGCTGTCACCTAAAAGGGGAAAAACATGCACGCTGACGCACCGCGCGTTCGCCATATCCGCGAAACGCTTTTACCGGATAACTGGTACACGCTCAAGAAATATACTTTTGAACTATTGCGCCGGGACGGACGCTGGCAGGAGCAGAGCCGGGAAGCTTACGACCGCGGCAACGGCGCGGTGATCCTGCTCTACAATCGTGAAAAGCAAACGGTAGTGCTGGTTCGCCAGTTTCGCTTTCCGGTGTGGATTAACGGTCATGATGGCTTTTTGATCGAAGCTGCCGCCGGACTGCTGGATAACGCTTCTCCGGAGGCGCGCATCGTTGCCGAAGCCGAAGAGGAGACCGGTTTTCGCGTCACGCGCATAGAGCCGGTATTCACCGCTTACATGAGCCCCGGTTCGGTGACGGAGAAGCTTTACTTTTTCATTGCCGAATACTCTGCCGACGATCGGCGCGGCGACGGTGGCGGCCTGGCGACGGAAGGGGAAGATATCGAGGTGCTGGAGTGGCCGCTGGAAAAAGCGTTGCAGGCTATTCGCGAAGGGGAAATCGTCGATGCGAAAACAATTATGCTGTTGCAGCATCTGGCGCTGAACAGGTCAACGCTACTCGGCTGATAAACAAAACGCCCCGAACCTTGCGGAGCGGGGCGCTTGCCATACAACTTTCAGTCGGCGATTAAGCGCGAACGAAGTCGATGTGGGACAGCTTCGGCTTGAACGGGTGACGCTGAACAGCCTGAGCTTTAACTTTCTCTTCTTTGCCATCAACAACGATGGTCAGAACTTCGTTGTAGAACTCTGCATTGGTCTGCATGTTCCACACTTTGTCGTGATCCAGTTCGATTGCTACTGGCGCAGCTTCGCCGCCATAGATGATGGCCGGGAATTTGTTAGCTGCACGCAGGCGGCGGCTCGCACCCTTACCCTGCTCTTTACGTACTTCTGCGTTGATAGTAAACATTGATGTCTCTCTATATATAAATCCTGCTACAGGCGACCCAGCAGCAGGCAGATTATCTGCTTTGCGAATGCAAAAGCGGGCGGCATTATAGCCGCCATAGGTGTTTGCAGCAACCAAAACCTCAGACGTGAGGGCGATTAGCGTAGTTCGTTGGCCCGGCGGAATCGGCCCTGATAATCAAATACTTTCTCCCGCACCTGCCAGTATTGCCCCTTCATGCGCGCCACGACAAAGTCCGGATGGCGCAGAAGCGCCTGCTGGGCGAGGATATCGGCGGGCGTTATCCAGCGCAGCGGTACGCCCGGCGTTCGGGTATGCGGGCGGATAAAGAGCTGCTCAAAGGCGGTGCGCTGGGCGGGCGTATGCAGTCGGAAGCGCTCACTAACATCCGCGCCATCTTCATCGTAATAGGTGATTTTTAGCCAGGCGCCTTTATCATCCGCGCCGTGCTGCAGATCCATTCCACTACAGCGCAGCACCAGCGCATCTTTAAGCTTCAGCGCGGCTTTCAGCATGTCGTCGGGGTCGACCAGGATGGTATCGCACTCGCGGCAGCGGCGGGCGGCGATATCGTTTTCTGCGTTACACTGCGGGCAGTTTTTAAAGCGAAAACGAAAATCACACTGCTCGCGATGGCCTTCGTCATCCTCAAACCAGCCCTGACAGCGGCGGCCAAAGTGTTCAATCAGCGTGCCGTCGGCGGTGGTTTTCCCCCAGAACGTATTGGCGAAACCGCATGCCGGGCAAAAAACCTGGACCGGCACGTTGTCGCTTTTTCCCTTCGGTGTTCCCACTTCAGGCGCGTAAAGGTCGTGCGGATTACCGGCGTAATCGAGAATCAGGCAGTCCGTTTTACCCGGCGCCAGGCGCAGGCCGCGGCCGACGATCTGTTGGTAAAGGCTCACCGACTCGGTCGGGCGCAGGATGGCGATCAGATCGACATGCGGCGCATCAAAGCCGGTCGTCAGTACCGCGACGTTAACCAGATAGCGGTACTGCTGAGCTTTAAACGCGTCGATGATGCGATCGCGCTCCGGCCCCGGCGTTTCACCGGTGATTAAGGCCGCTTCGCCCTGCGGAAGCAACCCGGTCACTTCGCGGGCGTGTTCAACGGTGGCGGCGAAAATCATCGCCCCTTTGCGCGTTTGGGCGAATTCAACGATTTGGCTGACGATATGCGGCGTGACGCGCTGCTGTTTTTTCAGTTCGTGGTTTAAATCAGCCTCGCTGAACAGGCCGTTACTTTGCGCCTGCAGGCGGCTGAAGTCATATTGAACCACCGGCATATCCAGCCGCTCCGGCGGCGTCAGGTAGCCGTTCTTAATCATATAGCGCAGCGGCAGCTCGTAGATGCAGTCGCGAAACAGCGCGTTTTCATCGCCGCGCACCATGCCGTGGTAGTGGAACTGGTAAATCCACCCCTTACCGAGGCGAAAAGGCGTCGCGGTCAGCCCCAGCAGGCGCAGGTGCGGATTGACCTGCTGAAGGTGGCTGATAATCTGCTGATACTGGCTGTCATCATCGTCGCTGATGCGGTGGCACTCGTCGACGATCAGCAGCGAAAACTCGCCCTGAAACTGGTCGAGGTTGCGGGCGACCGACTGCACGCTGCCAAAGACCACTTTACCGTGGCTCTCTTTACGCTTGAGGCCCGCGGCGAAAATATCCGCTTCCAGGCCGAGCGCGCAATACTTGGCGTGGTTCTGCGCCACCAGCTCTTTAACGTGCGCCAGCACCAGCACGCGACCGCGCGCCAGGCGCGCAAGTTCGGCGATAACCAGGCTTTTACCTGCGCCTGTCGGCAGCACAATCGCAGCAGGTTCATGATGGCGGCGAAACCAGGCGAGCGTCGCGTCGACCGCCTCTTTTTGGTAGGGACGTAATGTAAATGTCATGAATTTATGGCGGTTAATTAACTCGCGAATAGTATGCCACGAATCTTTTCCCTTGAGTGGTGTTAATAGCCCGTTATACTACCCCATGAAATTCTTCTTTTTCGGGCGCGTTGCCCGCTCCAGCACTTGTACAGGCTAAAAAAATCTCATGCGACTTGATAAGTTTATCGCTCAGCAACTTGGCGTTAGCCGGGCTATTGCCGGGCGTGAAATCCGCGGCAGCCGCGTTACCGTGGACGGCGACATTGTAAAAGACTCCTCCTTCAAGCTTCTGCCGGAGCATGACGTCGAGTATGACGGCAATACGCTGGTTCAGCAGACCGGCCCGCGCTACTTTATGCTCAACAAGCCGCAGGGTTACGTTTGTTCCACCGACGATCCGGATCATCCAACGGTCCTTTATTTCCTCGACGAGCCGGTGGCGCACAAGCTGCATGCCGCGGGGCGTCTGGATATCGACACCACCGGACTGGTATTGATGACCGACGATGGCCAGTGGTCGCACCGCATTACTTCCCCGCGCCACCATTGCGAAAAAACCTATCTGGTGACGCTGGAAAATCCGCTGGATGAGTCCACCGCCGAGCAGTTTGCCAAAGGCGTTCAGCTGCATAATGAGAAAGACCTGACCAAACCGGCGGTGCTGGAAGTGGTGACGCCGACCGAAGTCCGCCTGACCATTAGCGAAGGGCGCTACCATCAGGTGAAGCGGATGTTTGCCGCGGTGGGGAATCATGTGGTTGGCCTGCATCGCGAACGTATTGGCGATATCGCGCTTGATGCGTCGCTGGCGCCGGGTGAATATCGTCCGCTGACGGCAGAAGAAATTGCCAGCGTTGGCGGCCAACATGCGCGGAGTAAAACGTGACGGCAAAGCAGAATTCTTCATTAGGGATTGTGTTTATTCTTGGCCTGCTGGCCATGTTAATGCCGCTGTCGATTGATATGTATCTTCCGGCGCTGCCGGTGATTGCGGCGCAGTTTAATGTGCCGGACGGCAGCGCGCAGATGACGCTCAGTACCTATATTCTGGGCTTTGCCCTGGGCCAGCTTTTATATGGCCCAATGGCGGACAGCATGGGGCGTAAACCGGTGATACTGGGCGGTACGTTGGTTTTTGCCGCGGCGGCGGTGGCCTGCGCGCTGTCGCAGACTATCGATATGCTGATCACCATGCGCTTTTTCCACGGCCTGGCGGCCGCGGCGGCGAGCGTGGTGATTAACGCCCTGATGCGCGATATCTATCCCAAGGAAGAGTTCTCGCGGATGATGTCGTTCGTCATGCTGGTGACCACCGTCGCGCCGCTGGTGGCGCCGATGGTCGGCGGAGCGGTGCTGGTGTGGTTTAGCTGGCATGCGATCTTCTGGATCCTCGCGGTGGCGGCGCTATTAGCCTCGGCGATGATCGCCTTCTTTATTAGCGAGACCCTGCCGCCGGAACGCCGGCAGAAATTTCATATTCGCACTACGCTCGGCAACTTCGCGACGCTGTTTCGCCACAAGCGGGTGCTGAGCTATATGCTGGCAAGCGGTTTCAGCTTCGCCGGGATGTTCTCGTTTCTGAGCGCCGGCCCGTTTGTCTATATCAATATCAACCACGTTTCACCGCAGCACTTTGGCTACTATTTTGCGCTGAACGTCGTCTTCCTGTTTGTCATGACCATGATCAACAGTCGCTTTGTGCGGCGGGTTGGGGCGCTGAATATGTTCCGCGCCGGGCTATGGATCCAGTTTGCGATGGCGGCGTGGATGGTCGTGTGCGCGCTGTTTGGCGTGGGGTTCTGGGCGCTGGTGTTTGGCGTGGCGGCGTTCATCGGCTGCGTTTCGATGGTCTCCTCTAACGCGATGGCGGTGATTCTCGATGAGTTTCCGCATATGGCCGGGACCGCTTCCTCGCTGGCAGGGACGTTCCGTTTCGGGATTGGCGCCATTGTCGGTGCGCTGCTGTCGATGGCGACGTTTACCACCGCCTGGCCAATGCTGATTTCTATCGCCTTCTGCGCCAGCAGCTCCATCCTCTTTTACCTCTACGCCAGCCGACGGCGCAAAGCCGCGCGCTAAGCGACTTTCAGGGGGCGATATCGCCCCTTTTTTTGATGCATGTCAACCAAATCTGGCTTCTCTGTTCAGCGATTTGTTTATTTTATGTAAAATCAAATCGTTCAAAAAGTCGCATGATTGCGATAAAAAAGTTGTTTTAGATCACAGAAACGGGTACATATAGCCCGAAGATGTTCCATCTGCGCAATTATAAACTTTTACATTACAAACCAATAACACGGCTATGCCACTGGTGTAAGCGTTTTCTGTGCAGGAAGAGGACTGGTTGTCAATAATGTGTTAGTATTGATGTAAAATTATTGTGAAGTATTTTGCTTCCGGGGTAAACACGTGAATACACTGCAACTCTCTATCGTACACCGTCTGCCGCAGAGCTATCGCTGGCTGGCCGGTTTTGCAGGTTCAAGAGTTGAACCGATTCCGCAAAACGGCGCCCAGAGCGAAAACAGCCTCGTGGCGTTGAAATTACTCAGCCCCGATGGCGAAAGCGCGTGGCCGGTCATGCATAAGCTCAGCCAGGCGCTTAGCGACATCGAGGTCGACAGCTCTGTCGTTGAATGCGAAGGGGAACCGTGCCTGTTTGTTAACCGTCAGGACGAATTTGCCGCAACCTGTCGCCTGAAAAATTTCGGCGTGGCGATTGCAGAACCCTTCTCCGGCAACAACCCCTTCTGACCGTCAGCTCAACGCCAGCAGCTGACGGGTATACTCCTGCTGCGGAGCGGTAAATACGCGCTCGCACTCACCCTGCTCGACGACTTCTCCCTGCCGCAGCACCATTACCTGATGACACAGCGCCCGCACGACGCGTAAATCATGGCTGATAAAAATATAGGCCAGCTGATGCTTTTGCTGTAACGCCTTCAGCAGCGCGAGGATTTGCGCCTGCACGGTTTTATCCAGCGATGAGGTGGGCTCATCCAGCACGATAAGCTGCGGTTTGACGACCAGCGCCCTGGCGATCGCGATGCGCTGACGCTGGCCGCCGGAGAAGGCGGCAGGGTAGCGATGCCGTGAGTGTGGATCGAGGCCGACCTCCTGCATCACCTGAATCACCGCCTGCTCCCGTTCGGCCGGCGTGAGCGTCGGTTGATGGACGCGCAATCCCTCTTCGATAATTTGCAGCACGTTGAGCCGCGGGTTTAGCGATGAGTTAGGATCCTGAAAGACCACCTGCATGCGACGACGCAGCGGCAGCATCTGCCGGCGATTGCGTCCCTGAAGCGCCTCACCGTCAAAGGCGATCGCGCCATCGGAATGAATCAGACGCAGAAGCGCCAGCCCGGTGGTGCTTTTGCCCGATCCGGACTCGCCGACCAGCCCCAGCGTTTCTCCCGCGCGCAAATGAAAGCTGAGGCCGTTAACGACCCGGTTATGATCGACAACTCGCCGCAGCAGACCTTTACGTATCGGGAAGGCGATAGTCAAATTTTCCGCCCGCAGCAACACCGGGGCATCGGGTGCGAGCGGGACGGGATCTCCCGACGGCTCGCTATCCAGCAGGCGGCGGGTATAAGGGTGTTCGGGGGCGGAAAACAGCGCCCGGCAGCCGTTTTGTTCCACGCAGCGGCCGTTCTGCATCACCGCGACGCGGTCGGCGAGCTGACGAACGATGCTCAGATTATGGGTGATAAACAGCAGCCCCATATTCAACTCTTGCTTCAGCTCCCGCAGCAGCGTGAGGATTTGCGCCTGCACCGACACGTCCAGCGCGGTGGTGGGTTCGTCGGCGATAAGCAGCTCCGGGCGGGTTAACAGCGCCATGGCGATCATCACCCGCTGGCGCTCGCCGCCGGAAAGCTGATGGGGATAGTCGGCCAGCCGCCGGGGCGCGTTGCGGATGCCGACGCGATCGAGGCAGTCGAGGATTTCCCCGCGCGCCGCTTCTTTGCGCATCCCGCGATGCAAAGAGAGCACTTCGTACAGCTGTTTTTCCAGAGTATGCAGTGGATTAAGCGAAACCATCGGCTCCTGAAAGATCATCGCAATGCGGTTACCGCGCACGCCGCGCAGGGTGCGTTCATCCGCGTGCAGCAGCGACTGGCCGTGAAAACGGATGTCGCCGGCAGGATAGCTGACCGGCGGCGACGGGAGTAGCCGCAGCACCGATAGCGCGGTCACGCTCTTCCCGGAGCCGGACTCGCCGACCAGCGCCAGGGTCTCGCCGACGGCAATCTGCAGCGACAGTTCGCTGACGACGGGGGTAGTCTCACCCTGCTGGCGAAAGGCGATGGAGAGGTTATCGATATCTAACAAAGGTTGCGTCATGCTACACCGCCTTGCTTGGGTCAAAGGCGTCGCGAACCGCTTCACCAATAAAAATCAATAACGTCAGCAGGACCGCCACCGACAGAAAGGCGGCGATGCCCAGCCAGGGCGCCTGCAGGTTGTTTTTACCCTGCAACAGCAGTTCGCCCAGCGAAGGGGAGCCCAGCGGCAGGCCAAAACCGAGGAAATCGAGCGAGGTCAGGGTGGTTATCGAACTGCACAGAATGAACGGCAGGAAGGTCAGGGTGGCGACCATGGCGTTAGGCAGCATATGGCGCAGAATAATGGCGCGATCGCTGACTCCAAGCGCCTGCGCGGCGCGGATATAATCATAGTTACGGGTGCGCAGGAACTCAGCCCGGACCACGCCGACCAGCGTCATCCAGCCGAACAGCACGGTAATGGCCAGCAGCCACCAGAAGTTGGCCTGTACAACGCTTGAGAGCAGGATAATCAGAAACAGCGTCGGCATTCCCGACCAGACTTCGATAAACCGCTGCCCCCAGAGGTCAATCTTCCCGCCGTAATACCCCTGAACGGCGCCGGCCATCACCCCCAGTACGCTGGAGAAGAAGGTCAGCAGCAGTCCAAAGAGAATGGAAATGCGCGTGCCGTACAGAATACGCGCCAGCACGTCCCCGCCGTTGGCATCGGTGCCCAGCCAGTTCTGTCCTGACGGCGGCGAAGGGAAGGGCGCGTCGGTGGCGAAATTAATGGTCGTCGCGCCGAAACGAACCGGCGCCCACAGGGCCCAGCCGTTATCCGCCAGCCGTTTTTGCAGCCACGGGTCCTGATAGTCGGCGGCGGTGGCAAAGCTGCCGCCGAAGGTGGTCTCACTGTAGTTTTTCAGGAGCGGAACGTAGAAGCTGCCGCGGTACTGGACCAGCAGCGGCTTATCGTTAGCAATAAGCTCTGCGCACAGGCTACAGGCGAAAAGCGCTAAAAAGAGCCATAGCGACCAGTAGCCGCGGCGGTTGTGGCGAAAACGCGCCCAGCGGGCCTGATTGACGGGACTAAAAAATGACATTAGCGGCCCTCAAAATCGATTCGCGGATCGACCAGCGTATAGCTGATATCGCTGATGATATTCAGCAGCAGGCCAATCAGGGTAAAAATATACAGCGTGCCGAACATGACCGGGTAATCGCGAGATACGGTGGCCTCATAGCCCAGCAGCCCCAGTCCGTTTAGCGAGAACATCACCTCAATCAGCAGCGAACCGGTAAAAAACATACTGATAAAGGTGGCCGGGAAACCGGCAATCACCAGCAGCATCGCGTTGCGAAACACGTGGCCCCAAAGGATCTGCTTTTCGCTGACGCCCTTGGCGCGTGCGGTAACCACGTACTGCTTGCGGATTTCATCAAGAAAGCTGTTTTTGGTCAGCATCGTGAGGGCGGCAAAACCGCCGATCACCGTTGCCAGCACCGGTAGGGTGATATGCCAGAGATAGTCGAGGATTTTTTGGTACCAGGGCAGGCTGTCGAAGTTTGCTGACACCAGCCCGCGCAGCGGAAAGAGATCGAAATAGCTGCCGCCGGCAAAGATAACGATCAGCAAAATGGCAAACAGGAACGCCGGGATGGCATAGCCGATAATAATCAGCGTACTGCTCCAGACGTCAAAATGGCTGCCGTTGCTGACCGCTTTACGGATCCCCAACGGAATCGACACCAGATAGATGATGAGCGTACTCCACAGGCCCAGGGTGATTGAGACCGGCAGGCTGTCTTTAATCAGCTGCAGTACCGATGAGCTGCGAAACAGGCTATCGCCAAAATCAAAGCGCAGATAATCACCGAGCATTTTAAAATAACGCTCGTGCAGCGGCTTATCAAAGCCGTAGCGGTGGGTTATCTCGGCAATCACCTCCGGGTCCAGCCCGCGCCCGCCGCGATAGTGCCCATCGCTGATGTTGCTGACCCCGGTACGCGCATGGCTGGCGGCCATGCCGCCATCTCCGGCGCCGGGCAAGCCGCCGCGGTCGCCGAACTCAATCGCCGCGATCGCCTGATCGACCGGACCGCCGGGCGCGATCTGCACAATAAAAAAGTTAATGGTGATAATCGCCCACAGGGTGGGGATGATGAGCAGTAGTCGGCGGAGCAGATATGCACCCATCTTAATTCCTTAGCGTCTATCCGCGGGGAGTCTGGCCGCTTTGCTTGCGTCGTACCACCAGTTTTCGAAACCGGAGGAGTAGACCGCGCGGGTCTGCGGGAAGGAGAATTTGTCCCAGTATGCGGTTCGGTCCTGCGCCATATACCACATCGGCAGCATGTAATAGTTCCAGGTCAGCACGCGGTCGAGAGCCCGGCCCAGCGGCAGCAGCTTTTCTTTATTACCCTGCCAGCGAATAATCTGCGCGATGAGCCGGTCGACGGCCGGGCTTTGTACCCCTGAGGCGTTATAGCTGGAGTTAATATATTCGGAGTCCCAGGAGACTTGCAGGTCGGTGCCGGGCCAGGGCGTGGCGCGCCAGACGTTGGGCATCATGTCGTAATCCCGGCTGCGCTTGCGGTTACTATACTGGGAGTTGTCGACCTGGCGAATATCCATGACGATGCCGAGCCGCTGGAGGTTGTGCTGGAAGGGCAGGACCCAGCGATCGCTGCTGCCGGAAGGAAGCAGCAGCTCAAAGCGTAACGGTTTGCCGCTCTTCGCATTAACCCGCCGCTGGTTTTTCACTATCCATCCCGCCTGGTTAAGGATGGCATCCGCCTTCAGCAAGTTTGCGCGTTCGAAACCATCGCCGCTGGAAACCGGGGGGCGGTATATCTGCGTGAAAACTTCGGCCGGGATCTCTTTTTTCAGCGGCGTTAACAGCGCCAGCTCGTCGGCATCCGGATAATCGCGCGCCGCGTATTCGGTATTCTGAAAGAAGCTGTTGGCGCGGCTGTAGGAGTGATAAAACAGCGCCTTATTCATCCATTCAAAATCAAAGGCGAGGGTAATGGCTTCGCGTACCCGGCGGTCGGAAAATACCGGGCGCTGAATGTTAAAGGCCAGCCACTGCGTATTCTGCGCCGAGGTGTTGGTGTATTCATCTTTAACGATATAGCCGTGGGTAAAATTGCGCCCGACGTAGCGGGTAGCCCAGTTCTTGGCAACGTTCTCTTCGCGACGGTCGACGGCGCCGGCCTTAAAGGCTTCGAAAGCGACGTTGTCGTCCAGGTAATAGTCGTAGCGCAGCGTATCGAAATTCCAGCGCCCGCGGTTGACCGGTAAGTCGGCGGCCCAGTAGTCCTTAACCCGCGAGTAGGTAATGTACTGGCCCATGCGCCAGGCGGTGATGCGATACGGGCCGCTGGCCAGCGGTGGGGCGGATAGCGGGTCGCTGAGTTTATGGTTTTTCCAGAATTTTTCCGGCATCACCGGTAGCGTCATCAGGCTAAGCATGTTCTCTTTGCCCGGTTTGGCTAAATCAATGCGTACGGTGAGCGGAGCGATGGCTTTTACGGTGGTGCCTTTATAATAGAGGCGAAACTGCGGCACCCCTTCGGTCATAAACTTCTGGAAGGTAAACGCGACATCGCTGGCGGTGACGGGGCTGCCATCGTGATAGCGGGCGCGGGGATTGAGCGCGATCTCCATCCATGAAAAATCATCGGCATAGCGCGTATGCTCGGCGATCAGCGGATAGTAGCTGCCGGGCTCATCATCAGAGGTGGTGAATAGCGTGTCGTATAAGCTTTCGGTACGGATACCGGGGTTGCCGCGCATGGCGTAGCGATTGAAATTATCAAAAGTACCGATGGCCGCGAGGGTAATCGCCCCGCCTTTAGGCGCGGCGGGGTTGGCATAATCGTAATGGTCAAAGCCCGCGGCGTATTTCGGTTCGCCGATAATAGCGAACCTGTCGCTCTCTTTAATCGTTTGCGCCTGGCTCTGCAGGCTAAATAAGGTCAGCAGGATCAGGCTGATGCGTGCAAAAATAACCAGGATGACGCCCTCCAATGTCAGACCTGAAGCGGCCTGACCTTTGATAGCAAATAATAAAGGACCCTTAGCGGCTTGTGAAATATTTCGCCGGTTCATCATGGGCGGCGATCAGCGCGTCCAGCGTCAGCGGCCGGCTTAACCAGTAGCCCTGTAAATAGTTTACCCCATGGTCGCGCAGCCATTCCGCTTGTTCCTGCGTTTCCACCCCTTCAGCGACCGTGGTGAGCTTCAGGCGGCGGCTCAGGGTGATAACGGCATCAAGCACCGGTGAGGTGACGGTCTCAGTGCCGATAGCCTGCACGAAGCCGCGGTCTATCTTCAGGTAATCAAAGTTATAGCGCTCCAGATAGATTAGCGCGCTATGGCCGGTACCAAAATCATCAATCGCAATTTCAAAGCCCTGTTCGTGCAGCCAGTCGAAGTTCCCTAAGGAGCGATTCTTATCGATCATCGCGCGCTCGGTGATCTCCAGCACCACGCTAAAATGGCCGGCCGGCATGGCGGCGGCGAAGTGCTGAAGGTCCTGCTGAAAGCTGCCTGCGTGCAGATGAAGGGGGGAGATATTTATCCCCAGCTTGCTCCCTGCGGGCAGGATCGTTTGCAGAACAGGCGCATCCTGCGCAATCAGTTTTAACAGATGGCGGGTGAGCGGAATAATGATCTGCTGGGTTTCAGCAAGGTTGATAAACACATCGGGAGGGATCTCGCCGGCCACGGGATGTCGCCAGCGCATGAGCACCTCAACGCCGCTGATGCGCAGCGTCTCTGACCTCACCACCGGTTGATAAACCACATAGAACTGATCGTTTTTGATCGCCAGCAGCAGCTCTTTGCGCGGGTCCGATTTAATCGTCAGGATGTAGTAGCTTAAAAGCCCGGCCAGCAGCCCGCACACGACGCCCAGCAGCAGAGCAAACTGCGTATTCTCCGCCAGCCAGCTGTTCGCGTAGAGATAAACCTTCAGCGGCAGGCCGTCGATTTGCGTCTGGCGAATGGGCGGCGAGAGCAGCGTCTGCGGGTCGATAAGTTGGTTGCTGAAGGTGGAAATGGCGGTGTCCTTAATGGCCAGCGCCAGGCCGCTGAAATCATTCTGTCGGGCTGAGTAGAGAATATAGGGCGTCAGGTTGGCATTAATCGAGACAAAAATACCGTCTTTCCCGCCGTGTGGGCTGCGGACCCACAGCGCCAGCGCGGCGCTTTTCGGCATCATTGGCGTCCCGGGCAGAATCGCCATATCGACCGCTTGAGTAAGATTAAGCTGCGGAATGAGCTGGGTTAAGGGCGTGTTCATAGCGCCTGTGGCGGAGGAGCAAAACGCAAGGCCATTTTTGACCAGCAGGATGGCGCGGACGTTCGGGCTGAATGCCGCATGGGCGGTTAAGCCTGAGGCAACGTTTTCACAGGGTTGATCGACCAGCGGCTGCATGCCCTGAATCGTCTGATTCAAATCGTGAAAGTAGTCCTGCAGATACGTATGAACGTTGTGAATAATGGCGTCGAAACGCTCCGCACGGTTGTGATAAATCACCATAAACTGGATGCTACCGGCCAGCAGGGCGACGGCTATTCCAACACATATGCTGGTCAGCCAGATTTTTCGCCGGGGAGCGAGATGACGGGTAGGCATAGGCTATATAGTCAGTCCGTATTGTTGATTTGCGCCAGGGGGCTGATAGAAATCGCTTTTTCTATCCCTGCTTAAAGACATCGCTTATTTTACGAAGTTTCCTGGCTGGCGAGCAAAAAAAAACACCGCCTCGGCAGTGTTTTTTTATTTCTTTCGTTGGCCAAGGGATTAACCAACGGCAGAAGACGATTACGAACGGCTCAGAACGCGTCGCGCTTCGTTATAGCGCTTTTTCCAGTACGGCTCATCCATGCTTGAAATCGTCACACCGCTGCTGGTGGAAGCATGAACAAACTGATTGTTGCCGATGTAGATCCCTACATGGCGGCCCGTGGAACCTGCACGGAACAGAACTAAATCACCGGTGCGCAGCTGCGCGCGGCTGATCGATTTTCCGGAATCCTGCTGCTCTGAAGTCGAGCGCGGCAGTTCCAGGCCAAACTGTTCACGGAAAGTCCGTTGCACAAAGGCGGAACAATCGATGCCTTTACGGGTGCTGCCGCCGAGGCGGTAACGCACGCCCTTCCAGCTGGCATATTGATCCATCAAGCGGGACTTAACGTCCAGGTTGCGGACCATCGTTTCAAATTCATCCTGAGAGGCTTGCAGTGATGATAAATCGCCACTACCCACAGCAAGCGTCTCAGAATGCATATTCCTGGCGGTACTATTTGAACTACACGCGGAAAGCAGAACCGCAACTGCAATCGCGGGGGCGACCCGCAAGATATATCTCAAAATCGGCTGAGATTTGACCATGCTGTGTGTTATCCCTTGTTGTCCTTAACGACAATGTCGTTATAAAAAATGCCAAACGTGTTAGAGCCTAATTACCTGGTCGCAATGAGACAATTCCGTAAGCATAAAACTGTGGACTGACGCACAAATTTATTCATTCTCTGAATTGATGTCGCTGACGAGGCAAAACGAGATTGAGGTTACCCGATCAACCGGGGGATGGCGAGCGGTTTTACGCATTTTCTTATAAGTATTTTTGCGACAAAAAGTGAATCATCGGCAAAGGGCAAAATAGCGACAGCAATGGGTAAAAAATACGCAATTTACTCATTTCTAACATGATTACTATGACGGGAAGATGATGCCGGATGAGAAAAAACGCGCGGACAAAAAAAGGGACCCAGAACGATCCCTTATGAATGATATTAATTAATTGTAAAGATAGATTTAATTTTTAGTTTTTCTACCCGGAAGATAACGCTCAAATAACGCAATGACATTATCACTCAGCGGGGTCATCAATACCCAGGGGGCGCCAATGAGTACCGCCGTTAATGAGCCGACGGCAATATCGGTAAACCAGTGAGCGCCAATCATTACGCGTGGAAAAGCGAACACTACGAATATGACCAGCGCGATGGCAAACGCCCGGCGACCGAAATAGCGCCACATAAATGATGCAAAAATCAGCAGCATCATACCGTGATCGCCTGGAAAGCTATCTTTAGACGCATCTTTAGTGGGGAAGGAGATCACATCGCTCACTTTGGTGATATCGGTAAAAGAGAGCGAAGGGCTGGCGCGCTTAACCGGCATCAGGTGCTGGGCAAGCTGATTGATGATGACGGCGGCCAGCAGCATCGCCAGGCCGATGATAATCACCCGGCGGCGTCCGGCGCTCTGCTCTTTAAACCAGAAGCTTAGCATCAGGCTGCCCATCGCCAGTAGCGAGCAGGCATCAAATGCGCGGTTGTTGATAATCGCCAGCAGCCAGGTGTAAGCGGTGCTCACGCCAACCAGGTGGTTAAAGAAATAGAAGATCGCCGAGTCCAGCGGATTCCAGAAACCATGGTTAACGGGAAGGTACCATGAACAAAAAAGCGCAACACCCGCCGCGTTCAGCAGCAGGATTAGGGGAATTCGATTTTTAATCATAACTATCGTGTGTTGGGTAAACGACGGCAACCATAGCCGTCTTAACTTAAACGAATCCTCAACAAGGAGGCCTGCAGTGCGTTCCAGTCCGTCTCGGTATCGGCAATCAGCTCGATACGGCTATCGGGGGGAGGAACGTTCTGCGTCTCAATATGCAGATCGCGCTGCTGGCGGTTGATGCGTACCACTCCTTCCGCGATGCGCATCACGCCTTTTACGCGCCCGACCGGCGCCAGGCGCGCCCATTCGAGCAGGGCCACGGTGTCGAAAACGGTTTCGGCGTCAAAAATCCAGCCGCAGGCGTGATAGCCCTGGCCGCTATTGAGGCTGCGACGCCAGCGCTGATGGGCAGGGAGGCTCAGTGCCGCAAGGCCCTGTTTCTGCCCGTGGCCGTGCGCGTGTTCGGGGCTGGCGGGAAGCGGCGCAAGATTGCGGCGCGGCAAATCAAGCAGTGCCGGGTCGATATTCCCCCGCGTGGCGCTGACGAACCGCCGATCGCCGGCATAGGTCTGCCACCAGGCGGCGAATGCGCGTTGGCTTTCCTCCGTTGCGCGGTCGGCTTTATTACTGATAATGACGTCAGCGGCGGCCAGCTGGTCGCGAAAGTTGTCGTTGGTCGCTATTTTTTCGTCCAGCAGCTGGCGCGGATCCAGCACGCATAAGGTGGCGCGCAGGTCGATCCACGGCTCGTATATTGCGGCGGTCAGCATATCGAGGATCTGTTTAGGATGGCCAAGCCCGGTGGGTTCTATCAGCAGGCGATCGGGTTTGCCCTGGCGCAGCAGGGTGTTGAGCCCGACCTGCATCGGCAGACCGTTCACGCAGCACATGCAGCCGCCGGGGATCTCTTTGAGCAGCGCGCCGCTTTCCGCCAGCAGCGCGCCGTCAATGCCCACTTCACCAAACTCGTTGACCAGCACGGCCCATTTTTCATCCGCGGGCTTATGGGCCAGCAGATGCAGAATCGACGTCGTCTTGCCGCTGCCGAGAAACCCCGTGATCAAATTGGTTTTGGTCACTTTTTCTCCAGGATAAATGTAATGTTGTAACAGTTACGCTATCCTGACGAAAAAAAGGGGAAAAGAGAAGTCTTACCGCGGACAGAAGGGGGATCTGTCCGCTAAATGGCAGAAATTGTTAAGCGTTCAGCGTGCCGGCAATCGCCTGACGTGCGCCAAAAGCGGCGAGCTGATGCCATGCGGCGGTGATATGCGCGACAAACTGCGGGTTCTGCGGCAGGTCGCGGCCGAAGATCTCTTCAAGCGTAAGCAGGGCCGCCACGCGCTGGTGTTCATCGCTGGCAGAAACCCGTTTCTGCATCTTATCGGCCAGCGGATCGCGAATATCAATCGCATTTCCGGCATCGTCAATACCGCTGACGTAGCGCATCCAGCCGGCCACGCCGAGCGCCAGCAGCGGCCAGCGGCTGCCCCGAGCGAGATGGACGCGAATACCCTCAAGCATACGTTGCGGCAGCTTCTGGCTACCGTCCATGGCGATTTGCCAGGTGCGATGCTTTAGCGCCGGGTTGCTGAAGCGCTCGATCAGGCTGTCAGCGTACGCCGTCAGGTCAACGCCCTGAATGGATAAGGTCGGCGCCTGTTCGTCAAGCATCAGGCGGTAGGCGGCGCTGCGGAAAATCGGATCCTGCATGCAGTCGCTAATGTGCGCATGGCCAGCCAGATAGCCAAGCCAGGCGAGAAACGAGTGGCTACCGTTGAGCATCCGTAGCTTCATTTGTTCCCACGGTAAAACGTCATCGGTCATCTGGACGCCCGCGGTTTCCCAGTCCGGGCGACCGGCAACAAAGTTATCTTCAATGACCCACTGGATAAAGGGTTCGCAGCTGATTGCGCAGGGGTCTTCCACGCCTAGCGTCGCGCTAATTTCTGCCAGCGACTCATCGGTGGCGGCGGGCACGATGCGGTCAACCATGGTACCGGGAAAGCTGACGTGTTCGGCGATCCACTGCGCCAGTTCGGGGTCCCGTTTTTCGGCCATTCCCAGCACGGCGTTTTTTACCACATGTCCATTATCGGGAATATTATCGCAGGAGAGGACGGTAAACGGCGGTAGCCCCCGCTGTCGGCGGCGCGCCAGCGCTTCCACCAGAATGCCGGGAACCGATTGCGGCAGCGTCGGATTTTGCAGATCGTGAATAATGCGCGGCTGCGTCATATCCAGCTGGCCGCTGGCCGGATCGATGCAGTAGCCCTTCTCGGTGATGGTCAGAGAGACAATGGCGACCTGCGGTTCGCAAAATTTCTCAATAATGGCGGCCAGCGAATCCAGTTTCGCATTCAGACACTCATGAACGGCGCCGACAATAATCGGCTGATTGCCCTCGGCGCCTTTTTCCAGCACGGTAAACAGGTGGTCCTGCTGGCGAAGCTGGCTCATCAGCCGATCGCCGCTGAACAGGCTAATCTCACAAATCCCCCAGTCTCCGCCGCTGGCGTTGAGCACCCGATCGGTGAGAAGGGCCTGGTGCGCGCGATGAAACGCGCCAAAACCGAAATGCACAATACGCGAACGCAGCTGACTGCGATCGTATCGAGGAAGCTGTACGCCTTCCGGCAGCGTGGCTGTCGCAATGGTTGTCATTCTTAACACACCTGATTAACCAATAATTAACATGGCCAGTGTAAAGATATATGACAACAAATTAAATTGGTGAGCCTTTTTTATCCGCTTAATGTGAGCTTGATCATGCAATTCTGTCGCGGTAAACGGTCAGGCTGCAAAGTATGCGGAGATAACCGGTGAGATTAGCGGTAATTTCGCTATTTTTGGTATAACAGCTTTTGGCGGAGGGGAGATTGCGGATAAGGGGCTAATAAAAAGGACAGCCGCTGGCTGCCCTCCTGGATGTTGCAAACGCGGAGTTTAGTCCGCGCGGCCCATGTAGCGGCTCTCTTCGATATGGATGCGGATACGCTCTCCCGCGCTCAGGTATTCAGGCACCTGAACAACAAGGCCGGTGCTCAGCGTCGCCGGTTTGTTACGGGCGCTTGCGGATGCGCCTTTGATACCCGGCGCCGTCTCAACGATTTCGAGATCCACGGTCTGCGGCAGTTCCAGCGCCAGCAGCTGGCCGTCCCAGGTCAGAACCTGCATATCCGGCATGCCGCCTTCCGGCATAAACAGCAGCTCTTCTTCGATCTGCTCTTTGGTGAAGATATACGGGGTGTAATCTTCTTTATCCATAAAGACGTATTCGTTGCCATCGATATAGGAGAAGTCAACGAAGCGGCGGGTCAGGGTGACGGTATCGACGATGTCGTCGCCTTTGAAGCGTTCTTCCACTTTCAGGCCGGTGCGTACATCGGAGAAACGCATTTTGTACAGCGTCGCTGCGCCGCGGGCGCTGGGTGACTGAATATCAATATTTTTAACAATCAGCAGTTTGCCGTTGTAATTCAGCACCATACCTTTTTTAATTTCATTCGCTCTTGGCATTGCAGTAATCCTGTCACTTAAAGGGTCGAAAATATCGCGTAAAACTACTCGCGCCGGGCCTTTCAGGCAAGTGGAATTCGTCGGTTTTGCTATCTTCAGGTAAAACGTTTAGGCTGGGCTGCTAAAAGCGTTATCGGAAGAGTCGATTATGGAATGCCGCCCTGAATGCGGAGCTTGCTGTATCGCTCCTTCTATCTCCAGCCCTATCCCGGGCATGCCGCAAGGCAAGCCGGCAAACACCCGCTGCGTGCAGCTATCGCAAAATAATCTCTGCGCTATTTTTGGCTCGCCGTTAAGGCCGAAAGTGTGCGCCAGCCTGAAGCCGGAAGCGGAAATGTGCGCCACCAATCGCGAAGACGCCATGACCTGGCTGCTTCATCTTGAGCTGAGCACTTCGTGACGGTGCAAGCCCGCGCGGGATACCCTTAAACGTCTTTAATACGCCACAGGCAGGCCTGAGTGATGACCCCCATCACCAGCGCAATCCAGAATACGGCGTGATAGCTCCAGACTTCCGCAACGACCCCCGCCAGCGAACCGGCGATAATCCAGCCAACGCGCGTGGTATTGGTATAAAGCGTGGTGGCCGCACCCGCCTGTCCGGGCATCAGGTCCTGGAAATAGAGCATGCCGATACCGGCCAGGATACCGATAAAAATGGCGTTCAGCGCCTGCAGGGCCAGCAGCAGTCCGGGGGTATGGACGGTTAGCATGCCAACGTAAAACAGCACGCCGGCCACCGCTGAGATGCGCATCAGGAAACGTTTGCCGAAGCGTTTGGCGTAGTAGCCCGCAATCAGCATGGTCGGGATTTCCAGCCCGGCGGCGGTGCCCATCATGACCCCGGCCAGCTTCTCCGGTAAATGCAGTTCATTGATGATAAACAGCGGCATATTAATGATGTACAGGCTGTTGATTCCCCACATCAGCGTACAGATGATAAACAGCAGCAGCGCGTCGCGGCGGTTGGTGCGCGGCGCTTCAAGATGGCCCGTAGCGAGCTTTGGCTCTTTACGCATGCTGGGAAGAAAAAACCAGACCATCGCGCCGCAGACCACAAAGGCAACTGCCGCGCTGAGATACATCACCGTAAAGCCAAAACCCATGGCCAGCGCGTAGGCCAGCGGCGGTCCGATAACCCATGCCAGCGACACCTGAGCGCGCAGAATCGAACTAAACATGACCGCCTCGCGGCCCGTTTTGTCCGCATGCTCGCGGGCGAGGGCAAACATCTGCGGGTTGGCGGTGGAGCCGAAGCTGCTGAGAAATACCCCGATGAACAGCAAAATAAAGTAGTTACGGTTCCAGGCGAAGAGCACGCAGGCCAGCACGCCCATCAGGCAGCAGAAGACGATCAGCCGCTTGCGGTCGCCTTTGCGATCCGAACGCCCGGCGAGGAACTGGCTCACCAGAATGCCGATCACCGCGCTACCGGTAAAAAAGAAGCCGACCATCGCCGGTCGTACGTGAACCTCGTTCGTCAGAAACAGGCTCAGCGTTGGTGTCTGGAGTGCCCCGGCGATACCCGTCAGGAAGGCGACGATCAGAAAGGCGGAAGAGGTGAAATCAAACCCGCGTCGTGGCAGGGCGGCGCTACTGTTTTGCATGTCGGCGTTCATCGGTTTTCAGGAGTCGCGGAGTTTACGCCGTCACTCAGAAAATGAACAGTACCAGGGCACGAATAAATCAAAAAGACGTTTCAAAATCAAACTTCAGCAGAAAGCTGAAGTTTTCCCGGCCTCGACGCTCCCGCTTCAGCAAAAGTGTGCTGTATCTCTAACTTCTGTTATCAGAAAACGAACTTTTCTTGCCTGGCGGCTAATAAAGGTACAGACTTCTTGAAACGTTTCAGCGTCATCGGGAGATTCTCCGGCAGGTAGATGACGCATTTTTTCTCAAAGTAGCTGAAACGATTCAATTCAGCAGGAGAGGAGAACCATGTTCCAGTTATCTGTGCAGGATATTCATCCCGGTCAGCAGGCCGGTAATAAAGAAGAGGCTATTCGTCAGGTTGCCTCCGCGCTGGTCAGCGCGGGCAACGTGGCAGACGGCTACATCAACGGGATGCTGGCTCGCGAGCAGCAAACCTCCACTTTCCTTGGCAACGGTATTGCGATTCCGCACGGTACCACCGACACCCGCGATCAGGTACTGAAAACCGGCGTTCAGGTGTATCAGTTTCCGCAGGGCGTGACCTGGGGCGAAGGGCAAACCGCCTACGTCGCCATCGGTATTGCCGCCAGCTCGGATGAACACCTGGGGCTGCTGCGTCAGCTGACCCACGTGCTGAGCGACGACTCCGTTGCTGAACAACTTAAGTCCGCGACGACCGCTGAAGAGCTGCGCGCCCTGTTGATGGGTGAAAAGCAGAGCGAAGCGCTGAAGCTGGATAACGAGACGCTGACCCTGGACGTTGTCGCCAGCGACCTGCTGACCCTGCAGGCGCTGAATGCCGCTCGGCTGAAAGAAGCCGGCGCGGTCGATGCTTCCTTTGTTAGCCGTACGATTAATGATAAACCGCTGAACCTCGGTCAGGGCATCTGGCTGAACGACAGCACCGAAGGCAACCTGCGCAGCGCCGTTGCCGTCAGCCGCGCGGCCAGCGCCTTTACCAGCGATGAGCAGCCGGTTTCTCTGCTGATCACCGTCGCGATGGCCGATGACCAGCCAACTGCGGTGCTTAATCGCCTGAGCAATTTGCTGCTCGACAAAAAAGCTGACCGTTTGCTGAAGGCTGATGGTGCCACGCTGCTGGCGCTGCTGACCAGCGACGACGCGATTGCGGAAGATGTTCTCAGCGCGGAATACGTTATCCGCAACGAGCACGGGCTGCACGCGCGTCCCGGCACGATGCTGGTTAATACCATTAAACAATTCTCCAGCGACATTACCGTCACCAACCTTGATGGTTCGGGCAAACCGGCCAACGGCCGCAGCCTGATGAAAGTCGTGGCGCTGGGCGTGAAAAAAGGTCACCGCTTGCGCTTTACCGCGCAGGGTGAAGATGCGCAGCAGGCGCTGGATGCGATTGGCGAAGCGATCGCCGCAGGCCTTGGGGAGGGCGCATAAATGAGCAGACGTGTCGCAACGATTACTTTAAACCCGGCCTATGACCTGGTGGGTTTTACCCCGGAAATTGAACGCGGTGAGGTTAACCTTGTTCGCACTACCGGTTTGCACGCCGCAGGGAAGGGGATCAACGTTGCAAAAGTGCTGAAAGATCTCGGTATCGACGTCACCGTTGGCGGTTTCCTCGGTAAAGACAATCAGGATGGTTTTCAGCAGCTGTTCAGCGAGCTGGGCATTGCTAACCGTTTTCAGGTTGTTCAGGGCCGTACCCGTATCAACGTCAAGCTGACGGAGAAAGACGGCGAAGTCACCGATTTCAACTTCTCCGGCTTTGAAGTCACGCCGGGCGACTGGGAGCGTTTTGTTAACGATTCCCTGAGCTGGCTGGGCCAGTTCGATATGGTTTGCGTGAGCGGTAGCCTGCCGTCTGGCGTCAGCCCGGAAGCGTTCACTGACTGGATGACCCGTCTGCGCAGCCAGTGCCCGTGCATCATTTTTGACAGCAGCCGCGAAGCGCTGGTTGCCGGTCTGAAAGCGGCGCCGTGGCTGGTTAAACCTAACCGCCGCGAGCTGGAAATCTGGGCGGGCCGCAAGCTGCCTGAAATGAAAGATGTGATTGAAGCCGCTCATGCGCTGCGTGAGCAGGGAATTGCCCACGTGGTTATCTCCCTTGGCGAAGAAGGCGCTCTGTGGGTTAACGCATCCGGAGAGTGGATTGCCAAGCCGCCTTCCGTTGAAGTGGTAAGCACCGTTGGCGCCGGTGACTCCATGGTTGGCGGCCTGATTTATGGCCTGCTGATGCGTGAGTCCAGCGAACATACGCTGCGCCTGGCAACGGCAGTTGCCGCGCTGGCGGTGAGTCAGAGCAATGTCGGTATTACCGATCGTACCCAGTTGGCCGCAATGATGGCGCGCGTCGACTTACAACCCTTTAATTAACAGCAGGAGAGGCATAATGAAAACGCTGCTGATTATTGATGCCGGGCTTGGACAGGCTCGCGCCTATATGGCGAAGACCCTGTTAAGCACTGCGGCGCAAAAAGCGCAACTCGAACTGATTGATAACCCGAACGACGCTGAGCTGGCGATTGTGCTGGGCACGGCGCTGCCGGCCGACAGCGCGCTGAACGGCAAAAAGGTCTATCTCGGCGATATTAACCGCGCCGTAGCGCACCCGGAGCTCTTCCTCGGTGAGGCCAAAAGCCATGCAACGCCTTACAGCGCCCCGGCCGCTGCCGCTGTACCCGCAGCGACCAACGGTCCGAAACGCATCGTAGCGGTCACCGCCTGTCCGACCGGGGTGGCGCACACCTTTATGGCGGCGGAAGCGATTGAAACCGAAGCCAAAAAACGCGGCTGGTGGGTGAAAGTTGAAACGCGCGGCTCCGTGGGCGCGGGCAATGCAATCACCCCGGAAGAAGTTGAACAGGCGGATCTGGTGGTGGTGGCTGCCGATATCGAAGTGGATCTGGCGAAATTCGCCGGTAAGCCGATGTATCGCACCACCACCGGTCTGGCGCTGAAGAAAACCGCTCAGGAGCTGGATAAAGCCGTTGTTGAAGCGAAACCGTATCAGCCTGCGGGTAAATCCCAGGCCGCGGCGGAAGGCAAAAAAGAGTCCGCTGGCGCCTATCGCCACCTGCTGACCGGCGTGTCGTACATGCTGCCGATGGTGGTGGCGGGCGGTCTGTGTATCGCGCTCTCCTTCGCTTTTGGTATTAAAGCCTTTGAAGTGAAAGACACCCTGGCCGCCGCGCTGATGCAAATCGGTGGGGGCTCAGCCTTCGCGCTGATGGTGCCGGTACTGGCGGGCTTTATCGCCTTCTCCATCGCTGACCGTCCGGGCCTGACGCCGGGTCTTATCGGCGGTATGCTGGCGGTAAGCACCGGGTCCGGCTTTATCGGCGGTATCATCGCTGGTTTCCTTGCCGGTTACGTGGCGAAAGCGATCAGTACGAAGCTGAAACTGCCGCAAAGTATGGAGGCGCTGAAGCCAATCCTGATCATTCCACTGGTTTCCAGCCTGATCGTAGGTCTGGCGATGATTTACCTGATTGGTAAGCCCGTTGCCGGGATCCTCGAAGCGTTGACCCACTGGCTGCAAACCATGGGCACGGCGAACGCGGTTCTGCTCGGTGCAATCCTCGGCGGTATGATGTGTACCGACATGGGCGGCCCGGTGAACAAAGCGGCCTACGCCTTTGGTGTTGGCTTGCTGTCCACCCAAACTTATGCGCCAATGGCGGCCATTATGGCGGCGGGTATGGTTCCACCGCTGGCGCTGGGTCTGGCGACGCTGGTTGCGCGTAACAAGTTCGACAAAGCGCAGCAGGAAGGCGGCAAAGCCGCTCTGGTTCTCGGCCTGTGCTTTATCACCGAAGGCGCGATTCCGTTCGCTGCTCGCGACCCGATGCGCGTCCTGCCCTGCTGTATCGTTGGCGGCGCGGTCACCGGCGCGATGTCCATGGCGGTCGGTGCTAAGCTGATGGCGCCGCACGGCGGTCTGTTCGTCCTGCTGATTCCTGGCGCGATTACGCCGGTACTCGGTTATCTGATGGCGATTGTCGTCGGTACGCTGGTCGCAGGGCTCTCCTACGCGGTGCTGAAACGTCCTGAAGTTCAGGTAGTCGAAAAAGCAGCCTGATCGACCTATTAAATCGTTCTCAAGGGCAGAGTCTTCTCTGCCCTTTTTTTATGCCTCATCTCCTCCCGCTCATCCTGCCGTATGTGCTCTCCTTCGCATTTTTAAACTGTTTAAAAACCATACGGGTCATTTTTTGTGATTTTGTTCATGTTCATATGAAATCCCTCTTGCTGACCTCTTTACTTTAAAAACATTGCGCTTAACATAAACACATGTTCACATTCAAACATGTGTTTGTTGGGGGGGTAATGAATGGGAGTATGCTTATTTATTGATATTCAATAATTCCACTGCCATAGCATTTTTTATGCTGGAGGGTATTTTTATGCCTGAAAATGATTACGTTGTAATTATTGGATCGGCAAATATGGATGTTGCTGGTTATTCCAATGTATCGTTGAACTATGCGGATTCTAACCCCGGGAAAATAAAATATACTCCCGGCGGCGTAGGGCGAAACATTGCGCAAAACATTGCCTTGTTAAATAAAAAAGCGTGGCTATTATCGGTTGTCGGTGACGATTTTTATGGCCACTCTCTATTAAAACAAACGGCCCAGTCCGGGGTTCACGTCGATAAATGTCAGGTTATCCATGGGGAAGGTACTTCAAGCTATTTATCGCTGCTTGATAATACCGGTGAAATGCTGGTGGCGATTAATGATATGAGCATCACAGAACATATTACGCCAGCGTTTTTAAGACAGCATCAAGATTTTATCCGCAACGCTGCGGTGATTGTCGTTGATTGCAATATCAGCGAGGCCGCTCTCGCCTGGCTGATGGAAAATAGCGGCGCAACGCCCGTTTTTGTCGATCCGGTTTCAGCCTGGAAGTGCGTGAAAATCAGCCAGCATCTGGGGCGTATTCACACCCTGAAACCGAACCGAATTGAAGCTGAAACGCTGAGCGGCATCGCGCTGTCCGGCACGGATGACGTCGCGCGCGTTGCCGACTGGTTTCATCAGCGTGGCCTGAAGCGCCTGGTGCTGAGCATGGGCGGCGACGGGGTTTACTACAGTGAGAAAGAGGGCGAACGCGGCTGGTCAGCGCCGCTGAAAACTCAGGTCGTTAACGTCACCGGCGCCGGTGACGCCATGATGGCCGGCCTTGCCTGCTGCTGGCTCGACGGCTGTTCATTTTCGCAAGCGGTGAAGTTTGCTCAGGGATGCTCTTCTCTGGCGCTCTCATCGGAATTCACCAATAACCCTGAATTATCTTACGCCAACGTAAAAAAGGTAGTGGAGAAAGAATATGTCTGAATTAAATATTTCCTCTGAATTATTACAGGTTTCTGCGGAAGTCCAGCAGGCGTTGAAAAATAATCAGCCAGTAGTGGCGCTGGAATCGACCATTATTTCTCACGGCATGCCATTTCCGGAAAATGCGCAAACGGCGCTGGAAGTAGAAGAAACCATTCGTCGCCAGGGGGCGGTGCCGGCAACCATTGCGATTATTCATGGCGTCATGAAAGTTGGCTTAAGCCGTGAAGAAATTGAACTGCTGGGTCGCGAAGGGCATAACGTCGCCAAAGTTAGTCGTCGTGATTTACCCTTTGTTGTCGCCGCGGGATTAAATGGCGCGACCACCGTGGCGTCCACCATGATTATTGCCGCAATGGCCGGGATTAAAGTCTTCGCTACCGGCGGTATTGGCGGTGTACATCGCGGAGCCGAGCACACGTTTGATATTTCCGCCGATTTGCAGGAGCTGGCAAATACCAACGTCACCGTCGTCTGCGCCGGTGCAAAATCTATTCTCGATCTCGGTTTAACGACCGAATATTTAGAAACGTTTGGCGTTCCGCTTATTGGTTATCAAACCTCTGCGCTGCCGGCATTCTTCTGCCGAACCAGCCCGTTTGACGTCAGCATTCGCCTCAATAGCGCCAAAGAGATCGCCAAAGCGATGGCGGTGAAATGGCAGTCGGGTCTGAATGGCGGCATGGTGGTGGCGAACCCCATTCCTGAAGCGTTCGCGATGCCGGAAGAGAAAATCAACGCCGCCATCAACCGGGCGGTGAAGGAGGCGGAAGAGCAGGGCGTGGTGGGGAAAGCGAGTACGCCGTTCCTGCTGGCCCGCGTAGCGGAGCTGACCGGCGGAGACAGCCTGAAATCCAATATTCAGCTGGTCTTCAACAACGCCATTCTGGCCTGCGAGATTGCCAAAGAGTATCAGCAGGTAGCCTGACGACAGTTGCGGGCCGTTTGCGGTTGCCCGCCCCGATATCAACGATACCGAAAGCCTGGCCCACGCCGGGTTTTCCACCAGGTAAGGATATCATTATGGACATCATGAGAAGTCTTCTGGGGATGGTGGTGTTGCTGGCCATTGCCTTTGCGCTGTCAGTCAATAAAAAACGCATCAGCGTCAGAACGGTAGGGGCGGCGCTGCTGCTGCAAATCGTCATTGGCGGGGTGATGCTCTACTTTCCGCCGGGCAAGTGGCTGGTCGAGCAGGCCGCGCTTGGGGTACATAAAGTCATGTCCTATAGCGACGCCGGAAGCGCGTTTATTTTTGGTTCACTGGTCGGCCCGAAGATGGACGTGCTGTTTGACGGCGCCGGCTTTATCTTCGCCTTCCGCGTGCTGCCCGCCATCATTTTTGTCACCGCGCTGATAAGCCTGCTTTACTACCTCGGCGTGATGGGGCTGCTGATCCGGATTCTCGGCGGCATCTTCCAGAAGGCGCTGAATATCAGCAAAATTGAGTCTTTTGTCGCCGTGACCACCATTTTTCTTGGGCAAAATGAGATCCCGGCGATCGTCAAACCGTTTATCAACAAGCTCAACCGCAATGAGCTTTTTACCGCGATTTGCAGCGGGATGGCGTCGATCGCCGGGTCGATGATGATCGGCTATGCCGGTATGGGCGTGCCGATTGATTATCTGCTGGCCGCTTCGCTTATGGCTATCCCCGGCGGGATTCTGTTTGCCCGTATGCTGAGTCCGGCAACCGAAGCATCCCAGGTCACTTTCGACAATCTCTCCTTCACCGAGACGCCGCCGAAAAGCGTTATCGAGGCGGCGGCGTCAGGGGCGATGACCGGCCTGAAAATTGCCGCCGGGGTGGCAACGGTAGTGATGGCGTTTGTGGCGATTATTGCTCTGCTGAACGGTATTATCGGCGGCATTGGCGGCTGGTTTGGCTACGGTCACGCCACGCTGGAGGGAATTTTCGGCTTCCTGCTCGCGCCGCTGGCATGGATTATGGGCGTTGACTGGAGCGATGCGACGCTGGCGGGCAGCCTGATTGGCCAAAAGCTGGCGATAAACGAATTCGTCGCCTACCTCAACTTTTCACCCTATCTGCAAGCTGGCGGCAATCTGGACGTGAAAACCGTTGCGATCATCTCGTTCGCGCTGTGCGGTTTCGCCAACTTTGGGTCGATCGGCGTGGTTGTCGGGGCGTTTTCGGCCATTTCACCGCAGCGCGCGCCGGAGATTGCCCAGCTTGGGCTGCGCGCCCTGGCGGCGGCCACGCTCTCTAACCTGATGAGCGCCACCATTGCCGGGTTCTTTATTGGCCTGGCATAACAGGCTGCGCGCACCGCGCCTGCGGTGCGCGCTACGCCACGCCGGGAAGTAAATTGAGCGCGTTATCAACGGACAACGAGGGGTTGTTGATACCGTCGCTGGCGCGGGTGATGGCGGTGCAGGCCATGGCGAAAGCGACGCTTTCTTTAAAGTCGCTACCGTCGAGATAGCTATAAAGTAGCCCTGCCATTAGCGCATCGTCGGCGCCGAAGCTGTCTATCGTCGTATGGTCCGGCAGACTCATCCGGAAGCGTTCACCCCCTGCTTCGCTACAGAAAACAGCGTCGTCTTCCGAGCAAATCACCACCCGCTGAGTTCCCCTTTCGTGCAGCCATGCTAGCGCCCGATCGCGATCCGCGTCGTTTTCGATAGCCTGTCCCCATAGGATCTGGAGTTCGCGCAGCGTGGGCTTGAGGGTGTGGATCTTCCCCAGCCATGGGCGAATGCGGTGCGCTTTAAACTCGGACACGGTATCAACAAATACCGGGATGCCGTTAGCCAGGGTAAATACCCACTCCAGCGACTGCTCCGTCAAATTACAATCGACCAGAACGACGCCGGCATGCGTCAGCAGATCCCGGTACTGATTCAGCAGCTGGGGCGTGAGCGACTGTAAAATATGCGTATCGTTAATCGCCAGCACCGTCTCTTCCTGCGGGTTAGCGATGGAGAGGTAGGTGGCGGTGTTATGGCCGTGCAGGCGGATACAGCTTTGCACGTTAACGCCCGCCTGGCGGGTTTGCTCCAGCAGCGTTTCGCCGTAAAAGTCGCTGCCGACGGCGGAAATCAAATGCACATCGCGGCCCAGCAGCGCCAGGTTATGCGCGATGTTCCGCGCCACGCCGCCGGCAGAGCACTGGATATTCCCCGGGTTGGAGACCGGTTGAGGATAATGAATATCGGCAATTCCGCGGATATCCATATTCACCGCGCCCAGCGAGACGCAGTACTCCTGCTCGGTAAGGATGTAGCCTTTGCCCTTGATGGCCCCCTTACGCGTGAGGTCCATAATATGCGCGGCCACGCGGGAGCGGCTAATCTGCAGAATATCGGCAATCTCATGCTGCTGAATTAGCGGATTGCGCCGCAAAATTTTGAGGATCTGCTTTTCCCTGTCGTTCATATCAGACCGTGGCCTCTTCCGTTTGCTGCGCCCGCAGCCAGGCGATCTCTTCCGCCCAGATATCAGGATTGATCGTTTCCAGAATCAGCGGGATACCGTCAAAGCGGCGGTCCTGCATAATCCAGCGGAAAGCATCATGGCCAATATTGCCTTCACCCAGGCTGTGGTGACGGTCAACGCGGCTGGCGAACGCGCTTTTCGCATCGTTCAGGTGCATACCGCGCAGATACTGGAAACCCACAATTCGGTCGAAATCAGCGAAGGTTTTTTCGCACTCTTCGGCGCTGCGCAGGTCGTAGCCGGCGGCGAAGGCGTGACAGGTATCAATGCACACGCCGACGCGTGATTTATCTTCCACTCCGTCGATGATGGCCGCCAGATGCTCAAACTTAAAGCCCAGGTTACTGCCCTGGCCGGCGGTGTTTTCAATGACCGCCGTGACGCCTTCGGTTTTTGCCAGCGCGATATTGATCGATTCGGCGATACGCGCCAGACATTCGTCTTCCGGTATTTGCTGCAGATGGCTACCCGGATGGAAATTCAGCAGCGTCAGGCCGAGCTGCTGGCAGCGGGAGAGTTCATCAATAAAGGCATCGCGGGATTTTTCCAGCGCGTCCTCAACCGGATGACCGAGGTTTATCAGATAGCTGTCGTGCGGCAGAATTTGCCCCGGGCCGAACTGGTACTTTTCGCAGGCGGCTTTAAATTCAGCAATGGTTTCGTCGCTCAGAGGGGCGGCGCGCCACTGGCGCTGGTTTTTGGTAAAGAGGGCAAATGCGGTCGCGCCGATTTCGGCTGCGCGAATGGCGGCGTTGGCTACACCGCCGGAGGCGCTGACGTGCGCTCCAATATATTTCATAAAAAAACTCCAGTTAAGCCGCTGGGGGGAGGGTAATGATAGCGGCTTAGCCGGAGAGTTACATCATCCTTAATACAACCTGAGTAGCGAGGGGCTTCAGGCCATCAGGCTATGAATGGCCAGGTTAATCGCGCCGCCGCCGACAATCAGCCAGACGAAGAGCATCAGCGCCATCAGCAGCGGTTTGGCGCCGGCTTTTTTCAGCGCGCTGACGTGGGTGGTCAGGCCGAGGGCGGCCATCGCCATCGCCAGCAGTACGGTATCCAGCGTGACCAGCATATCGACAACCGCTTTCGGCAGCAGGTGGAAGGAGTTAAACACCGCCACCAGAATAAACAGGATCGCAAACCACGGAATGGTGATTTTACTTTTCTCACCGCCGTTTGCCGGGGCTAATTGCTTCACGCGCGCGGCGAGGAACAGCAGGAACGGAGCCAGCATCATCACGCGCAGCATTTTTGCAATCACCGCCGCGTTTTCCGCATCCGGACCCACCGCGTGGCCTGCCGCGACAACCTGAGCAACCTCATGCATCGTCGAACCCATATAAATGCCGTAGGCTTCCGGCGTGAACCAGTGCGCCAGGAAGGGATAAATCGCCGGGTACAGGAAGATGGCAATGGTACCGAAAATCACCACCGTGGCGACGGCGACCGTGACTTTGCTGGCCTCCGCTTTGACGACCGGTTCCGTCGCCAGTACCGCTGCCGCGCCGCAGATGCTGCTGCCGGCGCCAATCAGCCAGCTGGTATGTTTATCGAGGCCGAAAACCTTTTGCCCAAGAAAACAGGCGATCAAAAAGGTGCTGGAAAGCGTCAGAACGTCAATCACGATACCGCCGACGCCGACGTCGGCAATCTGGGCGAACGTCAGGCGAAAGCCGTATAAGATGATGCCGAGGCGCAGCAGGTGCTGCTTGGCAAAAATCACGCCGCCGTCGCAGGGCTGCCAGATTTTCGGGTAAACCGTGTTACCGATGACCATGCCGAATAAAATGGCCAGCGTGAGGGCGCTGAAGCCCGCGCCGGCGATAGCCGGAAAGCTACCGGCCCACAGCGCTGCGCCGGTGAGCAGGGCGGTGAGCGCCAGTCCAGGTGCAAAGTGCCGCAATGGGCGATGTTTAGTCGGTAAAGTGAGTGCTGTCATAACCTTCTCCTTTGTCTGGGAAAAGCATACGACTCGCTGGTTTAAATATAAAATTGATTATATATTTATAATTAATCGAAATAAGTGGTAAAAACGCGGTTTCGCGGTTTGAGAACGATGGGCCTCAGCCTCACGCCGCGGATCGCGAGTCGTCTATAAAGGCAGGAAAAAATATGCATATCACGCTACGTCAGCTGGAAGTTTTTGCTGAAGTTTTAAAAAGCGGATCGACCACTCAGGCGTCGCAAATGCTGGCGCTTTCCCAGTCGGCGGTTAGCGCGGCGCTGACCGAACTGGAAGGGCAGCTGGGGGTGCAGCTCTTTGACCGCGTAGGGAAAAGGCTGGTGGTCAACGAGCACGGCAGGCTGCTTTATCCGCGGGCGCTGGCGCTGCTGGAGCGGGCGCTGGAGATAGAGCAGCTGTTTCGCGGCGACAACGGCGCGATCCGCGTCTACGCCAGCAGCACCATCGGCAACTATATTCTGCCGGAAATCATTGCGCGCTATCGACGCGATCTGCCGGATTTACCCCTGGAGCTGAGCGTGGGCAATAGCCAGGACGTGATCAATGCGGTGGCCGATCTGCGCGTGGATATCGGGCTGATTGAAGGTCCCTGTCACGCCGCGGATATTATCGCCGAACCCTGGCTGGAAGATGAGCTGGTGGTCTTTGCCGCGCCGGATTCGCCGCTGCTGGCAGGGGAGGTGACGCTGCAACGGCTGGCGGAAGCGCCGTGGATTTTACGCGAGCACGGCTCCGGGACCCGGGAAATCGTCGACTATTTATTACTCTCGCATTTACCGGCGTTTCATCTTGGGATGGAGCTGGGCAACTCGGAAGCCATCAAGCACGCGGTACGCCACGGTCTGGGCATTAGCTGCCTGTCGCGACGCGTGGTGGCGGAGCAGCTTGAAGTCGGATCGCTGGTGGAGCTGACGATTCCGCTGCCGCGCTTAACCCGCACCTTGTGGCGCATTCATCACCGGCAGAAGCATATTTCCAAGGCATTACAGCGGTTTCTGCATTATTGCGACGTGTAAAAGCGGACGCCACGCGCGCTGGCGTTTTCGGGATTTCATGCTTTACTAATAATCCATGCTCGATCATGAAGCTCTCTTATAACTTTGCAATTGTATCGGATGGATCACAGACACTCTGCTACAATCTCGCCTCGTTTTTTGGATGGATAGCATTTTCACATGGTTTCGGATACTAAAACCACAGAAGCGCCCGGTTTACGTCGTGAACTGAAGGCGCGCCACTTGACCATGATCGCGATTGGCGGTTCCATAGGTACAGGTCTTTTTGTTGCCTCTGGCGCAACGATTTCTCAGGCGGGCCCGGGTGGGGCGCTGCTCTCTTATATTCTCATCGGCCTGATGGTTTATTTCCTGATGACCAGCCTCGGCGAGCTGGCGGCGTTTATGCCGGTGTCCGGCTCTTTTGCCACCTACGGGCAGAATTACGTTGAGGAAGGCTTTGGCTTCGCACTGGGCTGGAACTACTGGTACAACTGGGCGGTGACCATCGCCGTTGACCTCGTTGCCGCTCAGCTGGTGATGACCTACTGGTTCCCCGATGCACCCGGCTGGGTCTGGAGCGCGCTGTTCCTCGGCATCATGTTCCTGCTGAACTGGATCTCGGTAAAAGGCTTTGGTGAAGCGGAATACTGGTTCTCGCTGATCAAAGTGGCCACCGTCATCATCTTTATTATTGTCGGCGTGATGATGATCTTTGGCATCTTTAAAGGCGCACAGCCTGCGGGCTGGAGCAACTGGGTTGTCGACGATGCGCCGTTTGCCGGCGGCTTTGCGGCGATGATTGGCGTGGCGATGATTGTCGGCTTCTCGTTCCAGGGAACCGAGCTTATCGGCATCGCGGCCGGCGAGTCGGAAAACCCGGAGAAGAACATTCCGCGCGCCGTGCGGCAGGTGTTCTGGCGTATCCTGCTGTTCTATGTGTTCGCCATCCTGATTATCAGCCTGATTATTCCGTATACCGACCCGAGCCTGCTGCGTAACGACGTGAAAGATATTTCCGTCAGCCCGTTCACGCTGGTCTTCCAGCACGCGGGGCTGCTGTCGGCGGCGGCGATTATGAACGCGGTTATTCTGACGGCGGTACTGTCGGCGGGTAACTCCGGGATGTACGCGTCCACCCGCATGCTCTACACCCTGGCCTGCGATGGCAAAGCGCCGCGTATTTTCTCTAAGCTGTCTAAAGGCGGCGTGCCGCGTAATGCGCTGTATGCCACCACGGTGATTGCAGGGCTGTGCTTCCTGAGCTCGATGTTCGGTAATCAGACCGTTTACCTGTGGCTGCTGAATACCTCCGGCATGACCGGCTTTATCGCCTGGCTGGGGATTGCCATTAGCCACTATCGCTTCCGTCGCGGCTACGTGCTGCAGGGGAACGATCTCAACGATCTGCCGTATCGTTCCGGCTTTTTCCCGTTGGGGCCGATCTTCGCTTTCGTGCTGTGCCTGATCATTACCCTGGGCCAGAATTACGAAGCGTTCCTCAAAGATACCATCGACTGGGGCGGCGTGGCGGCAACCTATATCGGCATTCCGCTGTTCCTGGTGATCTGGTTCGGTTACAAGCTGGCGAAAGGAACGCGTTTTGTGCGCTACAGCGAAATGAAGTTCCCGGAGCGTTTTAAAAGCTAAGGTCAGCTGACGCCGTAAGATAAAACCCTCTCATCGAGAGGGTTTTTTTATGTCTGCGATTCTTACATGTTGATACAGTTATTCATAATTTTATTGATAATTGTAATCATTATCTTTATCATTTCCACCAAATTCAGGATGAAGCCAATCCCCGTATCTTGCAGAGGGTCAGACTGACAAGGGGCGACCAGCCACATCTACTGTAAAAAATTGCGCGCATACGCCGTTAGAGCGCTATGCCGACAGTACCTGTGAGCAGGACCTTTTTTGTTTGTTTTGTTGTACACCTCATGGAGATATGGAATGTTCAGGCTAAACCCTTTTGTCCGGGCCGGATTATGCGCGTCCGTCGTATCCCTGGCGTTTCCGGCGCTCGCCGACGTTAACGAAGAAACGCTGGTCGTCACCGCTGCGGCAACTGAACAGAGCGTCAAAGATGCGCCCGCCAGTATTAGCGTTATCACCCAACAGGATCTGCAGCGTAGACCGGTACAAAACCTGAAGGATGTACTGCGGGAAGTGCCGGGCGTGCAGCTCACCAACGAAGGGGATAATCGCAAAGGGGTGAGCATTCGCGGCCTCAGCAGCGGCTATACGCTGATCCTCGTTGACGGCAAACGCGTTAACTCGCGCAACGCCGTTTTCCGCCACAACGATTTTGACCTCAACTGGATCCCGGTTGATGCCATTGAGCGTATCGAAGTGGTGCGCGGGCCGATGTCTTCCCTCTATGGTTCCGACGCCCTCGGCGGCGTGGTCAATATCATTACCAAAAAAGTCGGTCAGCAGTGGACGGGCACCCTCAGCGCGGATACCACCATTCAGGAACACCGCGATCGCGGCGATACGTACAATGGTCAGTTCTTTACCAGCGGCCCGCTGATTGACGGCGTGCTGGGGATGAAAGCCTACGGCAGCCTGGCAAAGCGTGCCAAGGACGATCAGCAGGCTTCCAGCAACGCAGCTGGCGAAACGCCGCGTATTGAAGGCTTCACCAGCCGCGACGGCAACGTCGAATTCGCCTGGACGCCCACTGATAATCAGGACATCACCGCTGGCTACGGGTTCGATCGCCAGGATCGGGATTCCGACTCTCTTGACCGCAACCGCCTTGAGCGCCAGAACTACTCCCTGAGCCACAACGGCCGCTGGGATGTCGGCAATAGCGAGCTGAAATTCTACGGCGAGAAAGTGGATAATAAAAATCCGGGCCAGGCCGGAACGATCACATCTGAGAGTAACTCGGTGGACGGCAAATACGTTCTGCCGCTGGGCATGATCAACCAGCTGCTGACCTTCGGTGGCGAATGGCGTCACGATAAGCTGAAAGATCCGGTCAACCTGAGCAGCGGCGGTAAATCTACTTCCGCCAGCCAGTACGCGCTGTTCCTCGAAGATGAATGGCGGATAATCGAACCTCTGGCCTTAACCACCGGCATCCGTATGGACGATCACCAGACCTATGGCGATCACTGGAGCCCGCGTGCTTATCTGGTGTATAACGCCACCGATACCGTGACCGTGAAGGGCGGCTGGGCGACGGCATTTAAAGCGCCATCCCTGCTGCAGCTGAACCCGGACTGGACCACCAACTCCTGCCGCGGCTCGTGCAGCATTATCGGTAACCCGGATCTGAAACCGGAAACCAGCGAAAGCTTCGAACTGGGTCTTTACTATCGCGGCGAAGAGGGCTGGCTTGAAGGCGTGGAAGGAAGCGTCACCACCTTCCAGAATAACGTTGACGATATGATCGATATCCTGCGTACTTCCAGCGCCAGCGAAGCGCCGGGCTACCCGAATTTTGTCGGCTGGAAAACGGTGAACGGTAAGCGCGTGCCGGTATTCCGCTACTTCAACGTCAATAAGGCGCGTATCAAAGGGGTAGAAACTGAATTGAAGGTGCCGTTCGGCGACGAATGGAAGCTGACGGTAAACTACACCTACAACGATGGTCGCGACCTGAGTAACGGCGGCGATAAACCGCTGCAAACGCTGCCGTTCCATACCGCTAACGGTACCCTCGACTGGAAACCGCTGGACGACTGGTCCTTCTACGTCACCGCCAACTATACCGGCGAACAGCGTTCGGTCAGCGCGACGGGCAAAACGCCCGGCGGCTACACTATGTTTGATATCGGCGCGGCCTGGAACGTCACCAAAAACGTCAAGCTGCGCTCCGGGGTACTCAACGTGGGCGATAAGGATCTGAGCCGCGACGACTATAGCTATACGGAAGAAGGCCGCCGCTACTTTATGGCCGTCGATTACCGCTTCTGACCGGGCGATAAAAGAGGGCTGGCAGATTTCCCTGCCAGCCCTCGCTAAAGGCGCTCAGGGTGAAGCCAGACGGAAAAGCGGTGGGCGAACCCACCGCTCCAGGTGGCTACTTACCGGATTCGTAAGCCATAAAAGCAGCTACCTCCCTGTTCGTATCGCGGTAGCGAATTTCGCAAAGCGATTTTCTTACCATCAGGGTGAACGCTAATAGCGTGATACACACGATGAGCAGACACCAGATCGGGACGTTGGGCGGTACCTTCATGGTTTGTTCTCCTTGCCTTACGGCGGGTAAGAGACTAACCTGATGTTGTCTAGGCATCGGGACAGCCTCGTGGGTGATTACATTACCTTCGGGGCTTTCTTCTTTCTGCCTCAGCACAACGGTAAAACTCAATCCTGCTCTGAGGCGAAAGCCTCAAGCGCCGCCAAAAATCATACCCCCCGACGACGGAAAATACACTATCTCTCTGTATATATTAGTTTTTATGACTATTGGATGATGAGGCATTTTGCGTATCAATGCGCCGGGAAGGTGCTTCACGACGCATTGAAAGGATCAGGAGAAGAGGTGCCGGGCATGGAAACGCAGGTGGTCCTCAATAAATGAGGCGATAAAGTAGTAGCTGTGATCGTAACCGGGCTGAATACGCAGGGTTAACGGCCAGCTTTTCTGACGCGCGGTTTCCGCCAGCACCGCCGGCTGCAGCTGTTCGGCGAGGAATGTATCGCTGTCACCCTGGTCAATCAGGGTTGGAATCGCATCTGACTCGCTGCTGGCCTGCATTAACGCGCAGCTGTCCCAGGCCTGCCAGGCCGCTTCATCCGCTCCCAGATAGGCGGTAAACGCTTTTTTGCCCCAGGGAACCTGGGTCGGGTTAACGATAGGCGCGAACGCGGAAACGCTGACGAAGCGGCCCGGATTCTTCAGCGCCATCACCAGCGCGCCGTGGCCGCCCATGGAATGCCCGCTGATGGCGCAGCGGCCGCTGAGATTAAACTCGCGGGCAATCAGCTGCGGCAGCTCGTCGCGAAGGTAATCGTACATGCGGAAATGCGTGGACCACGGCGCCTGGGTGGCATTGAGATAAAAGCCAGCGCCTTTCCCCAGATCGTAAGCGCTATCGTCGGCAACGTTATCACCGCGCGGACTGGTGTCCGGCATCACCAGCGCAATGCCCAGTTCGGCGGCGACGCGCTGAGCGCCCGCTTTGGTGGTGAAGTTTTCATCGTTGCAGGTCAGGCCGGAGAGCCAGTAGAGAACCGGCGGCGGCGCGTCAGCGGCGGCGGGAGGTAAAAAGATGCTGAAGGTCATTGCGCAGTTCAGCGTTGCGGAGTCGTGCCGCCAGCGTTGCTGCCGACCTTCAAAACAGCGGTGCTCTTCGAGCAGTTCCATGCAGGGCTCCTTAAGTGTCTCAGGCGTAATTTTCCATAATACAGATATTTCATGCCCTCGTGAGTAACTTTCACTTCCTCCTTTTCGGAACGTATTGCATCATTAATGCAACTTTTAACCAACATGCTGACCTTGCCGCAGCGGCAGGCGTCGCGCTATGGGTCGGCGATTGGCTTGGTTGCGGCAAGGTGAGCAGGGCGTTGCGTGACGCATCGTAGTGCGCTGGTCTGGCGGCGTGGAACGAGAGGTGACGCCAATTTCAACAATTATCGATGCGGCTACTGGATTCTGTGCGTCACCTCACGCACAATGAATACAAACTTTGCCCTCAGAAGAGCAAAGAGCGCCACACCTGCAGGAGAACAAAAATGTCATCACTGAGTAAAGAAGCCATACTCGTTCATGAAGCGCTGGTCGCTCGTGGGCTGGAGACGCCGCTGCGTCCGCCAGTACAAGAAATTGATAATGAAACTCGCAAGCGTCTGATCGCCGGACACATGACCGAGATTATGCAGCTGTTAAACCTTGATCTAAGTGATGACAGCCTGATGGAGACCCCGCATCGCATCGCCAAAATGTACGTCGATGAGATCTTCTCCGGACTGGACTACGCCCGGTTCCCCAAAATCACCGTCATCGAAAATAAGATGCAGGTTGATGAAATGGTGACCGTGCGCGATATCACCCTGACCAGCACCTGTGAACACCATTTTGTGACCATTGACGGCAAAGCCACGGTGGCCTATATCCCGAAAGATTCGGTGATTGGCCTGTCGAAAATTAACCGTATCGTGCAGTTCTTCTCCCAGCGTCCGCAGGTGCAGGAGCGGCTGACGCAGCAGATCCTCACCGCGCTGCAAACGCTGCTGGGGACCAGCAACGTCGCGGTTTCCATCGATGCGGTGCACTACTGCGTGAAAGCGCGCGGCATTCGCGATGCGACCAGCGCCACCACCACCACGTCGCTGGGCGGCCTGTTTAAATCCAGCCAGAATACCCGCCAGGAGTTCCTGCGCGCCGTACGTCACCACAACTAAAACGGAGCAGGGTACATGGAGAGAAATGTCACGCTGGACTTTGTCCGCGGCGTCGCCATCCTCGGTATCCTGCTACTGAATATCAGCGCCTTCGGTTTACCGAAGGCCGCTTACCTCAACCCGGCGTGGTCCGGGAACATTTCCGCCAGCGACGCCTGGACCTGGGCGATTCTCGATCTGCTGGCGCAGGTCAAATTCCTGACCCTCTTCGCCCTGCTGTTTGGCGCCGGACTTCAGCTTCTGCTGCCGCGCGGGAAGCGCTGGATCCAGTCGCGCCTGACGCTGCTGGCGCTGCTTGGCTTTATTCACGGACTGTTTTTCTGGGACGGCGATATTCTGCTGGCCTATGCGCTGGTCGGGCTGGTGGGCTGGCGGATGGTGCGCGACGCGCACGATGTCAAATCGCTGTTTAATACCGGCGTGGTGCTGTACGTTATCGGCGTGGCGGTACTGCTATTGCTGGGATTGATTTCCGGCAATACGCCCAATCGTTCGTGGCTGCCGGACGCGGCAAATTTGCAGTACGAGCAGTACTGGAAGCTAAAAGGCGGCTTTGAAGCGGTGAGCAATCGTGCGGATATGCTGTCGGATAACCTGCTGGCGCTGGGCGCGCAGTACGGCTGGCAGCTGGCCGGTATGATGCTGATGGGCGCCGCGCTGATGCGCAGCGGCTGGCTCAAAGGGCAGTTCAGCCTTCGCCACTATCGGCGTACCGGCGGGCTGCTGATTGCGGCCGGAATGGCGGTCAACTTGCCCTCGATTATTGCCCAGTGGCATCTTGGCTGGGACTACCGCTGGTGCGCATTTTTGCTACAGGCGCCGCGGGAGCTGGGCGCGCCGCTGCAAACCATCGGCTACGCGGCGCTGGCCTGGGGCTTCTGGCCGCAGCTGTGTCAGAGTCGTCTGGTGGGGGCGATTGCCTGCGTCGGGCGCATGGCGCTAACCAACTATCTGCTGCAGACCCTGATTTGCACTACCCTGTTCTACCGCTTCGGCCTGTTTATGAAGTATGACCGCTTACAGCTGTTAGCCTTCGTACCGGCCGTATGGGCGGTTAATCTTCTCTTCTCGTGGTTTTGGCTACGTCATTTCCGCCAGGGGCCCGTTGAGTGGCTATGGCGTCAATTCACCCTGCGTGCGTCGGGGACATCATTAAAAGATACATCCAGATAACGATCTGGATCACAATCATTAACAAAATGGATGTAACCGTTTCCATCCCTGTGACTTCACTCACGTAGCGTACGGCACGTCGCTGCCAGAATAGCCTCCTTGCTGAACACAGGAGGTGAGTGTGACGTACTGCAATGCTCTACAGGTCGGTGAGTATGATCACCATTCGTGATGTCGCCCGCCAGGCGGGTGTTTCCGTCGCGACGGTTTCGCGCGTGCTGAATAACAGCGCGCTGGTGAGCCCGGATACGCGAGAAGCGGTAATGAAGGCGGTAACGCTGTTGGGCTATCGGCCGAACGCCAACGCGCAGGCGCTGGCGACGCAGGTCAGCGATACCATCGGCGTGGTCGTGATGGACGTGTCGGACGCCTTTTTTGGCGCGCTGGTCAAAGCGGTTGATACCGTCGCCCAGCAGCATCAGAAATATGTGCTTATCGGCAACAGCTATCATGAAGCGGAAAAAGAGCGTAACGCCATTGAGGTGCTGATTCGCCAGCGCTGTTCAGCGCTGATCGTCCACTCTAAAGCGCTGAGCGACGCGGAGCTGGGGGATTTTATGGAGCATATGCCGGGAATGGTGCTGATTAACCGCATCGTGCCGGGATATGCCCACCGCTGCGTTGGGCTGGATAACGTCAGCGGCGCGCTGATGGCGACCCGCATGCTGCTCAATCATGGTCACCAGCGCATCGGCTACCTCTCTTCCAATCACGGCATTGAAGATGATGATTTACGGCGAGAAGGGTGGTTAAGGGCGTTACATGAACACGGCATTGTCGCTCCCGAAAGCTGGGTGGGATCCGGGTCGCCGGATATGCAGGGCGGTGAGGCGGCGATGGTCGAACTGCTGGGGCGCAACCTCGGTCTGAGCGCGGTTTTCGCCTACAACGACAGTATGGCGGCCGGCGCGCTCACGACGCTTAAAGATAACGGCATTGCCGTACCGCAGCATCTTTCGCTGATCGGTTTTGATGATATCCCCATTTCCCGTTACACCGACCCGCAGCTGACGACGGTCCGTTATCCGATTATGTCGATGGCGAAACTGGCGACAGAGCTGGCGCTACAGGGCGCGGCGGGAAAGCTGGATCGTGACGCCAGCCACTGCTTTATGCCGACGCTGGTGCGCCGACATTCGGTGGCGCAGAGGCAAATTGTGGGGCCGATCACTAACTAATTATCTGCCTGATGTAACCGCTTTCAATATGTGAGTGATTTCACAGTTTGTTAACATTAAGCTGACTATGATTGCTGCGTTTACAAGTCTGAACATACTATGTCACGGTGATTAATCACTTTTACAGCAGTAATCGGCGGTTAAACGATTAATAAAGCCGTTTTTCAGGAGCGTTACCCTACACGGAAGACAGAATTACAGTCGTGAATGTCGCTGTGCAGTAACATAAATGTAACGCTCGCCAGCCATTTTCACACCAAAGACCCTGCATAATAAAACCGGAGATTCCATGAATAAGAAGGTGTTAACCCTGTCTGCTGTAATGGCTAGCATGTTATTTGGCGCCGCGGCTCACGCAGCAGATACCCGTATCGGCGTGACGATTTATAAATACGACGACAACTTTATGTCGGTGGTACGTAAGGCAATTGAAAAAGATGGCAAATCAGCGCCGGATGTTCAGCTGCTGATGAATGACTCGCAAAACGACCAGTCCAAGCAGAACGATCAGATTGACGTCCTGCTGGCAAAAGGGGTGAAGGCGCTGGCGATTAACCTGGTTGACCCGGCGGCGGCGGGGACGGTCATCGATAAAGCGCGTGGCCAGAACGTGCCGGTGGTGTTCTTTAACAAAGAACCTTCCCGCAAGGCGCTGGATAGCTACGATAAAGCGTACTACGTCGGTACCGACTCAAAAGAGTCCGGCGTGATTCAGGGTGACCTGATTGCCAAGCACTGGAAAGCGAACCCGAACTGGGATCTGAATAAAGACGGCCAGATTCAGTTTGTCCTGCTGAAGGGCGAGCCGGGCCATCCGGATGCGGAAGCGCGTACCACCTACGTTATTAAAGAGCTGAACGATAAAGGCTTCAAAACTCAGCAACTGGCGTTAGATACCGCCATGTGGGATACCGCTCAGGCGAAAGATAAGATGGATGCCTGGCTGTCTGGCCCGAATGCCAACAAAATTGAAGTCGTCATCGCTAACAACGATGCGATGGCCATGGGCGCGGTAGAAGCGCTGAAAGCGCACAATAAGAGCAGCATTCCGGTATTCGGCGTCGATGCGCTGCCTGAAGCGCTGGCGCTGGTGAAATCCGGCGCCATGGCGGGTACCGTACTGAACGATGCCAACAATCAGGCGAAAGCCACCTTCGATCTGGCGAAAAACCTGGCCGATGGTAAAGAACCGGCTGCCGGTACTCAATGGAAAATTGATAATAAGATTGTCCGCGTACCGTACGTTGGCGTTGATAAAGATAATCTGAGCGAATTTATCGGTAAGTAATCGCTTAATAAGCTGCGGGCGTACGCGCTTGTACGCCCGATTATTCCTGATACAGAACCCGTCCCGGCTCGTCGTTAATGCGTCGGCTGGGGTATGCACGCACGCAGCCAGGTATAACTATGGTCAGCAATAATAGCGAACGGTCAGGCGAATATTTGTTGGAAATGAGTAACATCAACAAATCGTTTCCTGGCGTCAAGGCTCTCGATAATGTGAACCTCAAGGTTCGTCCCCACTCTATTCACGCGTTAATGGGGGAGAACGGCGCGGGCAAATCTACATTATTAAAATGCCTATTTGGAATCTATCAAAAAGATTCCGGCAGTATTCTTTTTCAGGGACAAGAGATCGATTTCCATTCGGCAAAAGAAGCCCTGGAGAACGGTATTTCAATGGTTCATCAGGAATTAAACCTGGTATTGCAACGTTCGGTAATGGACAACATGTGGCTGGGGCGTTATCCCACCAAAGGCATGTTTGTCGATCAGGACAAAATGTATCGTGATACCAAAGCGATTTTCGATGAGCTGGATATTGATATCGACCCGCGCGCTCGCGTCGGAACGCTATCGGTATCGCAAATGCAGATGATTGAAATTGCGAAGGCATTTTCCTATAACGCCAAAATTGTGATTATGGATGAGCCGACTTCTTCGTTAACCGAAAAAGAGGTCAACCATCTGTTTAAAATTATCCGCAAGCTGAAAGAGCGCGGCTGCGGCATAGTCTATATTTCCCACAAAATGGAAGAGATCTTCCAGCTGTGCGATGAAATTACCATCCTGCGCGACGGCCAGTGGATTGCCACCCAGCCGCTGGAAGGGCTGGATATGGATAAGATCATCGCGATGATGGTGGGCCGCTCCCTCAATCAGCGCTTCCCGAACAAGGAGAATAAGCCGGGTGAGGTAATTCTTGAGGTGCGCAATTTAACCTCACTGCGCCAGCCATCGATTCGCGATGTCTCTTTCGATCTGCACAAAGGCGAAATCCTGGGGATTGCCGGACTGGTTGGCGCGAAACGTACCGATATCGTGGAGACGTTATTTGGTATTCGCGAGAAGGCCGGCGGGACGATCAAGCTGCACGGTAAGAAGATTAATAACCATAATGCCAATGAAGCCATCAACCATGGCTTTGCGCTGGTGACCGAAGAGCGCCGTTCGACGGGAATTTATGCCTACCTGGATATCGGTTTTAACTCGCTGATCTCCAATATTAAGAAATACAAGAATAAGGTCGGATTGCTGGATAATTCACGCATGAAAAGCGATACCCAATGGGTGATTGATTCGATGCGCGTGAAAACCCCGGGGCAGCACACGCAAATTGGTTCGCTGTCCGGTGGTAACCAACAAAAAGTGATTATCGGTCGCTGGTTATTGACCCAGCCGGAAATTCTGATGCTCGATGAACCCACGCGCGGCATTGACGTTGGGGCGAAGTTCGAAATTTACCAGCTGATCGCCGAGCTGGCAAAAAAAGACAAAGGAATCATTATTATTTCCTCCGAGATGCCGGAGCTGCTGGGTATTACTGACCGTATTCTGGTAATGAGCAATGGTCTTGTTGCCGGAATTGTTGAGACTAAAACCACCACGCAAAACGAAATTCTCCGTCTTGCGTCGTTGCACCTTTAAGATCAGGGGCTCCTCATGAGTGCGTTAAATAAAAAGAGTTTTCTCACCTATTTGAAAGAAGGTGGGATTTACGTGGTTCTTTTAGTATTGCTGGCCATTATTATTTTCCAGGATCCGACTTTCTTAAGTTTGCTGAACTTAAGTAATATTCTGACCCAGTCTTCGGTGCGTATTATTATCGCTCTCGGCGTGGCCGGACTTATTGTCACCCAGGGAACCGACCTTTCAGCCGGACGCCAGGTCGGCCTGGCGGCGGTTATCGCCGCCACGATGCTGCAGGCGGTGGACAATGCCAATAAGGTGTTCCCGGAGATGGCCACGATGCCGATCCCGCTGGTTATCCTGCTGGTGTGCGCGATCGGCGCGGTCATTGGTCTTATCAACGGTATTATCATCGCTTACCTGAACGTGACGCCGTTTATCACCACCCTCGGCACGATGATCATCGTTTACGGTATCAACTCCCTGTATTACGACTTTGTTGGCGCGTCGCCGATTTCCGGCTTCGATAGCCACTTCTCGCAGTTTGCCCAGGGGTTTGTGGCGCTGGGCTCATTCCGCCTGTCGTATATCACCTTCTATGCGCTGATTGCCGTGTTCTTCGTATGGATCCTGTGGAACAAGACCCGCTTTGGTAAAAACATTTTTGCTATCGGCGGTAACCCGGAAGCGGCGAAGGTCTCCGGCGTCAACGTCGCCCTGAACCTGCTGATGATTTATGCGCTCTCCGGCGTGTTCTACGCGTTCGGCGGGCTGCTGGAAGCCGGACGTATCGGTTCGGCGACCAACAACCTTGGCTTTATGTATGAACTGGATGCGATTGCCGCCTGCGTGGTCGGCGGCGTATCGTTCAGCGGCGGCGTCGGTACCGTATTTGGCGTGGTGACCGGGGTGATAATCTTCACCGTCATCAACTACGGTCTGACCTATATCGGCGTGAACCCGTACTGGCAGTACATTATCAAAGGGGCGATTATCATCTTCGCCGTGGCGCTGGATTCGCTTAAGTATGCGCGGAAGAAGTAACGAGTAGTGAATGAAGGCAGGCGTCAGTTCAGGCGTCTGCCTTTTGCATTTTCTGGATGATAATTTGCCGCCTTCCTGCCACTCGAATTATTCAGGGTATCTATCCTCAGTATCCCGATACTCACTCGCGTAATCAGAAAAGTATTCCCGCTCGATAAGACGCCAGTTATCACGCTCACTTTATGGAGGCTTTACTTCTCTTTTTTCTGCAGCTCCAGCAGCTGCTGCGGCGTGACCGCCGGATAGGACTGCGCGCCGTCGGGAACTTCCTGCAGCGCGGGAATCGGGATCAGCGGGCCTAAAAAGCGCGGTTCGCGTTTAAAAATATAGAGATCCGCCAGCGCGCCGAAGCGGGCGCCGAACTCGCGCAGGCGAACGCTCCACATGTCCTTCGGCGACGGCACCGCGTAGCACTGCGCCTGAATCCCCATATGCAGGGCAATAAACAGCGCGCGCTCGCAGTGGAAGCGTTGGGTAATAATAATAAAGTCGTTAGTATCGAAGACTTTACGGGTGCGGACAATCGAATCGAGCGTACGGAAACCCGCATAGTCCAGCACAATATCCGCCGGATCGACGCCGGCTTTAATTAAATCGCGGCGCATGGTCATCGGCTCGTTATAGCTTTGCAGTGCGTTATCGCCGCTGAGCAGCAGGTAGTTCACCTTGCCGCTATTGTAGGCGTTCAGCGCGCCCTGAATCCGGTAACGATAATATTGGTTGATAACCCCGGTACGGTAGTACTTGGCGGTACCGAGCACGACGCCGACCTGGCGGTAGGGCAGGTCCTGTAGCTCATCGTAAATATAGGGAGAGGTTTTCCAGCTCATCCAGCGGTCGAGTCCCAACACGGTTAACAGCAGCAAGCCGAACAGGACTAACAGGCTGTATAACACACGCTTTAACATGGACCTGGCTCAATAGTGGACGAAGGAAGCTTCAGGCTACTTTACCCGTCGGGCAAGCGCAAGAAACCGTCGTTTAATTGCGGGGATTTTCAACAGCGCGGGCCGTTTGGCCCGCAGAATGTGACTAACCTAACAGTACGCGATCGATATTATGGCAGCCCAGCGCCTTCAGCGTCGCCGCGGTGGCATCCCACTGGATAAGCGCCGCATCGGCCTTCTCGGCCAGGATCGCGCGCTGGATATCCGGGTAATCGTATCCGTTGAGGCTCAGCAGATTCAGCGCACCCTGCAGCGGGGGCAGCGTCGGGTTAAAGGCGGCGTTTTCGGCATAGCTACCGGTGAAAAGAGTACCGTCTTTCAGCTCCAGCGCAACGCCGGATGGTGAGTTGCTGTAAGGCATATGGCAACGGTTGGCCGCCTGAATCGCCGCCTGAGCCAGCGCGTCGCCGCTGAGCGGGAAGCCGTGGTCCTGCTCATCCATCAGCAGGGTTTTTATGTCCAGATCTTTCGGGCCGAAAGCGTCCGGCAAATAGTGCTGCAGCGAATGCGCTTCGCGCCCGGGAAGGTGGATGCGCAGCGACAGGCCGCTGTTCAGTTCGTTCATAAACTGACGACAGTGGCCGCAGGGGGTATAGTTCACGGTAATCGCCCGCAGGGATTTTTCGCCGCGCAGCCAGGCGTGGCTGATGGCGCTTTGTTCGGCGTGCACGGTTTGCTGCATGGTGGCGCCGAGAAATTCCATATTGCCGCCGAAGTACCAGGTACCGCTGATGCCGCGGGCAATCGCGCCGACGTTAAAATGCGACAGATCGGCCCGCGCGCAGGCCGCCGCCAGCGGCAGCAAAGCAAAGGCCAGCGCGTCTTCATCCAGCCCCGTCGCGCTTTGCAGCGCTGCCACCTGGTCTGCATTCAGCAGGGCCGGGAAATGCGGGTCGGCCAGCATCGGGGCGATGGCCGCTTGCAGGTCCGCCGCCAGTTGGGGAAGAACAGCTTGAAAACGTGGGTGCATGGCGTTGCCTCATAACAATGTAATGGAAATCTAGTGTACGGGTGGTTACAACCTGTATATGTGATAAACATCTCATTGTCATTGCAACTAATTCGTGTTGCATTTAAAAATGTGACTTAAATCACATTTACCCAACCACTGCTAAAATGAGCGGAAACAAAAACGGCGCGACCAGCGAGGTAATAATCCCGCAAAGCACCAGCGCCAGCGAGCTGAACGCCCCTTCCTGATAGTCGAGCTCAGCGCAGCGGGCGGTCCCCAGGGCGTGGGATGCGGTACCCATCGACAGCCCGCGCGAGGCCTTGGTGCGGATGCGCATCACATTCAGCAGGGTGTGGCCAAAGACCGCGCCGAGAATGCCGACGAAAATAACGCAGACCGCGCTGATCGCCGGGATCCCGCCAATGCTGCTGCTCACCGCCATGGCAATCGGCGTCGTCACCGATTTCGGCAAAATAGAGGCGGCAATCTGCGGGGTTGCGCCCATCATCAGGGCAACGGTAGTGCCGGTGACCATCGCCACCACGCTGCCGATAAAGCAGATGGTGATGATTGACTTCCAGCGGGCGCGGATTTGGTGCAGCTGCTCATACAAAGGAAAGGCCAACGCCACCACCGCCGGCTGCAGCAGGTCGTTAAGAATTTTGCTGCCCTGGAAATAGCGCTCGTAGGAGATGCCGGTAATCAGCAGAAAAGGTATCAGCACCACCATCGCGACCAGCAGCGGGTTGAGAAGCGGAAATTTAAACCGCGCCGCCAGCCTGCGGGCAAGGAAAAAGACGGCCAGGGTTAACGGCAGCGACCACCAGATTTCATGGATCATTTTTCACTTCCTTTTTGCCCAACCACTTTGCGCTCACCGTGAACCAGGTGTGAACTCCAGCTGACCACTAAAAAGACCACCAGCGTGCTTATCGCGCAGGAGACCACCACCGGGCCAAACTGCGCGCGCAGTAAATCCCAGTACTGCATGACGCCGACGCCGATAGGCACAAATAGCAGCGCCATATAGCGAATCAGAATGTTGCAGCCGGGGTTGACCCACTGTGGCGGCATGATCTGCAGCGCCAGCAGAAAAAACAGAATCAGCATGCCAATAATGCTGCCGGGAATAGCGATCGGCAGTAGCGAAGAGAGAAAAATGCCCGCATACAGGCAGGCGTAGATGAGCACGAAAGCGCGCAGATACTGCCAGACAATAATCAGTGATTTACTCATGGTAATAACCCTTGATGAACCGCATTCATCATACAATTAAAGCCAAAAATGTGCTACCGATCACATCATGAATTCTACGCATACCTGCAATAGAGACGGGGAACAGCAAAACGGACGGCTATCAGAGTGTAGATTGCAGCGACAGGCAGTGCAGAAACCGGCTCAGCGCCAACGACGGTGTTTCACTTTTTCGCCAGAACACCCCAACGCTACCTTTTTGTTCAATGCGCGGCAAATTAAGAATCGCCAGCTGGTGCTGGGCCGCGTAGCGCTGCGCCAGGCGCAATGAGAGAATCGAGACCATATCGCTGCTCTGCAGCAGATTGCTGGTGACGTTCATCGAGGCGGACTCAATGGTGTTTTCCGGCAGCATCACGCCGTTATCCACCAGCGCGTTGTCGATGCTCAGGCGAATTGGCGTGCCGGTGGGCCAGACGATCCAGCGCCACGGAGAGAGGTCGGCCCAGCTTAATCGCGATTTCTGGGCCAGCGGGTGATCGGGACGAGCGACAAAGCAGACCGGTTCGGTGTAGAGCACCCGGTAGCTCAGCGGCAGCTCCAGCGCCCGCCCGCCGACGCGCCCGACGACGACATCCACCACCCCGGCGAGCAGGTCGTTAAGCAGCGGCGTCATCACTTTCTCTTCGATATTCAGGTGCAGGGTCGGCATCTCTTTCAGCAGTTCGAGGATCGCCTGTGAGACGCAGTCGGTCGCCACCGGCGAACAGCCGATCATCAGGCTGCCCACCTGTCCGCCCTGTTTAAAACGCTCGATTTCATACTGCGAACGCGACATATCGTTAATCAGCCGCTGGGCGTGCTGAAGCAGCAGCTTTCCGCCTTCGGTCGGGCGCAGACCTTTGCTGTGGCGTTCGAACAAAACCATGCCGACTTCGTCTTCAAACTGGCTGAGCCATTTGGAGAGCGCGGGCTGAGTAATGTTCATCATTTTCGCCACCTGCGTGAGATTGCCTTGCTCCCCCAGCGCCACCAGCATCTGTAAATGGTGCAGCTTCAGTTTCTGCGTCCAGTCTGCCATCAGCGATAACCTCCAGGTTATGTCTATGCCCGAAATACCATTGTACATTTCATTGCCAGGGTTACAAACTCGCAACATAAAAGAAATAAATACAACATCTACCCCTACCTGCTCTGAGGCATAATCATGACTCAACGACTTGAACTACAAAAACTACTCAACGCTGCGCCGGTCGGCGCCCGGCAGTGGCGCGTGATTATCTGCTGTTTCCTGGTGGTGATGCTTGATGGCTTCGATACCGCCGCGATTGGTTTTATTGCGCCGGATATCCGCAGCCACTGGCAATTAACCGCCGGTGACCTCGCGCCGCTATTTGGCGCAGGCTTGCTGGGCCTGACCGCCGGGGCGCTGCTCTGCGGTCCGCTCTCCGACCGCTTTGGCCGCAAACGGGTGATTGAGTTCTGCGTCGCGCTGTTCGGCCTGTTCAGCCTGCTTTCCGCGTTTGCCCCCGATCTACAGATGCTGGTGTTCCTGCGTTTTCTGACCGGTCTCGGCCTCGGTGGCGCGATGCCTAATACCATTACCATGACCTCGGAATATCTGCCCGCCCGGCGGCGCGGGGCGCTGGTGACCCTGATGTTTTGTGGATTCACCCTCGGCTCGGCCTTCGGCGGCGTGGTCAGCGCGCAGCTGGTCCCGCTGATTGGCTGGCACGGTATTCTGGTGCTGGGCGGCGTTTTGCCGCTGCTGCTGGCGGTGGCGCTGATACCGCTGCTTCCCGAATCTCCGCGCTGGCAGATCCGTCGCCAGCTCCCGCAGGCGGTGATTGCCAAAAACGTTAGTGCAATAACCGGCGAACGCTATACCGATACCCATTTCTGGCTTGATGAGCCTGCCGCAGGGGCGAAGGGCAGCATCAGCCAGCTGTTCGCCGGTCGCCAGCTGGCCATCACCTTAATGCTATGGGTGGTGTTCTTTATGAGCCTGCTGATTATCTATCTGCTCTCCAGCTGGATGCCGACGCTGCTTAACCACCGCGGGATTGATTTACAGCACGCTTCGTGGGTCACCGCCGCCTTCCAGATTGGCGGCACCTTTGGCGCGCTGCTGCTCGGCGCGCTGATGGATCGCTACAACCCGTATCGGGTGCTGGCGCTGAGCTACGGCCTGGGGGCGGTCTGTATCGTCATGATTGGCCTGAGCGAGAACGGCCTGTGGCTGATGGCGCTGGCGATTTTCGGCACCGGGATTGGCATCAGCGGCTCGCAGGTGGGGCTGAATGCGCTAACCGCTACGCTGTATCCCACCCAAAGCCGCGCGACCGGGGTGAGCTGGTCAAACGCGGTCGGCCGCTGCGGCGCCATCGTCGGCTCGCTCTCCGGCGGCGTGATGATGGCGATGAATTTCTCTTTTGACACCCTGTTTTTTGTTATCGCAGTACCGGCCGTCGTTAGCGCCGTGATGCTTGTCCTGCTGACGCTTGCCGTCCGCAACCCAACATCTGTACCTGCCGCGTTGCCTTCTGCTGGCATCGTGAATAAATAAGGAGAACGCTCATGACTCAATCTTCAATGGAAATCAATAAAGACCGTCAGCAGTACTATCAGCATATTTCCGGCCAAAACCTGACGCCGCTTTGGGAATCCCTGCACCACCTGGTGCCGAAAACGCCGAACGCCACCTGCGCCCCGGCCTACTGGAACTATCAGGAGATTCGTCCGCTGCTGATGAAAAGCGGCGAGCTGATTGGCGCGAAAGAGGCGATACGCCGCGTGCTGGTGCTGGAGAACCCGGCGCTGCGCGGACAGTCATCGATTACCTCCTCGCTGTACGCCGGATTACAGCTGATCATGCCCGGCGAGGTGGCGCCAAGCCATCGTCATAACCAGTCTGCTCTGCGCTTTGTGGTTGAAGGTGAAGGGGCATTTACCGCCGTCGATGGCGAACGCACCGCCATGCGCGCCGGTGACTTTATTCTGACGCCGCAGTGGCGCTGGCACGATCACGGCAATCCCGGCAATGAGCCGGTGGTCTGGCTCGACGGCCTCGACCTGCCGCTGGTGAACTATCTGGGCTGCGGCTTCGCTGAGGATTACCCGGAAGATCAGCAGCCGGTGACCCGCAAAGAGGGAGACTACCTGCCGCGCTACGCCGCCAATATGCTGCCGCTGCGCCATCAGGTCGGTAACTCTTCGCCCATCTTTAACTATCGCTACGACCGCAGCCGCGAAGCGCTGCACGACCTGACGCGTATGGGCGATGCCGACGAGTGGGACGGCTATAAAATGCGCTACGTTAACCCGGTTACCGGCGGCTACCCGATGCCGTCGATGGGCGCCTTCCTGCAGCTGTTACCGAAAGGGTTTACCTCACGCGCGGCGAAAACCACCGACAGCACTATCTATCACGTGGTGGAAGGTAGCGGCCAGGTCACCATTGGCGAACAGACCTTCGCCTTCCAGGCAAAAGATATCTTCGTGGTGCCGACCTGGCACGCCGTCTCTTTTAACTCTGCCGAAGATACCGTGTTATTCAGCTTTTCGGACCGTCCCGTGCAGGAAGCGCTCGGCCTGTTCCGCGAAGCGCGTTATTAAAAATGAAGAATAAGGAATCCATCATGACTCAATACGTTTTTGCACCCCAGGCCCCGATTAGCGTTCCGGTTGTCGGCAGCGATGAGCAGTTCCCGGTGCGCCGCGTTTACTGCGTGGGCCGCAACTACGCCGCTCACGCGCGTGAAATGGGCTTTGACCCGGATCGCGAACCGCCGTTTTTCTTCTGTAAGCCAGCCGATGCGGTGGTGCCCGTCGCTGCGGGAGAGACGCTGGAGTTACCGTATCCGACGCAAACCGACAACTATCACTACGAAATTGAACTGGTGGTGGCGATTGGCAAGCGGGGAAGCGATATCCCGCTGGAGCAGGCCCATGAGTATATCTGGGGCTATGCCACGGGGCTGGATATGACCCGCCGCGATCGCCAGATGGAGATGCGCCAGATGGGCCGTCCGTGGGAGATTGGCAAAGCTTTTGACCTTTCCGCGCCGATTGCGCCGCTGCATAAAGCGGATACGGCGGACGTGAACCAGGCCGGAATTTGGCTGCAGGTAAACGGGGAAGATCATCAGCGCAGCGATATTCGTCACCTGATCTGGTCGGTCAATGAAACCATCAGCTATCTTTCCGGCTTCTTTGAGCTGCAGCCCGGCGATCTGATTTTCACCGGCACGCCGGAAGGCGTCGGCGCGGTGGTGAAAGGCGATGTCATCACCGGCAACGTAGATGGACTGACGCCAATCGCCGTGCGCGTGGTGTGAGGTGAATGATGAAGCTGTACAGTTTTTTCAATAGCTCAGCCTCCTACCGCGTGCGCATCGCGCTGGCGCTGAAAGGCATCGACTACCAGAGCGTGGGCGTCAATATCCGCATCGGTCAGCAGAACGCGCTGGAGTACCGGCGGCTGAATCCGGTTGGCCTGGTGCCAACGTTGATTACTGATGATGGTGAATCTCTCGGCCAGTCGCTGGCGATTGCCGACTGGCTGGATCGGCACTATCCGCAGCCGCTGCTGCTGCCCCAGGAGGACAGCGCGCGGATGCGGGTCCTGGAGATCGTTTACGCCATCGCCTGCGATATTCATCCAATAAACAACATGCGCGTTTTACGCTACCTCAGCGACGAACTGAAGGTAAGCGAAGAGGAGAAAAAGCGCTGGTATGCGCACTGGATCCAGCAGGGATTCAGCGCCGTCGAGCAGCTATTGCGCCACGCGAAATCCGGCGTTTTTTGCGTGGGCGATGCGCCCACCCTGGCAGACTGCTGTCTGGTACCGCAGTGGGCCAACGCGCTGAGAATGGGCTGCGATCTCAGCCACTATCCGCGCTGCCAGGCGGTCTATGACGCCTGCACCCGGCTACCGGCGTTTATCGCCGCCGCGCCGGAAAACCAACAAGATAAGATCCCGGCTTAGGAGGCAACATGGCAAAAGTGATGCGAGCAATTATTGTCGGCGGTGGTATTGGCGGAGCGGCCACGGCGCTCTCTCTGGCGCGCCAGGGCATCAAAGTGATGCTGCTGGAAAAGGCGCATGAAATCGGCGAAATCGGCGCGGGGATCCAGCTTGGCCCAAATGCGTTCTCGGCGCTGGACAGCCTCGGCGTCGGCGAAGTCGCCCGCCAGCGGGCGGTATTTACCGACCATATCACCATGATGGATGCGGTAAACGGCGAAGAGGTGGTGCATATTGAAACCGGACAGGCGTTCCGCGACCATTTTGGCGGGCCGTATGCGGTGATCCACCGGGTAGACATCCACGCCACCGTCTGGGAAGCGGCGCTGACCCATCCGGCCGTGGAGTATCGCACCTCGACCCAGGTGGTGGATATCCGCCAGACCACCGATGACGTGACGGTTTTCGATGACAAAGGCAACAGCTGGACGGCGGATATTCTGATCGGCTGCGACGGCGGTAAGTCGGTGGTACGCCAGAGCCTGCTGGGGGATTCGCCGCGGGTGACCGGCCATGTAGTCTATCGCGCGGTGGTCGACGCCGCCGATATGCCGGAAGATTTGCGCATTAACGCGCCGGTGCTGTGGGCGGGTCCGCACTGCCACCTGGTGCATTATCCGCTGCGCGGCGGCAAGCAGTACAATCTGGTGGTGACCTTCCACAGCCGGGAGAAAGAAGAGTGGGGCGTGCGCGACGGCAGTAAAGAAGAGGTGCTCTACTACTTTAAAGGCATTCACCCGCGTCCCCGGCAGATGCTGGATAAGCCGACCTCCTGGCGGCGCTGGTCCACCGCCGACCGCGAGCCGGTAGAGAAATGGGGCAACGACCGCATCACGCTGGTTGGCGATGCCGCTCACCCGGTGGCGCAGTATATGGCCCAGGGGGCCTGTATGGCGCTGGAAGACGCGGTGACGCTGGGTAAAGCCCTGGCGCAGTGCGACGGCGACGCCGCCCGCGCTTTTGCGCTGTATGAGTCGGTACGTATTCCGCGTACCGCGCGGATCGTCTGGTCGACGCGTGAAATGGGGCGGGTCTATCACGCCGCCGGCGTTGAGCGCCAGGTACGCAACCTGCTGTGGAAAGGCAAGACCCAGAGCGAGTTTTATCGCGGCATCGAGTGGCTGTACGGCTGGAAAGAGGATAACTGCCTGGAACCACGTTAAGCGGTTGTGCATTTCCCGGGGCGCAGACAGAGGTGACCTTGTAGCCCGGCTAAGCGCAGCGCAAGCCGGGAAGCAGCAGCGCCGCCGCCGGGAAAACCGATCTTGGCCCCTTTCAACCCGCATCCAGAGGCGCTAACATAGCGCCTCTTTTTTCCGGGCAATGAAAAAACAATATGCGTGTATTACTGGCGCCGATGGAAGGCGTGCTCGATTCGCTGGTGCGCGAGCTGCTGACCGAAGTAAATGATTACGATCTCTGCATCACCGAATTCTTGCGCGTGGTGGATCAGCTCCTGCCGGTAAAATCGTTCTACAGACTGTGTCCGGAACTGCATAACAACAGCCTGACGCCGTCCGGCACCCGCGTGCGCGTACAGCTGCTCGGGCAGTATCCGCAGTGGCTGGCGGAAAACGCCGCTCGCGCGGTCGAACTCGGTTCCTGGGGCGTTGACCTTAACTGCGGCTGCCCGTCAAAACTGGTGAACGGCAGCGGCGGCGGGGCGACTCTGCTCAAAGATCCCGAGCTTATCTATCGCGGCGCCAAAGCGATGCGCGAGGCGGTTCCCGGCCATCTGCCGGTCACGGTAAAAGTTCGGCTTGGCTGGGACAGCGGCGAGCGGCGGTTTGAAATTGCCGATGCGGTCCAGCAGGCGGGCGCCAGCGAGCTGGTGGTTCACGGCCGCACCAAAGAGGATGGCTATAAAGCGGAACGCATTGACTGGCAGGCTATCGGCGAAATCCGTCAGCGCCTGACTATCCCGGTGGTGGCCAACGGTGAAATCTGGGACTGGCAAAGCGCCCAGGATTGCCTGGCCGCGACCGGCTGCGATGCGGTGATGATTGGCCGCGGCGCGCTGAACGTTCCAAACCTGAGTCGGGTGATAAAATATAACGAACCGCGTATGCCCTGGCCGCAGGTGGTCGAACTGCTGCAAAAATACACCCGTCTGGAAAAGCAGGGCGACACCGGCCTTTATCACGTCGCGCGGATAAAACAGTGGCTGAGCTATTTGCGTAAAGAGTATCTGGAAGCGGCTGACCTGTTCAGCGCGGTACGCACCCTACAGGATTCAACCAGCATAGCGCGCACGATTAACGACTGGCGTAGCTAAACTATCTGACCGGCATCACATTTTTTAGCTTGTCCCATTGAGATTACCCGGCGGACAGTGAAATACTCACTACCGATTGTTACTGCTCCGGCAGGCAAAACCTGATTTCCTGGCATCCGTCGGGGTCAGGTTTTTTTGTTTTTGGGGTTCATATGCAAATCGCCAAAGTACTTAATAATAATGTAGTGGTGGTTGTTGATGAGCAGCAGCGCGAACAGGTGGTCATGGGCCGAGGACTTGCCTTTCAGAAACGCGTTGGTGACTCTCTTGATGAAAGTAAAATTGAAAAGGTCTTCGCGCTGCAGAGCGATGAACTGGTTGGCCGTTTAGGTGAATTACTCAGTCAGATACCATTAGAAGTGATGACGACCTGCGATCGGATCATCGATCTGGCGCGCGGTCGTCTCGGTAAGTTACAGGATAGTTTGTACATTACCCTGACCGACCACTGCCACTTTGCGATTGAGCGGCAGAAGAAGGGCATCGCTATTCGTAATGTGCTGCTGTGGGAAATAAAGCGGCTGTATCCGAAGGAATTTGAGTTAGGGCAGGAAGCGCGGGCGATTATCGCCAAACGGCTCGGGGTTGAACTGGCCGAAGATGAAGCGGGTTTTATCGCCCTGCATCTGGTCACGGCGCAGCTCAACAGCGAAATGCCGGAAGTGATGCACGTCACCCGGGTCATGCAGGAGATCCTGCAGCTGGTGAAGTATCAGCTGACGCTGAACTACGACGAAGAGTCGCTGAGCTACCAGCGCTTTGTCACCCATCTCAAGTTTTTCGCCCAGCGTATGCTGACGCGAACGGTGGTCGAAGATGATGATGTGACGCTGCACAGCGCGGTAAAGGATAACTACCCTAAAGCGTGGAAGTGTGCGGAAACCGTCGCGCGGCACCTGCAAAAGAGCTACCAGCGGCCGCTGACGACGGAAGAAATTATGTTTCTCGCCATTCATATTGAGCGGGTGAGAAAAGAGGGACGCTAAGCGCCGATCGGGCCTGGCGCATAGCTCCCGCGCTACAACTGGATTGTTACTGCATTACGCAGGCAAAACCTGAGCGCAACGCCTACACGGCGTTGTTCTCGGGTTTTTTTATTTTTAATACTCAGTTAACGATGCCTGCGGGCAGCGGAAGTAAGGAAAAACAGCATGGAATATAAAGCACTCGCGCAGGATATTCTCAGCCGGGTTGGTGGCAAAGAGAATATTGTGAGTCTGGTTCACTGCGCAACGCGGCTGCGTTTTAAGCTCAAAGATAGCAAGAAGGCGGATGCCGAAGGACTGAAGGCGAATCCTGGCGTCATCATGGTGGTGGAAAGCGGCGGCCAGTTTCAGGTGGTCATCGGTAACCACGTGCACGATGTCTGGCTGGCGGTGCGCAGCGAAGCCGGACTGACGGATGACAGCGAGCCGGTGGCGGTGAAAGGCGAAAAAGTGTCGATTATCGGCCAGCTTATCGACGTGGTTTCCGGTATTTTCACCCCGTTTATCGGTGTCCTGGCGGCCTCGGGGATCCTCAAAGGGCTGCTGGCGCTGGCGGTGGTTTGCGGCTGGTTAACGACGCAGCAGGCAACCTACAAAATCTGGTTTGCCGCCAGCGATGCGCTGTTCTTCTTTTTCCCGCTGTTTCTCGGCTATACCGCCGGTAAGAAATTTGGCGGCAACGCCTTTATTACCATGGTGATCGGCGGCGCGTTAACCCACCCGCTGATGATTCAATCTTTTGAAGCCAGTATGGTGCCTGACGCCGCGACGGAGTATTTCCTTGGGATTCCGGTGACCTTTATCAATTACAGTTCATCGGTCATCCCGATTATCCTCGCCTCATGGGTGAGCTGCTGGATTGAGCGGCGCAGCAACGCGATACTGCCCTCGTCGATGAAGAACTTCTTTACCCCGGCGATTTGCCTGGCCGTGGTCGTCCCGCTCACGTTTCTGATTATCGGCCCGGTTGCGACCTGGCTGAGCCAGCAGCTGGCCAACGGCTATCAGCTTATCTATCAGGTTGCGCCCTGGCTTGCCGGCGCGGCGATGGGGGCGCTGTGGCAGGTGTGCGTCATCTTTGGGCTGCACTGGGGCCTGATACCGTTAATGATTAACAACCTTGCCGTGCTTGGCCATGATTCGATGATGCCGATGCTGCTGCCGGCGGTGATGGGGCAGGTTGGCGCCGCGCTGGGGATTTTCCTGCGCACCCGCGATGCGCGGCAAAAAGTGCTGGCGGGCTCGGCGGTATCCGCGGGGATCTTCGGCGTGACCGAGCCGGCGATTTATGGGCTGAATCTGCCGCTCCGCCGTCCGTTTATCTTCGGCTGCGTCGCTGGCGCCATCGGCGGCGCGATTGTCGGCTTTAGCGACAGCCACGTCTATTCTTTCGGTTTCGGTAATATTTTCACCCTGGCGCAGATGATCCCGCCGCAGGGCATTGACGCCACGGTGTGGGGCGGCGCGCTGGGGACGGTTGCCGCTTTAATTATCGCCTGCGCGCTCACGTTAGTCGCCGGGCTGCCGCGCAGCACCGCTGAACAGGCGGCCGTTGTGGTGGCTCCGGCCTCGGAAAACGACATCCTGGCGCCGATGACCGGCAGCGTACTGGCGTTGGATCAGGTTCCCGATAGTACCTTCGCCAGCGGTTTACTTGGCCAGGGCGTGGCGATTATCCCCTCAGTGGGCAAAGTTATTGCGCCGTTCTCGGGCGAGGTCGCCTCGATTTTTCAGACGAAACATGCCATCGGTCTGCTGAGCGATAGCGGAATCGAGCTGCTCATCCACGTGGGCATCGACACCGTCAAGCTCGATGGCGCACCGTTCACCGCCCACGTTAAAGAGGGCGACAAAATCAAAGCGGGCGATCTGCTGCTGGAGTTTGACCGTCAGGCGATTCTGAACGCCGGTTACGATCTGGCGACGCCCATTATTATCAGCAACAGCGACGATTTTCGTGCTCTCGACATCGTATCCGCCAGCGCGGTGGATGCCGGTCAGCCGCTGTTGTCCGTAAGCCGTTAATCACAGGAGAGAGATGAATGAAGACATTCCCACAGGCGTTTTTATGGGGCGGCGCGACCGCGGCAAACCAGGTTGAAGGCGCTTATCTGGAAGACGGGAAGGGATTAACCACTTCTGACGTCCAGCCGCGCGGCGTATTTGGCGACGTCGTAGAACGCGTGCCTGGCGATAGCGGTATAAAAGATGTTGCTATCGATTTTTACCATCGTTATCCGGAGGATATCAGCCTCTTTGCCGAGATGGGCTTTAACTGCCTGCGCGTATCCATTGCCTGGGCGCGTATTTTCCCTGAGGGCGATGAGGCGCAGCCAAACGAAGCCGGGCTGGCCTTTTACGATAAGCTGTTTGATGAAATGGCGAAGCACAATATTACTCCGCTGGTGACCCTGTCCCACTATGAGATGCCGTGGGCGCTGGTGAAAAACTACGGCGGCTGGGGCAATCGCAAAGTCATTGGCTTCTTCGAACGCTACGCCCGTACGGTGTTTGCGCGCTACCAGGCGAAGGTCAAACTGTGGCTGACCTTTAATGAAATCAATATGTCCCTGCACGCGCCGATGACCGGCGTCGGTCTGCCGGCCGACAGCAGCAAAGCTGAAGTCTACCAGGCCATTCATCATCAGCTGGTGGCGAGCGCGCTGGCGGCTAAGGCCTGCCATGACATCGTGCCTGAGGGCAAAATCGGCAACATGCTGCTCGGCGGCCTGATGTATCCGCTGAGCTGCAAACCGGACGATATTTTTGAAACCCTGCAGCAGAACCGCAGCTGGCAGTTCTTTGGCGATGTCCAGTGCCGCGGCGCTTACCCGGGCTATATGCTGCGCTATTTCCGCGACAACGGCATTAGCCTTGAGATCGCCGATGCCGATCGCGAAGCCCTGAAAGAGACCGTCGATTTTATCTCCTTCAGCTACTATATGACCGGCTGCGTGACCGCCGACGAAGAGCTGAACAAAAAATCGCGCGGCAATATTCTCAGCATGGTGCCGAACCCGCACCTGGCAAGCTCGGAGTGGGGCTGGCAGATTGACCCCCTTGGCCTGCGCACGCTGCTGAACGTGCTGTGGGATCGCTATCAGAAGCCGCTGTTTATCGTGGAAAACGGCCTGGGCGCAAAGGATAAGGTGGAAGCCGACGGCAGCATCAACGACGATTACCGGATCAGCTACCTTAACGACCATCTGGTGCAGGCTCGTGAGGCAATAGAGGACGGCGTTGAGCTGATGGGCTACACCAGCTGGGGGCCTATCGACCTGGTGAGCGCGTCGAAGGCGGAGATGTCCAAACGCTATGGCTTTATCTACGTCGATCGCGACGATGAAGGCAACGGCACCCTGGCGCGCAGCCGCAAGAAGAGCTTCTGGTGGTATAAAGAGGTAATCGCCACCAACGGCGGCAGCTTAAAAGAGTAATGCCCTGAGCACGAAGCTAACATCAGCCTTATGGCCCGGATAACTTCCGGGCCTTTTTGCCTATTACGCCGGCTTGCGCGCGCGCAGGAGAAAAATCATCGGCCGCTCTTTTTCTTCATCCAGCGCCGGCTGAGCGGCAATCTGCTCCGCCGTCGGTCCCCACTCATCCAGATGATCGATGATAAAACCGGCGGCGATCAGCTGGTTTATCCAGCTGGACAGCTTGCGATGCTGCTTTTTCACCCCGTCGGCAAACCAGTTGCTGATGCGCTCGCCCTCCTGCTGGTAGTGGCTCACCGGCCAACTTTTCTGCCCGTTCTCATCCACCTGCCAGCCCTGACGCGGCGGGGCGGTATAGATGGGATGCTCGGCGGAGAACAGCAGCGTGCCGCCGGGCGTCAGCGCCCGGTAAACGGTGGTGAACAGCGGCGCCACGTCGGGCAGATAGTGCAGCGCCAGCGAGCTATAGACCAGCTCGCAGCTATCGGCGGGCAGGGTAAGCGTCTGAAGATCTTCGCAGCGATAGCGGATACCTTCGCCCTCCGTCATTTCGCGGGCGCGCTCCAGCATTCGGCTGGAGAGATCCAGCCCGTCCACCTGCGCGGCGCCCTGGTCGCGGGCCCAGCGGCAAAACCAGCCGTAGCCGCAGCCAAGATCGACGACGCGTAAACCGGATAACGGCGGAAGCATTTGCTGAAGGGTCGGCCACTCGGGCGCGCCTTCCAGCCCTTTGACTGAACGGTCGAGGGTGGCGTATCCGGCAAAAAAAGCGGGATCGTCATAGATGTTCTGACTCATTGTCACTCCATGAGAAGTTTATTTTTAGTCTGCTAATAGTTACGGCACACGCTTTACTAAACGGCAAGGATGCAAGTAGCTTAATATACCCGACCTTATTTAATCATCTGACCGATTTCATGAACCTGACTTTGAGCAAACGCGCGTTGGCTGGCCTGCCACTGGTTATCGCGCTGGCGGGCTGCGCGCCATCGCACGATACTGGCAAGCCGCTCCAGCAGCAAACCCCGGCATCCCACGTCGCAACGGAACTGCCCGCCGCCGTGAAAAACGGCTGGCCGCAGAGCAACTGGTGGCAGGATTACCATGACCCTCAGCTCAATAGCCTGATTCAGCGTGCCTTAGCCAATGCGCCGGACATGCAGATTGCCGAACAGCGCATCAGGCTGGCGGAAGCGCAGGCACGGATGTCGCAATCCAGCCTGGGACCGAACCTGGATTTTTCCGCCGATATTGAACGGCAGAAAATGTCCTCCGAGGGGCTGATGGGGCCGTTTGCCACCGATACCGACGGCAATACCGGGCCGTGGTACACCAACGGCACCTTCGGACTGACCGCCGGATGGGATCTGGACCTGTGGGGTAAAAACCGCGCGCTGCTTAAAGCGCGCATCGGTGAAGTCAAAGCTCAGGTTGCCGAAGAAGCCCAGACCCGCGAACTGCTGGCCGGCAGCGTCGCCCGCCTTTACTGGCAGTGGCAGACCGAAGCGGCCATTAAAAACGTGCTGACGCAGGTGAAGCGTGAACAGAATAATGTCGTTACCGTGGATACTGCGCTGTATCAACGCGGGATCACCAACTCGGCCGAAGGGGCCGAGAACGATATTAACGTCAGTAAAACCGATCAGCAGCTCGCCGACGTGGCGGGCAATATGAAGGAGATTGAAGCGCGGCTGATGGCGCTGACCAACAGCCAGAGCCAGGCGCTGAATCTTCATCCAGCGGATTTACCCGCCGTCAGCGCGCAAATACCTAACCAGCTGGGCTATGAGCTGCTGGCGCGACGCCCGGACCTGCAGGTCGCGCACTGGTATATCGAGGCTTCATTAAGCGAAGTTGATGCCGCGAAAGCCGCGTTTTATCCGGATATCAACCTGATGGCCTTCCTGCAGCAGGATGCCCTGCATCTCAGCGATCTGTTCCGCCACTCTGCCCAGCAGATGGGCGTCACCGCCGGGCTGACCCTGCCGATCTTTGATAGCGGCCGCCTGAACGCGAATCTGGATATCGCCAGCGCGCAAAATGGCCTGTCGATAGCGAAGTACAACAAAGCGGTGGTCGATGCGGTTAATCAGGTGGCGAAAACTGCCAGCCAGATGGAAACGCTGATGGCGAAAAATCAGCAGCAGCAGCAGGTTGAAAAAGATGCTCAGCGGATGGTCGCGCTGGCGCAGGCGCGGATGAACGCCGGGATTATTTCCGGCTCGCGCGTCAGCCTGGCGAAGCTGCCGGCGCTGCAGGAGCGCGTCACCGCGCTGCGCCTGCACGGCCAGTGGCTTGATGCCAGCATCCAGCTGACCTCCGCGCTGGGCGGCGGGTATCATCAGGCGACGAAGTAGTTCTGTTTCCCCGGCTCGCGCTGCGCTTAGCCGGGCTACAGGCCCATGCGGTCCGTGGAGTCTGTAGCCCGGATAAGGCGTTTACGCCGCCATCCGGGAACTCTCGTCACTCTTTCTTCTTTGCCTCGCGGCGCTTTAGCCACCAGTGCGCCGCAACCACCAGCACCACCGCCAGAATCAGCCAGATCCAGTGCTTCAGATGCGCATCCAGATGATGCAGCCACGGGCCAATCGCTTCCCCGCCGAGATAGCCGAGCGTGGTAAAAATTAACGCCCAGATAATCGCGCCGACAATATTCAGCGGCAGAAACACCTTCGGCGGCAGGCGGCTGGCGCCAATCAGCAGCGGGCCGATAACCCGAAAGCCGTACATAAAGCGGGTGCCGATGACAAACAGGTAGGGGCGACGCTGGATCATCCGCTGGGCCTTTTGGATCCGCTTTTTCTGGCGTGCGAATCGCCGCAGAATCCGTCCGCCAAAGCGCCTGCCGAGTAAATAAAGCAGCTGATCGCCAATCATCCCCCCTAGGGCGACCGAGATAACCACCAGCCAGAACTTCAATAATCCCTGATGTGCCGCCACGCCGCCGAGCAGCGTGATGGTTTCGCCTTCCGCCACGCTGCCAATGACCAGCGCCGCGTAGCCGTACTGGGAAATCAGGTTATTGATATCCATATAAAGATTAACTCCATAAAACGTCAGTCCCTTAATCATACACCCTGATGATAAAAATGCGGGGGAAGCGCATTTTTCTCGCTGTACACAAAATAATCTACAAGGTGAATTATACTTGGATCAGTGCTGTACCACGCCGTGACAAGGGGGACGCTATGAACCATGTCTGGGGGCTCTTCTCTCATCCTAATCAAGAGATGAGCGTTATTAAAAGCGAAAACGAAACCGTTTCGCATCACTATACGCACCATGTGCTGGTCATGGCGGCGGTTCCGGTTATCTGCGCCTTTATCGGCACCACGCAGCTGGGCTGGAACTTCGGCGACGGCACGGTGGTAAAACTGTCGCTGATGACCGGGCTGGCCCTGGCGGTGCTGTTTTACGCCGTGATGCTCGCCGGGGTTGCGGTGATGGGGCGGGTTATCTGGTGGATGGCGCGAAGCTATCCGCAGCGGCCTTCCCTTAAGCGCTGTATGGTTTTCGCCGGCTATGTCGCCACGCCGCTTTTCCTCAGCGGGCTCGTGGCGCTCTATCCGCTGGTGTGGCTGTGCGCGCTGGTCGGGACCGTCGCGCTGCTTTACACCGGCTATCTGCTGTATCTCGGTATTCCCACGTTCCTGGGGATTAACAAAGAAGAGGGGTTGAGCTTCGCCAGCTCGACTCTGGCGATAGGGGTGCTGGTGCTGGAAGTGCTGCTGGCGATCACCGTTATTCTCTGGGGATACGGATATCGGCTCTTCTGATTTAACTCATTGCCGGCATAAATAGATTTTTATGTCGGCAATGCAGCATTTGTTCACGATTCTTATTAGCCAGCTCGCGTTCTGACAAGGTATGATGATTTTTGCCAGCGGCGTCATCACCCCAGCGCCGCGGCGTACGTTCATAACGTGCAAAAATACTTTTCAGAATGTTCACGATGACCAAATTTCGAGTTTCTTTGCTCAGCCTGACGTTGCTGCTGGCTGTGCCTTTTGCGCCCCAGGCGTTGGCTAAAACCTCCACGGCGGTGTCCGCCTCCCAGCCGGATATCGCTTCCGGCAGTGCGATGATCGTCGACCTTGCCAGCAAAAAAATCATCTATGCCAGCCAACCGGACCTGGTTCGCCCGATGGCGTCGATCACCAAGGTGATGACCGCGATGGTGGTGCTTGATGCCCATCTGCCGCTGGATGAGATGCTGACCGTTGATATCAGCCAGACGCCTGAAATGAAAGGGATCTATTCACGGGTGCGCCTGAACAGCCAAATCAGCCGCCGCAATATGCTGCTGCTGGCGCTGATGTCGTCGGAAAACCGCGCCGCCGCCAGCCTGGCGCACCATTATCCGGGCGGCTATGACGCCTTTATCCGCGCGATGAACGCCAAGGCGCAGGCGCTGGGGATGACCCGCACCCGCTACGTTGAGCCCACCGGTCTGTCGATTCATAACGTCTCTACCGCCCGCGATCTGACTAAGCTGCTGATCGCCAGCGAGCAGTATCCGCTGATTGGCCAGCTGAGCACCACCAAAGAAGATATGGCGACATTCGCCCATCCGGCGTATACGCTGCCGTTCCGCAATACCAACCATCTGGTCTACCGCGATAACTGGAATATTCAGCTGACCAAAACCGGCTTTACTAACGCGGCGGGCCACTGCCTGATTATGCGTACGGTGATTAATCAGCGCCCGGTGGCGCTGGTGGTGATGGATGCGTTTGGCAAATATACCCACTTCGCCGACGCCAGCCGCCTGAGAACGTGGATTGAAACGGGAAAAGTGATGCCGGTTCCGGCTTCCGCGCTCAGCTATAAAAAGCAGCGTGAAGCGCAGATGGCCGATGCGATGCTGAAAGGCGGCGCGCAGACCGCGCAGAACGATTAACCCCCATTTCCCCGGATTACGGCGTAAACGCCTTATCCGGGCTACCGAACCGCGCTGTACCGTAGCCCGGCTAAGCGCAGCGCGAGCCGGGGGGTTACTCCGGCAGCGTCCAGTCGCCATCGCCGAGCGGGCGCTGCATAATCAAGGTATCCCGCCAGTCGCCCATCTTATAGCCGACGCTGCGCAGCTGACCCGCCACGCTAAAACCGAACTTTTTATGAATCGCAATCGACCCGGCGTTACTGTGGCCGTCGCCGATAATCGCCAGCATTTGTCGCCACGGTCCCTGTTCGCATTTCTCAATTAACCGGGAGAGCAGGGCGCTGCCGATACCGCGTCCCCCCATTCCCGCCTCAACGTAAATCGACTCTTCCAGGGTGTAGCGGTAGGCCGGACGCGGGCGGTAAAAGGTGGCGTAGCAGTAGCCGACGATGGTGCCGCGCCACAGGGCAACCAGCCACGGCAGCCCGCTATCGCGCACGGTTTTGATTCGCTTGCGCATCTCATCCACGGTTGGCGGGATCTCTTCAAAAGAGGCGCGTCCATTGAGCACGTGCCAGACGTACAGCGCGGCGATAGCGTGGGCGTCATCGGGCAGCGCTTCGCGGATCTCTAAGTCAGCGTCGTATAGCTTATCCACTGCGGACATGATGGGTTAATTCCTTAAACGGGTTTGCCGGAGAGGAAATTTCTCCGGCGTGCAGCGTAATACAGAAGCCCCGCGGCTGAACAGTCCCCCGTGCGGATTATTGCGGTTCGGTCGCGCTCGTCGGTTTATCCTGCACTTCGCCCCAGTATTTTTGCTTACTGGTTTTGCCAATCCCCGGGTTCATGCTGTTGGTGGGATCGTTTTCGCGATAGAAGCGTTTTAAGCTTTCCGGCGCTTCATACAGATGGCCGACGTTATGCTCGGCCGGATATTGGGCGCCCCGCTCCTTCAGCAGCGCCAGCATTTTCTCTTTCAGTTCGTGGGCATCGATGCCTTTTTTCACGATGTAATCCTGATGGAAAACGTGGCACATAAAGTGGCCGTAATAGAGCTTATGCACCAGCTGGCTATCGATATCGGCGGGAAGATGCTCAAACCATTCGGTGTCGTTACGGCGCAGGGCGATGTCCAGCGCCAGAATATCTTCCACCTCATCGGCGTGAACCGCCTGGTAGCGGATCGCCGCACCCGCGGCGGCAAAGCGGTGCAGGAAGGCTTTGCTGCCTTCTTCTGCGGTGCAGACGAAGAAATCCCCTTCGGCATTCTGGAAATATTCCCCGAGCCAGGCCTGAGCCTCTTCGATGCCGTCGCCCGCCATTTTCAGCAGCAGATGGTGTTCGTATTTATCGCGCCAGGTTTTCATTCGCTCCGGCAGATGCGACGGGAAGACGTGACCCAGCTTTTGCATAAAGCGGTCGGTGAAGTGCGGCTTAAACAGCGACACTTTCTCCAGCATCGCGTCGGTGCGGCCCTTCATGGTAAAGAAGAACGGCATTTTATCGGTGCCGAGCTTGTCGATCATCAGGAAGGTGTCTTTCCCGTACTGCTCGGCGATGTCGTAAATATCGCGGTGCATATACTCGCCCGCCACCGGCAGATGGTTGAACTCGGCGAGAATATGGCGGCGAATTTCGGTCAGCACGTCCGGGCGGTTGGTGCCGATGTAGAACACCTGCTGGCGTTTTTCCGCCGGGAAGGTATCGAGGCGCACGGCGAACACCGCCAGCTTGCCGGCGCAGCCCGAGGATTCAAACAGGCGGTCCGGGTCGGCGTTGTAGCGCGCCGGGGTATCGGCATTCACGTCGCGCACGCGGGTGACGTAATCATGATCGTGGGCGTGGCGGCCATCGTGGCGCACATCTTCATCTTTAACCCGTTCGTCGTCGAGGCGGCTGAGGATTTGCTCCGGCGTGGTGCCGAGGTCAATGCCGAGGTGGTTCACCAGCGTCAGCTTGCCGTTTTCATCAATTTGCGCGTACAGCGACATTTCGGTATACGCCGGGCCGCGCTGTACCAGCGAGCCGCCGGAGTTGTTGCAGATCCCGCCGACCACCGATGCCCCGATGCAGGATGAACCAATGACCGAGTGCGGTTCGCGACCCAGCGGCTTCAGCGCTTTTTCCAGCGAATAGAGTGTCGTGCCGGGATAAGCCAGCACCTGCTCGCCTTTATCCAGCAGATGCAGTTTATCCAGGCGCAGGGTGCTGATAATGACGATATCGCGGTCATAATCGTTACCGTTCGGCGTTGAGCCTTCGGTCAGGCCGGTGTTGGCCGCCTGCATCAGAATGATTTTATCGGCGTTGACGCAGGCGTTCAGCACGCGCCACAGCTCCAGCAGGGTACCGGGAAAGACCACCGCCAGCGCGTCGCCCTGGCCGGAGCGAAAGCCTTTACGGTAGCGCTGGGTTTTAGCCGGGTCGGTGAGCAGATGGGACGAGCCGACCAGACGGGCGAGTTCAGCCAGAAAAGCGTTGTTATAGGTTGTTGCAGATGACATGTTCCACTCCTTGTGGTGGTACAAAATTATCAAAAATAAGAATAGCGCTTTGTATGACAATTTGATGCATCAATGTTTCTAAAAATCAGAGAACAACGCGCGCTTTATTCAGGCGTCTCGTTTATGTTTATGGCAGACTTCGATTTTTGCTATCTTTTCGCCGATCTGGTCGACTGGAACAATGAGGGATAAAAATGAAATGGCTTTGTACTGTAGGCGTCGCTGTGAGCCTGGCGCTGCAACCGGCGCTGGCGGATGAATTGTTCGGCAATCATCCCCTAACGCCGCAGGCGCGGGATGCGTTTGTGACGGAACTGCTGACGAAAATGACGGTGGATGAAAAAATCGGTCAGCTGCGCTTAATTAGCGTCGGCCCGGATAACCCGAAAGAGGCCATCCGCGAGATGATCAAAGAAGGCCAGGTGGGGGCGATTTTTAACACCGTGACCCGCCATGATATACGCATTATGCAGGATCAGGTGATGGAACTCAGCCGCCTGAAAATCCCGCTCTTTTTCGCCTATGACGTGCTCCACGGCCAGCGTACCGTCTTTCCGATTAGCCTTGGCCTGGCCTCCTCTTTTAACCTCGACGCGGTGAACACCGTCGGGCGGGTGTCGGCTTACGAAGCGGCCGATGATGGCCTGAACATGACCTGGGCGCCGATGGTCGACGTCTCCCGCGACCCGCGCTGGGGCCGCGCTTCGGAAGGGTTCGGGGAAGATACCTACCTGACCACCGAGATGGGCAGGGCGATGGTGGAGTCGATGCAGGGGAAAAGCCCGGCGGATCGCTACTCGGTGATGACCAGCGTCAAGCACTTTGCCGCCTACGGCGCGGTCGAAGGCGGCAAAGAGTACAACACCGTTGATATGAGCCCGCAGCGCCTGTTCAACGACTATATGCCGCCCTACAAAGCGGGGCTGGATGCGGGCAGCGGCGCGGTTATGGTGGCGCTCAACTCGCTCAACGGTACCCCGGCGACCTCCGACGCCTGGCTGCTTAAGGACGTGCTGCGCGACCAGTGGGGCTTTAAAGGCATCACCGTCTCCGACCATGGCGCTATCAAAGAGCTGATCAAACACGGCGTAGCGTCGGACCCGGAAGACGCGGTACGCGTGGCGCTGAAGTCCGGCATCAATATGAGCATGAGCGACGAGTACTACAGCAAGTATCTGCCGGGACTGGTGAAGTCCGGTAAGGTGACGATGGCGGAGCTGGATGACGCGACCCGCCACGTGCTGAACGTGAAATATGATATGGGCCTGTTTAACGACCCGTATAGCCACCTGGGGCCGAAAGATTCCGATCCGCAGGATACCAACGCCGAAAGCCGCCTGCATCGCAAAGAAGCGCGCGAAGTGGCGCGCGAAAGCCTGGTGCTGCTGAAAAACCGCCTCGATACGCTGCCGTTGAAAAAATCGGGCACTATCGCGGTAATCGGCGCGCTGGCCGACAGCAAGCGCGACATGATGGGCAGCTGGTCGGCGGCGGGCGTGGCCGATCAGTCGGTCACCGTGCTGACCGGTTTGCAGAATGCGCTGGGCGACAAAGGTAAGATTATCTATGCCAAAGGCGCCAACGTCACTGACGATAAAGGCATCGTCGACTTCCTCAATCTGTACGAGAAAGCGGTGCAGGTTGACTCGCGCTCGCCGCAGGAGATGATTGACGAAGCCGTGGCGGCGGCGAAGCAGTCCGACGTGGTGGTTGCCGTGGTGGGCGAGGCGCAGGGCATGGCCCACGAAGCCTCCAGCCGCACCGACATCACCCTGCCGCCGAGCCAGCGCGCTCTGATTAGCGCGCTGAAAGCGACCGGTAAACCGCTGGTGCTGGTGCTAATGAATGGTCGTCCGCTGGCGCTGGTGAAAGAGGATCAGCAGGCTGATGCGATCCTCGAAACCTGGTTTGCCGGTACCGAAGGCGGCAACGCCATTGCCGATGTGCTGTTCGGCGACTACAACCCGTCTGGCAAGCTGCCCATGTCCTTCCCGCGCTCGGTCGGGCAGATCCCGACCTACTACAGCCATCTCAACACCGGTCGCCCGTACAATGCGGATAAGCCAAACAAGTACACCTCGCGCTACTTTGATGAAGCCAACGGCCCGCTCTATCCGTTTGGCTACGGCCTGAGCTACACCACCTTTAGCGTTTCCGACGTGAAAATGTCGGCGCCGACCCTGCAGCGCGACGGCAGCGTGACCGCCAGCGTGCAGGTAACCAATACCGGCAAGCGCGAAGGGGCGACGGTGATTCAGCTTTATCTGCAGGACGTTACCGCCTCCATGAGCCGTCCGGTGAAAATGCTGCGCGGCTTTAAAAAGGTGACCCTCAAGCCGGGCGAGACGCAAACCGTCAGCTTCCCGATTGACGTTGAAGCGCTGAAGTTCTGGAACCAGCAGATGAAGTACGACGCCGAGCCGGGTAAATTCAACGTCTTTATCGGCGTCGACTCCGCCCGCGTGAAGCAGAGCGAGTTTGAACTGCTGTAATGGTGATTTGTCGCCCGGGTAAGGCTGCGGCCGCCATCCGGGAACACGCATTCCTTACCCCAAAGGCCGATTTATCGGCCTTTTCTTTTTCCGCTCCGCCCCAAATGAACTACGCTTTTTGCTTAAGCTCCTGTTAATGGAGCGCAAATTAAAGAGGGACGCGAGGATGATTAAGGCAAGTATGTGGTCCGGCACGCTGGCGCTGGCGGCCCTGATAAGCCTGCCGCTGCAGGCGGCGGAGCCGGTTAAGGTCGGCTCAAAAATTGACACCGAAGGGGCGCTGCTCGGCAATATTATTTTGCAGGTTCTGGAAAGCCACGGGGTGAAAACCGTCAATAAAATCCAGCTCGGCACCACCCCGGTGGTGCGCGGGGCGATAACCGCCGGTGAGCTGGACATTTACCCGGAATATACCGGCAACGGCGCGTTCTTCTTCAAAGAGGAGAACGACCCTGCGTGGAAAAACGCGCAGCAGGGATACGAAAAAGTTAAAAAGCTGGATGCGGAAAAGAATAAGCTCGTCTGGCTTACCCCGGCTCCGGCCAACAACACCTGGACTATCGCCGTCCGTCAGGATCTGGCGGAGAAAAACCACCTCGCCTCATTAAGCGACCTTGCCGGCTATCTGAAAAAGGGCGGTGACTTTAAGCTGGCCGCCTCGGCGGAATTTATTGAACGGCCGGACGCGCTGCCGGCGTTTGAAAAAGCCTACGACTTCACGCTCAAGCAAAATCAGCTGCTGTCGCTGGCGGGCGGCGATACGGCGGTCACCATCAAAGCGGCGGCGCAGCAAACCTCCGGCGTGAATGCGGCGATGGCCTACGGTACCGATGGCCCGGTCGCCGCGCTGGGTTTGCAAACCCTGAGCGACCCGAAGGGCGTGCAGCCGATTTATGCGCCCACGCCGGTCGTACGTGAAGCGGTGTTAAAAGCGTATCCGCAGATAGCCGACTGGCTACAGCCGGTCTTCGCCAGCCTGGATGAAAAGACGCTGCAAAAGCTGAACGCCAGTATTGCGGTTGAAGGCCTGGATGCGAAGAAAGTCGCCGCCGACTATCTGCAACAGAAAGGGCTGCTGAAGTAGGGCGCGCGTGACCACTCGTTGCTGTAACCGGGTTGCGCTGCTGCTGGCATTCCTCCTGCTGCTGGCGATGGCGCTGCCGTTTATCAACTATGCGCCTAACCGGCTGTTATCCGGCGAGGGGCGCTGGCTATGGCAGGTCTGGCCGTGGCTGGCGGGCGTACTGGGGGCGGCAGGGCTGCTGATAGCGCTGCTGAGCTGGCGTCCCGGGCGTCTCCCACTGCTGGTTATCTTCCTGCTGGCGGATCTGCTGCTGCCTTTATTGCTATGGGGAGCCGGCAGTGCGGCGGTACAGCTGGCTCAGAGCGGTTCTCCGCTGGCCCGCACCTCGCCGGGAAGCGGCCTGTGGCTGGCGCTGGCCCTGTGCCTGCTTATCGCCAGCGATGCCGTTCGTCGCCTGACGACCCGAGCCCTGTGGCGCTGGCTGCTGAACGCGCAGGTCTGGCTGCTGCCCGCGCTGCTGCTGGGGCTCGGCGCGCTCGATGGCCTCTCTTTGCTGAAAGAGTATTTCAATCGCCGCGAGGTGTTTGACGATGCGCTGTCCCAGCATGTGACGCTGCTGTTGGGGACCCTGCTGCCGGGGCTGCTGATTGGCTTGCCCGTTGGCGTCTGGCTCTGGCGCTACCCCCGCTGGCAATCGCCGGTTTTTGCCGTTCTCAACGTGATTCAGACCGTTCCCTCCGTCGCGCTTTTTGGCCTGCTTATCGCGCCGCTGGCCGGACTGGCGCGCCAGTTTCCGTCGCTGGCGCAGCTCGGCGTTTCCGGCACCGGCATCACGCCGGCGCTGATTGCGCTGGTGCTGTATGCGCTATTGCCGCTGGTGCGCGGGGTGACGATCGGCCTTCAGCAGGTGCCGCGCGAAGCGCTGGAGAGCGCGACGGCGATGGGGATGAGCGGCGTGCAGCGCTTTCGTCAGGTACAGCTACCGCTGGCGTTGCCGGTGTTGTTGCGCAGCCTGCGGGTGGTCAGCGTACAAACCGTGGGTATGGCGGTGGTGGCGGCCCTGATTGGCGCGGGCGGCTTCGGCGCGCTGGTTTTCCAGGGGCTGCTCAGCAGCGCGCTGGATCTGGTGCTGCTGGGGGTTATCCCGACCATCGCGCTGGCGGTGGTGGTGGATGCGTTATTCGCGCTGTGGGGCGCATTACTGAAAGGAGAGGCCCGTGATTGAGTTCGACGGCGTCAATAAAGCCTTTGGCGGAGAGCCTGCGGTGAAAAACCTCAATCTGCATCTGCGCGAGGGGGCATTTTCGGTGCTGATTGGCACCTCCGGCTCGGGGAAGTCGACCACGCTGAAGATGATTAATCGCCTGGTGGAGCACGACAGCGGGACGATCCGTTTCGCCGGGCAGGATATTCGCCAGCAGCCGGTGCTCGAACTGCGCCGCAGAATGGGCTACGCCATCCAGTCCATCGGCCTGTTCCCCCACTGGACGGTGGCGCAGAACATTGCCACCGTCCCGCAGTTGCAAAAGTGGTCGCGGCAGAAGACCCAGGCGCGGGTCGATGAGCTGATGGCCTTGCTGGGGCTGGAGCCGGGCCTGCGCGAACGCTACCCGCATCAGCTTTCCGGCGGCCAGCAGCAGCGCGTCGGCGTGGCGCGCGCGCTGGCCGCCAACCCGGAAGTGCTGCTGATGGATGAACCCTTCGGCGCGCTCGATCCGGTGACGCGCGAAGCCTTGCAGCAGGAGATGATCCGCATTCATCGCCTGCTGGGACGCACTATTGTGCTGGTGACTCACGATATCGATGAGGCGCTGCGGCTGGCGGACCATCTGGTGTTGATGGACGGCGGCGAAGTGGTACAGCAGGGTGAGCCGATGCAGATGCTGCTGGAGCCAAAAAATGCGTTTGTGGAGACGTTCTTTGGCCGTAGCGAACTGGGCGTGCGCCTGCTGTCGCTACGCGGCGTGAGTGATTATCTGCGCCGCGATGAGCGCCTGGCGGGGGACGCGTTGAACGTGACGATGACCCTGCGCGAGGCGCTGTCGCAGTTCGTTGCTCATCGCCGCGAGGTGCTGCCGGTGGTCGATGAGCAGGGAGAGGCCTGCGGGACGCTGCATTTTGCCGACCTGCTGCGCGAGGAGGCCCGGCGTGAAGGTGCTGCGTGATCCGCTGCTGTGGCTCAGCGCCATGTTTATCGCGCTGCTGCTGGCGTTGCCCTACAGCGCGCCGCTGTTCAGCGCGCTGTTTCCCGAACTACCGCGTCCGGTTTATCAGCAGGAGAGTTTTGTTTCTCTTACCCTGGCGCACTTTTGGCTGGTGGCGCTCTCCAGCCTCGCGGCTACGGTGGTGGGCGTCGTCGCCGGGATTGCGGTCACCCGTCCGGCGGGGCATGAGTTTCGCCCGCTGGTGGAGACGATTGCCGCAATGGGGCAGACGTTTCCGCCGGTCGCGGTGCTGGCGATTGCGGTTCCGGTGATGGGGTTTGGCTGGCAGCCCGCGCTTATTGCGCTGGTGCTGTACGGCATCTTACCGGTTTTACAGGGCACGCTGGCCGGGATTGGGGCGGTACCGTCCGGTGTGTTAGCTATCGCTCAGGGAATGGGGATGACCGGCTGGCAGAGGCTGATAAAAGTTGAGCTGCCGCTGGCGGCGCCGGTGATGCTGGCCGGGATTCGTACCTCGACCATCGTCAATATCGGTACGGCGACCATTGCTTCAACCGTCGGCGCGAATACGCTCGGCACGCCGATTGTTATCGGCCTCAGCGGATTTAATACCGCTTATGTGATTCAGGGGGCGCTGCTGGTGGCGCTGGCGGCGATTATCGTCGACCGGGGGTTTGAACGGCTGAACCAGCGAATCAGCCGACACCACCGCGAACAATAAATGAATAACCGGCCAGCATCACGCCGCCGATGCCGCTGATGGCCATAAATAAGAACAGGGTAATCACCGCAATTTTCGCTGGCTTCATAATAGGCTCCTGATGTTAACGCAGGGATTATACGGTGAAGCGCAGGTGTTAATAAAACATTAATTGCTTTTTAGCTACGACAACCCCCCCGGCTTGCGCTGCGCTTAGCCGGGCTACGGTTCATCACCGTCTGCGGGCCGGTAGCCCGGGTAAGGCGTTTACGCCGCAACCCGGGGAATGTGCCGCGATGTGGCATTGCTGCGGTTTCTACCCGGCTTGCGCTGCGCTTAGCCGGGCTACAGGTTCATCACCGTCTGCGGGCCGGTAGCCCGGGTAAGGCGTTTACGCTGCAACCCGGGGAATGTGCCGCGACGTGGCATTGCTGCGGTTTCTACCCGGCTTGCGCTGCGCTTAGCCGGGCTACGGTTCATCACCGTCTGCGGGCCGGTAGCCCGGGTAAGGCGTTTACGCCGCAACCCGGGGAATGTGCCGCGA
>NZ_JBEAFQ010000018.1:0-17054 GCF_040062275.1 Klebsiella sp. GW_Kp182 | reverse complement strand
GCGCGAGCCGGGGAGAAACCGCGTCGATGTATAAATCCCGGGTTGCGGCGTAAACACCTTACCCGGGCTACGCAGCCCGCATACCCCGTAGCCCGGCTAAGCGCGGCGCGAGCCGGGGAGAAACCGCGTCGACGCATAAATCCCGGGGTATCCCCGGGTTGCGGCGTAAACGCCTTAGCCGGGCTACCGCCCGCAGACCGCATACCCCGTAGGCCGGCTAAGCGCAGCGCGAGCCGGGGAGAAACCGCGTCGATGTATGAATCCCGGGGTATCCCCGGGTTGCGGCGTAAACGCCTTACCCGGGCTACAGCCCGCAGACCGCACAACCCCGTAGCGCACCGCCTCCGGGTTTTTATCAGCCAAATACCGGCAGCAGCAGATAGAGCTTAATCACCAGCGCGTTAACAATATCGATAAAGAACGCGCCCACCATCGGCACCACCAGAAACGCCATGTGCGACGGACCAAAACGGTCGGTAATCGCCTGCATGTTGGCAATCGCCGTCGGCGTCGCGCCGAGGCCGAAACCACAGTGGCCGGCTGCCAGCACCGCGGCATCGTAGTTTTTGCCCATCATCCGGTAGGTCACAAACACCGCATACAGCGCCATAGCCACTGCCTGAACCGCCAGAATAATAATCATCGGCAGCGCCAGCGACGCCAGCTCCCACAGCTTCAGGCTCATCAGGGCCATCGCCAGGAATAGCGACAGGCTGACGTTACCCAGCACCGACACCGCGCGGTCGAACACGCGGTACAGGCCCAGCGCCGACAGGCCATTGCTCAGGATCACGCCGATAAACAGCACGCAAACGAAGGTGGGCAGTTCAAATACGGTTCCCGCCAGCAGTTGCGCAACGATCTTCCCTACCGTCAAACAGATGGCGATCAGCGCGATGCTCTCAATCAGCACCAGCGATGTGATCATGCGCCCCATATCCGGCTTTTCAAACGCGGTCGGCGCGAGCTGATCGTCCGGCGTACCGTCCGGGGAGGAAGAGTGCTTAACCAGATAGCGCGCCACCGGTCCGCCGATCAGGCCGCCCAGGACGAGGCCGAAGGTTGCGCAAGCCATGGCCACTTCGGTAGCGTTGGCAAAGCCATAGCGTTCAACAAACAATTTACTCCACGCCGCGCCGGTACCGTGGCCGCCGGAAAGGGTAATCGAACCGGCCAGCAGCCCCATCAGCGGGTCGAGGCCAAGCAGCTTCGCCATGCCGATTCCGAGCGCGTTTTGCAGCAGCAGCAGCCCCACCACCACGATCAGGAACGTCCCCAGCACTTTGCCGCCGGAGCGCAGGCTGGCGAGGTTGGCGTTGAGGCCGATAGTGGCAAAGAAAGCCAGCATCAGCGGATCTTTGAGGCTCATATCGAAATCGATTTCGATATCCATGCTTTTCTTTAATACCAGCAGCGCCAGCGCGACCAGCAGGCCGCCCGCAACGGGTTCAGGAATGGTGTATTTCTTCAGGAAAGGGACGGTTTGAACGAGTTTTCTACCCAGTAGCAACACGAGTGTTGCGGCAACGAGCGTCGATAAGGTATCGAGATGAAACATAAAAAAGAGCTCCTTATAGGCGCATGATCCATTCACACGCGACGGTATTCCCGGTGTCGATTGCTTCTCATCATGAGTAATCGGGAAGGGATTTTAAGCAGAAGTACGGAAAAAAGGACAGGAAAAGATATTTTGTAGGGATAATGATGCGATCAAGCATACAAAATGTTAATAAATATTTGACACTTATTCCCTGCTTAAATATTTGCCGCTTAAGAGTGGCAAACGTTTGCTTTTGGTCTACAGTCCGATAAAATCCCCGCTTTGCCACCTTTGGGATTGTTGTGATGTCCGTTAACACCGCAGAATCAGAAAATGCGCAACCGGTTGCGCATAAGCAAACCAGCGAATTAATCTACCGCCTTGAAGACCGCCCGCCGCTACCGCAAACCCTGTTCGCCGCATTCCAGCACCTGCTGGCGATGTTTGTCGCGGTCATCACTCCGGCGCTGTTAATTTGCCAGGCTCTGGGCCTTCCGGCTCAGGATACGCAACACATCATCAGCATGTCCCTGTTCGCCTCCGGCGTGGCCTCCATCATTCAAATTAAAGCCTGGGGCCCGGTGGGGTCTGGTCTGCTCTCGATTCAGGGCACCAGTTTTAACTTCGTCGCGCCGCTGATTATGGGCGGGACCGCCTTGAAAACCGGCGGCGCCGATGTTCCGACCATGATGGCCGCGCTGTTCGGCACCCTGATGCTGGCCAGCTGCACAGAGATGGTTCTCTCCCGCGTTCTGCATCTCGCCCGCCGCATTATTACCCCGCTGGTCTCCGGCGTGGTGGTGATGATTATCGGCCTGTCGCTGATTCAGGTTGGCCTGACCTCCATCGGCGGCGGCTATGCCGCCATGGCCGACCATACCTTCGGCGCGCCAAAAAACCTGCTGCTGGCAGGGATCGTGCTGGCGCTGATTATTATCCTTAACCGCCAGCGCAACCCGTACCTGCGCATCGCTTCGCTGGTTATCGCGATGGCGGCCGGCTACCTGGCGGCATGGCTACTCGATATGCTGCCGGCCAATACCGCGCCGACGGAAAGCAGCCTGATTATGGTACCCACGCCGCTGTACTACGGGCTGGGCATCGACTGGAATCTGCTGCTGCCGCTGATGCTGGTGTTTATGATTACCTCGCTGGAAACCATCGGCGATATTACCGCCACCTCTGACGTCTCCGAGCAGCCGGTTTCCGGCCCGCTATATATGAAGCGTCTGAAGGGCGGCGTGCTGGCCAACGGTCTGAACTCGTTTGTTTCGGCGGTATTCAACACCTTCCCGAACTCCTGCTTTGGCCAGAACAACGGCGTGATACAGCTGACCGGCGTCGCCAGCCGCTATGTCGGTTTCGTGGTCGCGCTGATGCTGATCGTGCTCGGCCTGTTCCCGGCGGTAAGCGGCTTCGTGCAGCATATTCCTGAGCCGGTGCTCGGCGGCGCGACGCTGGTGATGTTCGGCACCATTGCCGCCTCCGGCGTGCGTATCGTCTCCCGCGAGCCGCTGAACCGCCGCGCGATCCTGATTATCGCCCTGTCGCTGGCCGTCGGCCTCGGCGTTTCCCAGCAGCCGCTGATCCTGCAGTTCGCCCCTGACTGGCTGAAGAATCTGCTCTCCTCCGGTATCGCTGCTGGCGGCATCACGGCGATTATTCTGAATCTGATTTTCCCGCCAGAGAAAAACTGATCCTCTCTGACGCTCCGGCCACGCGATGCTGGCCGGAGCGTCAGCATCATCAACCTCACATCATCTCATTACACAATTCCTGTCTTGAGGATTGCGCATAATTCGGGCATAACAGCCTTATGTGCCTCGCTCAGGATCGAAGACCATGAAATTTCTCAGAAAGCTGATTCTCTGGCTGCTGATTGCCCTGCTGGTGGTGATTATTGCCGCTTACTTCCTGCTGCAAACCCAGTGGGGCGGACGCCAGGCCAGCGCCTGGCTAAGCGACGGTACCGGCTGGAAGGTCTCTTTCAACAAGATGGACCATAATTTCTCCTCGCCACTGCACCTGCAGCTGCAAAACGTCACCCTCGGACGCGACGGCAAACCCGCCACGCTGGTGGCGCAAACGGTGGATATCGGGTTTAGCAGCCGCCAGTTTAGCGACCCGCTGCATGCTGACGAAATCGTCCTCAGCGACGGCACGCTGAACTTCTCCCCTTCTTCCGCGGCGCTGCCATTCGCCGCCGACCGTCTCCAGTTGCGCAATATGGCGTTCAATAGCCCGGAGAGCGACTGGGATCTGAGCGCGCAGCGCGTCACCGGCGGCGTCAGCCCGTGGGCGCCGGAAGCGGGCAACGTGCTCGGCAAGAAAACGCAGATTCAGATGAGCGCCGGGTCGATGACGCTCAACGGTATTGAAGCCAGCAACGTGCTGATTCAGGGGAATATTGATAACGGCGAAGTGTCCCTCTCGACCATTGGAGCGGACGTCGCCCGCGGTACGCTCACCGGCACGGCGAAACGCAGCGCCGACGGCGGCTGGCAGGTCGATAATTTGCGGCTCAACGAGATTCGCCTGCAAAGCGATAAATCACTCGCCGACTTTTTCGCGCCGCTGACCACCCTGCCGTCACTACAGATTGGTCGCCTTGATGTGACCGACGCCAGCCTGCAGGGGCCTGACTGGGCGATCGCCGGCCTCGATCTTAACCTGCGCAACCTCACCCTGAGCCGCGGCGACTGGCAAAGCCAGGAGGGTACGCTGTCGATGAACGCTAACGAATTTATTTACGGCTCGCTGCACTTCCTCGACCCGATCCTTAACGCCGGATTCTCGCCGCAGGGCATCGCGCTGCGCCAATTCACCTCACGCTGGGAGGGCGGGATGGTGCGCACATCCGGCAACTGGCTGCGCGCTGGCCATGCGCTGGTGCTGGATGACGCGGCGTTCGCCGGGCTGGAATATACGCTGCCAACCAACTGGAAGCAGCTGTGGATGGCGCCGCTGCCCGACTGGCTGCAAAGCCTGACGCTGAGAAAGTTCAGCGCCAGCCGCAACCTGATTATCGATATTGAACCGGCGTTCCCGTGGCAAATCACCGCGCTCGACGGCTACGGCGGCGAGCTGCAGCTGGTGAAAAACCGCAGCTGGGGCGTGTGGAGCGGTAGCGCGACGCTGAACGCCGCCGCCGCGACCTTTAATCGTATTGATGTCCGCCGCCCGTCGCTGAAGCTGAGCGCCAATGCCTCCACGGTGAACGTTAACGAGCTCAGCGCCTTTACCGAGCGAGGGATCCTGCAAGCCACCGCGGCGGTGTCGCAGCTCCCGCAGCGCCTGATCAACCTGAGCCTCAACGGTCGCGGCGTGCCGCTGAATATTTTGCAGGCCTGGGGATGGCCCGCGCTGCCGGTTTCCGGCGACGGTAACCTTCAGCTGACGGCGACCGGCAGCGTGCTGGCGGATGCGCCGCTGAAGCCGACCGTCAACGGCCAGCTGAGCGCGATAAATATGGAGAAACAGCAGGTGGCGCAGGTGATGCGTAACGGGGAGGTCACCAGCACCCAGCCCCCTTCAGCGCCGGCGACAACGACTCCCTGACTTCTCCTCTCCCTCTCCCCCCACGGGAGAGGGGCCTGTTCCATTCGCGAAACCTGTTGCCATTAAGCGGCTGTTTGTACCTATTTCCCGCAACCTGTTCCTTTCAAATAGCGGACTTGCTATAACAAAAATACTGGAAGTTAAAAAAATAATTAAAGTCCCTGAACCTATACCCAAAATAATTCGAGTTGCTTAAAGGCGGCAAGGGAGTGAGTCCCCAGGAGCATAGATAACTATGTGACTGGGGTGAGCGAGCGTAGCTAACACATAAGTAACTTGAAGTATGACGGGTATACAAAAATAAAGGAACGACCATGTCTGTAATACGTCAACGTATTCTGGAGAATATGCAAAAATTCTCCAGAGCAATGATCGGTGCAGTATTGTTCTTGCCGGTCATCGGCTTAATTTTGGCACTCAGTTCAGTCTTAACCAACCCAACATTAATTTCGGAGACCAGCTTTTTACACCAGCTCGGCCAGCTGCTCGGCGATACCTTCTGGCCTTTATTCGGCAATCTGGGATTACTTTTTTGCGTCGGCATCAGCTATGGCCTGGCAAAAGATAAAAAAACCGAAGTGGCGCTGGTGTCGGTGATGTGTTTTATCATGTTTCTTGGCGCCAACCACTCGTGGCTGGAGCATACCCACGGACTCGCGGAAAAAATTAACGGCGAATATTACGGTACCGGGCAGACTCAGCTACTGGGGTTTGTGGTAGTCGATATGGGGGTCTTCCTCGGGATTATTCTCGGCTGCACCATCGCCTGGGTGCATAACAAAGTGTCGACGATTGAACTGCCCGGCGCGCTCTCCATGTACGGCGGAGCCAAGCTGACGCTGGTGGCGATGACCCCGGTCGTCATTTTCTACGCCATCGCCTTTACCTGGATCTGGCCGTTTATGACCCACGGCATCGCGGCGCTGACCGGCTTTATGAAAAACGCCGGCGTGGCGGGGGTCTTCGTCTACGGCTTCTTTGAAAAATTCCTCATCCCCACCGGCCTGCACCACTTCGTCTGGTCGCCGTTCCAGCTCACGCAAATCGGCGGTACGCTGAACGTCGACGGCCAGGTCGTCTCCGGCACCCAGGCGATTTTCCTCGCCTATATGCGCCACCCGGATTTAACCCCGGTGATGAACGAGGCGCTGCGTTTCTCGCAGCAGGGGATGACCACTATCTTCGGCCTGGCCGGCGCCTCGCTGGCCTTCTACCACACGGCGAAACCGGAGAAAAAAATGATGGCCAAAGCGATTCTACTGCCGGCCATTATCACCTCTATGCTCACCGGCATCACCGAGCCGATTGAGTTTACCTTCCTGTTCGTTTCACCGCTGCTGTGGGTGATCCACGCCACGTTAACCGCGGCCTCGCAGGCGATTTGCGACATCTTTACCGTGCGTCCCTGGGGCGCTTCCGGGCTGATTGAGTTCCTGATTTACAACCTGCCGCTGCCGGTCTCCCTGACCCGCTGGCCCGGCTACGTGCTTATCGGGATTGGTCAGTTCGCCGTCTACTACGTTATCTTCCGCACGCTGGTCGTTAAGTTGAATCTTAAAACGCCGGGTCGTGAAGACGATGAAAATGTGAAGTTATATAGCAAAGCTGATTACCGAAAAAAAATGGGCGAACCGCAATCGGTGACCAACGAGATTATTAATGGTCTGGGTGGTAAAGAGAACATTATTTCCGTCGACAACTGTTTTACCCGCCTGCGCGTCGCTATTCATAATATGGATCTGGTTGACGATGCGATATTAAAAAGCACCGGCGCAAACGGCGTAGTACGAAATCGAAATGAAGTTCAGGTTATTTACGGCGTCAAAGTGGGGCAGGTTCGTTCCCGGGTTGATAGCTGGCTAGCAGAAAATTAATTGGGAGTGATTTATGAAATTAACCGTATTAGGCGGGGGCGGCGTTCGCTCTGCGTTTCTGGCGAAATCTCTGGCATATAACGCGCATCGCATTGGTTTAACGGAAGTGGTCTTTCTCGACAGCTCCGCGGAGAATCTGACAATATTCGGCGAGATCGCCCGCTATGTGTTTAATGCCATTCGCCCGGATATTCATTTCAGCGTAACCAGCGACCCGGTGCCGGCGCTAAAAAATAGCCACTATGTGATAACCACCCTGCGGGTGGGCGGCGATGAGAGCCGGATCCGCGACGAGCGTATCGCCCTGGCGCACAATACGCTGGGCCAGGAGACCACCGGGGCGGGCGGTTTCGCCATGGCGATGCGTTCCATTCCGGCGATTCTTCACTACTGCCGCCTGATTGAAGAGCACGCCGCCGAAGATGCCATTCTGTTTAACTTCACCAACCCGTCAGGGCTGGTCACCGAGGCGATTATCAAATCCGGCTTTAAGCGTCGGGTGTACGGCATCTGCGATGCCCCGTCGGAGCTGATTCGCGAGCTGCCCGAGATCCTCGGCTGCGACGAGCACGATCTCGGCGTCGAGTGCTACGGGCTGAACCACTTCTCCTGGTTTACCCATTTCACCGTGCGCGGCGAGGATGTCACCGAGCGCCTGATCGCCAGCCCGGACCTGTATCGCAAGACGGCGATGCAGTACTTTTCGCCGGAGCTGGTTCAGCTATGCGATAAGCAGCTGCTTAATGAATATCTTTACTACTACTACTATCGCGAAGTGGCTTTGAAAGCGATTCAGAACGCGCCGGAAACCCGCGGCGAGCAGATTGCGCGCATCAATCACGATATGCGCGAAGCGCTGCTGACCGTTGATGTCAAAGCCAACCCGGAAGCGGCGTTTACCATCTGGATGAAGCACTATCTGCGCCGGGAAAATAGCTATATGCAGAACGAGTCGCAGCAGGAAAAATTCCATACCCGCGAGCCGTTGACCTTAAAGCAGTTTATCGAGGAGCCGGATACCGGCGGCTACGCGGGCGTGGCGCTGGATATTCTGGAGGCGGTCAACAGCACCACCACCAAGCGCATCGTGGTATCGATGCCCAACAACGGCACGCTGGACTTCCTGCGCCCGGATGATGTGATTGAGATCAGCTGCGACCTGAGCAAAGAGGGCCTGAAGCCGGTGACGCCGAAGCATGTGCCGACGGCGCAGAAGAATATGATCGCCAGCGTGAAAGAGTATGAGCGGCTGGCGGTGGCGGCCATTCTGCAGCGCGATAAATCGCTGGCGGTACGGGCGTTGATGGCGCATCCGCTGGTCGGCTCTTATTCGCTGGCAAAAACGCTGGTTGAAGCCTATCTCGACGATAAGCAGTTCGCCGACTGGCAATAAACGCCCGGTGAAATCCCCCGGATGGCGGCTAACGCGTTATCCGGGGAATGTGCCGGGCCTGAGACATCTACTCTGTTTCACCCCGGTGGCGCTGCGCTGACCGGGCTACGGATTCACCGCCGTCTGCGGATCGGTAGCCCGGACAGGCGCGTCGCGACGCCTCCGGGAAATGTACCGGGCTGAGATATCTGCGCCGTTTCATCCCGGTGGCGCTGCGCTGACCGGGCTACGGGTTCATCGCCGACTGAGGGTCGGTAGCCCGGACAGGCGCCTCAGGCGCCGCCTCCGGGGATCCCCGTCTGCACAAACCACATCTTCAGCAGCCGCTCAAAGCCGAGTATGCAGTAGCCAAAAAAGGGGTTACTCCAGTAAATATCATCATCGAACTTCTGCGGATCATGGATGATAAACGCCGTATCCGCCGCCTGCGCCAGCGGGCTTTGATAATCGCCGGTAAAGCAGACCAGGTTAATCTCTTTCCCTTCCAGCGCCTTCACCCAGTTCAGCGCCGAACTGCTGCGTCCGGATTTGGAAATAATCCAGATCGAATCAAATTTGGCGGCGTTCTTCTGCTCGAGGATTTCGTAATCCGGCCACAGCGCGAGGCTGGCATTCACCCCGGTCACCAAAAATTTATTATAAATATACTGGGCGATCAGCTGCGAAAAGCCGCTGCCGTGAATCAAAATGCGGTGATGTTGCAGGCTTTCCAGCAATGGCGTTATCCGCTCCACCGGCTGAATGCTCATATAATCGATGTCGTTGGTCACATCGAGTTTGGGCATAGTGATATTGAATTTAATAAAATAGACCAGCTCCAGCCAGCCGCTGAATTTCAGCTTCTTCGCCAGGCGTACCAGCGAAGAGGGATTGCTATAACAGTGCTCCGCCACGGCGCGGATCCCTTCGCGAACGCATTGCTCAGGATCGTTCTGAATAAAACGCAGCACGGTCATTTCCGTTTTGCTTAGCTTAACGTCACGAAAGATGTTTTCTAAATCCATACCGGGCTCCTCTCAGCGCTAAACTACGCTATCACCCGGCGGCGCTGGCGTCTGTGGCATCAATCACCAGAATGAAATGAACGTTACTTTTTTAGACAAAATGGAATAAAAAAACCCTCCGGTAAGGAGGGTGGTGGATTCGACAACGCCTATCTCTTTTCAGCGCCCGTACTCACTGCACAATAACCATTTTTTCGGTTCATCTTCCTGAATCATCGGGAAGCGGCCGCTATCTTCCAGAAAACGGTTGTCGCGCTTATCATCGTTCACCATCGAAATTTCCCAGCCCATCACCAGCGCGTTTTCAGCCCAAAAACGGTGGTACAGCGTGGGCGGCAGGCAAACGCCCTCCCCGGGGTTAAGAACCAGGGTGTCTCCCGGTTTCAGCGTGCGCTGGCGGCCATCAACCGCGACGCTCACGCTGCGCTGCATATCCAGCCGTTCATCTTCTGTCGCCCATGCCAGCTGCAGACAGAGCCGGCCGCCGCCGCGGTTCAGAATATCTTCCATTTTGTGATAATGAAAATGCCAGGGGGTTTGCTGATCCTGCTGAATCTGCAACATCTTCTCGGCGTAGGGCTTGGGATAGCGCGAATCGCCCGGCGCGCCGTTACGCAGGGTCAACAGCGTCAGTCCGGTTTCCTGAAAACGGCCGCTGCCAAAATCGGTAATATCCCAGCCAAGCTGTAGATCCCGAACTTCTCGCCACTCTTCAAACCGCTTTTTCGCCCAGATATCGGCGGTAAAGCAGGCAAACTCGGGTAAGCAAATGCGAAAGGACTCGGCGATAGCATGCGCTTTATCAATCGCGTAGTTAATCTGTGAACGTTTCATTTTCGACTCCGCTGCGGACGGCCAGCCAGGCGGCGCCGCGCATGCCGCTGCTGTCACCATGTCGGGCAGGCACGATGGGGGTGGTGAAATGGTCGGTAAACACCAGCGGGGCAACATCCGCCTCCAGGTCGTTCACCAGCAGCGCCACGTTAGACAGGCCGCCGCCGAGAACAATCACGCCGGGATCGATAAGATTCACCACCGTCGCCAGCGTCCGCGCCAGCTGCTGGCGAAAGCGCAACACCTGCTCGCAGGCGGCATGCTCGCCCTCCAGCGCCCGAGCGATAATAGCCTGACTGCTGAGCGCCTGCCGGGTCATCAAACGATAGCGCGCGCTCAGCCCGGTGCCGGAAATAAAGGACTCGACGCAGTTATATTTTCCGCAGTAGCAGCGCTCGGGCGGCCCATCGTTGACCTCCTGATATCCCGGCAGCGTGATATGCCCGCACTCCGCCGCAATCCCTGACGCGCCGGGGAAAATCTGGCGATTAAGCGCAATACCTCCCCCGCATCCGGTCCCCAGCGTCATGCCAAATACCAGCGAATAATCGGCACCTGCGCCATCGCAGGCTTCTGATAAGGCGAAACAGTTGCCATCGTTCGCCAGCACAACCGGCTGGCCCAGGCGCTGCTCAAGCTCATCCTGTAAGCGGCAGCCGTTGATGACCTGAATATTGGCATTGCGGATCTTGCCGGTCTGCGGGGAGATACTCCCCGGCAGGGCGATACCGATAGCCAAAGGCTGAGCCAGCTCATCCCCAATCGCGGTGATTAACGCCACCAGCGTCGCGATAAACTGCTGCCGGGTCTGTTTTCGCGTTTCAACGCGAAAACGCCTCCATTCATGGCCTTGTTCATCCATCACTACGGCGGCGATTTTGCTCCCGCCGATATCCAGCCCCAAATACTTCATACCGGCCTCCTTATTCATAGCGAGGCAGGTTTCCCCGCCCCGCCGGGGGATTAGTACAGGCTGGCCTTGCCGGTAGAGCCAAAGAGCTTCATTTTGTGGCGAATCACCTTCCGCGCGGCGTTAATCGGTTCCGGATAAATGACATTCGGATCCCACCATGTCTCTTTTGTCAGAATTTCGCGCACTTTCTGGAAATAGGCATATTTCATATCGCTGGAAATATTGATTTTGCCGACGCCAAGCGTAACGGATTCCGCAATTTCCGCATCCGGATTAGCCGAGCCGCCGTGCAGCACCAGCGGAATCGACAGACGCCCGGCGATATCGCGCAGAATGTGCATCTGCAGCTCCGGCTGCATCCCCTTCGGATAGATACCGTGCGCGGTGCCAATCGCTACCGCCAGCGTATCCACGCCGGTACGGGCGACAAAATCTTCCGCCTGCGCCGGGTCGGTATAGGTGACTTCTGACACGCCGCCTTCCACAGAGGTTCCGGTCTGGCCGATGGTCCCCAGCTCACCTTCGACCGACACCCCCACCGCGTGCGCCAGCCGCACCACTTCGCGGGTCAGGGCCACGTTTTCTTCATAAGGCAGCAGCGAACCATCGATCATGACCGAGGTGAAGCCACACTGAATGGCGCGCAGAACATGTTCCACCGAGGCGCCATGATCCAGATGCAGGGTGAAAGGCACGCGGCTGCGCTGGGTGATATCCCGCACGTAGCTAAAAAACGCGTCGCCAACAAAATCGTGCTCGCTGGGGTGAATGGAAATAATCGCCGGCGTATTTGTCGCTTCCGCCTCTTCCACCACGGCGCGAATAAAACAGCTATCCGCCACGTTAAATGCGCCGATAGCAAAACCATGTTCACGGGTGGGTTTAAGTAATTCGTGCATTGAAACTAACATCGTTATTCTCCAGTTTCAGGGTGTGGTAAGCCCTGCCAGGGCATACGGGCGCCGGCATGGAAGGCCTTACTGAGATTTAATCAGGCTTTGTTGATTGAGCCGGATGCGTGTAAATAGGGAACGATGGCGTCAGCGCTGGCCTGCTCCATCACCGATAGCGCATCGGCCAGCTCAATGGTGCTGTCGTGGCACAGGGTGTGCAGCAGCGCCGCTTTCCCCGCTTCAAATACCGCCGCCCCAACGTTGATTTTTGCGACCCCGAATTCCGGGCAACGTTGCAGTTGCTCGAACGGCGTACCGCTCCCGCCGTGCAGCGCCAGCGGCACGGATGACGCGCGCTGTATCTGCGCCAGGCGGTCGAAATCGAGCTTCGGTTTTACGCCGGGGGCGTACATACCGTGGGCGGTTCCCACGGAGACCGCCAGCAGATCAATCCCGGTCTGTTCGATAAAGGGAGGGACGTCCTGCGGCTGGGTCATTAAATCGGCATTGCTGGCCTGGTCGTAGCGCGGCGCATCCGCCAGGTGCCCCAGTTCGCCCTCCACGCACAGCCCAACGCTGGCGGCCAGTTCAGCGACCTCTCGGGTCTGGCGGATGTTCTCCGCCAGCGCGAACGCCGAAGCATCGATCATTAACCCGCTAAATCCGGCGCGGAAAGCCTGACGTATTTTTATCGGGTCTTTGCCGTGATCGAGACTTAACGTCACGGGTACGCTCGCCTCCTCCGCCAGTACCCTGACTACCGCCGCCGCCGTCGTCGCCGGAAAGTGCGACAGATGCCCCTGATACAGGTTGAGAATAATCGGCGCGCGATGTTTTTCCGCCACGCGCACCGCCGCGCGTGCGCTTTCCAGGTTCATGCAGTTAATCGCCAGCAGGGCATACCGTTCACGCCAGGCTTTGATCACCATACTTTTCATATCGGCAAACATAGGGCCTCCGTTTATTCGAGGGTAAAGGTGATTTCGTCGTCTTTGACCTTTTGGTCGTTCAGCTCATCAAACTCTTCATCGCGCTCGGTTACCGGCTTTTTCCACAGCGAGAGCATCACACCGCAAATCACGGTGCCAATCGCCAGAGAGAGGCAGAACAGCAGGGGATGCGTAAAGAGCGGCACCACAAACATTCCACCGTGCGGCACCGGACTCTCCACGCCCCAGGTCATGATCAGGCCACCGGCCACCGCTGACGCCACCACGCAGGATCCCACGACGCGCAGCAGATCGCGGGCGGCGATGGGGATCACCCCTTCGGTGATCATGCAGATCCCCATCGGGAACGCGGCCTTCAGGGCTTCGCGTTCAGCACGGGTATATTTATGGCGGGTCAGCAGGAACGAGAGGGTGATACCGAACGGCGGGATTATCGAACCCACAAACTTCACCGCTTCCGGGCCGTAAACGCCGCTGACCAGCAGACCATCGGCAAACAGCGACATGGTTTTATTCACCGGACCGCCGAAGTCGAAGGTCGCCATAGCGCCAAGGATGGCGCCCAGCAGGAAACGCGAGCCGCCCTGCATCGACTCCAGCAGGTGAATCAGCGCGTCCTGCAGCCAGGCAATGGGCTTGCCGATCAGGGTCATCATCAGCAAACCGCTAATGATGGTGCTTAATACCGGCAGCACCATAATCGGCATCAGCCCCTGCATCGACTTCGGCAGCCGAATATAGTGTTTTAGCGCCAGTACCGTGTAGCCCACGAGGAAGCCGCCCAGCATGCCGCCAATAAAACCGGTATGAATTTGCCCGCAGACAAAACCCACGATCAAACCCGGAGCGAATCCAGGACGATCGGCAATGGAGTAAGCGATAGCGGCGCAGATCAAGGGCACAATCAGCCCCATTCCCCAGCCGCCGATTTGGTTTAACATCCACGGAATGGTGCCGGTTTTCTCGCCAACGTTCGTCCCGCCAAGGACTTGTCCCAGCGCGATACAGATCCCGGCGGCGACGATCAGCGGTATCATCCATGAAATACCGGTTAATAAATGCTTCTTAATTTCCTGTGAGACGGGAATTTTATTCTCACTCATGGTAGATCCCTCCAGATTAAGGATCAGGCATTCGCTAAGGATTTTTCGACCTTTTCGATAAACTGAATCGGCGACTTAATCACGACTTCCGTTTTTACTCTGACAATCCGTTTATTTTTAAAACGCTCTTCGCCTTTAATTTTCACATCAATGGCAAGAATAACGACATCCGCAGCGTCAATATCTTCCGCCGCCAGTTCATTTTCAGTACCAATGGTTCCCTGGGTTTCGACTTTGACATTGTGGCCCAGCGCTTTCGCGCCTTTAATCAGCTTCTCACGTGCAATATAAGTATGAGCAATACCTGCGGTACAGGCAGCAACACAGACAATATTCATCTCGGACTCCGCTAGTTATTGTTAGTAAATGTCCGACTCGGCATATTGGTTAAACAGATCAATAATCCTCTGCGGACTGGTTTCTTTGAGCAGTTGTTCAATAATGTCATCATCCGCCAGCGCTCCGGCGACCTGGGACAACAGGCGAATATGGGTGGTATTTTGATCTTCCAGACGAACGGCAAATAAAATAATGCAGCGTACCTGGCTGCCGTCCAGCGTTTCCCAGGCGATATCCTGCCGGGTGCGACCAATGGCAAGGGTGGTATTAACAACGGCGGACGACTTTCCATGCGGGATCGCAATATGATTTTCAAACCCCGTTGAGCCTTCCGACTCACGCTGCCAGACATCCTGAATAAAGGTTTCTCTACAGCTTATCGCCCCGTCTTTTTGTAATAAGTCGGTTAACTCCTCGATGGCTTCCGCTTTATTCGTAGCGTGCATATCTAACAAAACGCGTTTGGTGTTTAAAATCCTGGTTATGTCCATATTCTTTACCTCATGGATATAAAACTTCATTATCTACAGCAGATATTGCCGCACGATGTAATTTGTCGGTAACGATTTTTTCCGTAACCCGCCGGATATCGGCATCATTAAAAAATGCGCTAACATAGACTACCGGCAAAGCTATTTCCGGCAGATTGATCGTCGAAATAACCAGTTCAATCTTGTCCTGCGGCTGAAGGGTATGCAGGCTGCTTGCCGAAACCACGCCGACGATGGTCCAGTCAGGAAACGCTCTCAACACTCTACTTTTCAACAGGTGAGATGTGCCGATTCCGGTAGAACAAACCAGCAGAACTCGCTTGCTGGCGACCTGTCTTTCCATCGCCGCCTGGAAATGAACGGTGAGATAGCCAATCTCGTCGTCGGAAACCGCACGCTCGCCCCAGCGGCTAAAAACCTGATTGACCGCCCGCTGGGTGAGCGGCCACACGTCCGTCAGCTCGCCCTTGATATCCTCAAGCAGAGGGTTACGAATATAAATCCGAAAATTAAGGCGGTTAATGAGCGGCTTGATATGAATGAGCAGGCCATCGTATAACGCGCGATCGGCGGTTAAATCGAGATCAATCATGGTGGAAAAAGCGCTAATCAGACGATCGGTAATTTGTCGGGCCTCATCGCTAGAATGCATATAGCGCACCATGCTGACATCATCTCGCTCTTCCACCACAACGCCAGAGGAGATGATGTACTGATAAATAAACCAGACTTCATCTTCCGGCAGCGAATGGTCAATACGGTGTTCAATTTTTCGCAGCATATTCTGGGCAACGCTAAATATCGTCTCATCAAAAATCTGCTGCCCCTGTTCACGCCGCGGTAAGGCATTCCCACGGGTAATGCGATACATCATAATGAGGATATGGGTAAAAATATTCACATAATACGGTTCGCCTAATGACCAGCACAGCTTGCGCTCCATTTCCTGTAATAATGACTGAACAAATAAAACGTCATCCTCACCAAAATAATGCACCAGCGCTTTATAGCTTCCTGAGTCCAGCCGGGAATGGATAATACAGCCGGGCTCATTATGATTAATCACCCCATTAATTAATGACGCCATCGCCTGGCGGACGCTGTTTTCGCTGCCTTCAATATGCGTCCCGCTCTGGCTACGAATCAGCGTTAAGCCGAGCGGAGCAATCCATGACTCAATAATTTTCAGATCATTAACGATAGATGCACTACTGATAAAATAACGCTCAGAGAGCTTATTAATTGATGTCTCTCGCGGAGTCTCACTTAAGAGCTGCGAAGCAATTTTCACACGCCGGGAGTTATTCATCATGACATCGCTGTCCTCCCCCTCGTTACTGAGTAATTGGTCTAATTGCAGCAGATCCGTGACATTATCAGCGATCAGCATCACGCCGGTGCCTGAGCGTTTGTCGATAGTCATTTTCCACTCAGATAACCACTGTTCTAAAAAGCGTAAATCACGCTGAACCGTTTTTTCTGAAACATTTAAATATTCAGCAATTTTCATCAGCGTAACGTATTCTCTGCGGGGCAGGAGAAATTTCAATAATCTGTTCTGTCGTGAGGTAATCATTTGCATTATTTACCCTTATTGCATACCAGATTAATGTCTGGAGGCCAGCGCGATACCACGCGAGCGCTACATAAATCATTGAGGATAAATATAAGTAGCAGAGGCGTAAACAACAATACTAAATTTTGTCCAGACATCCGGACAGAAATAAAACGAAGAGAGGGATTGAGGAATAATTATAATTCAGATCACATTTCAGGAAGAAATATACGTGATAGCGATCTCAATTCATCATAAGAATATATCCGGGAATGGTTAACCGCCTTTAGCCTGACAGCATTCCCGGAGGCGGCGCTTGACGCGCCTTGTCCGGGCTACGGCGTGCAGACGGCTGGAAACCTGTAGCCCGGCTAAGCGCAGCGCGAGCCGGGAAGCAGCTGCGCTGATGCATCAGGTTCGGCACCTTCCCCGGAGGCGGCGCTTGACGCGCCTTGTCCGGGCTACGGCGTGCAGACAGCTGGAAACCTGTAGCCCGACTAAGCGCAGCGCGAGCCGGGAAGCAGCTGCGCTGATGCATCAGGTTTGGCACCTTTCCCGGAGGCGGCGCTTGACGCGCCTTGTCCGGGCTACGGCGTGCAGACGGCTG
>NZ_JBEAFQ010000017.1:0-17864 GCF_040062275.1 Klebsiella sp. GW_Kp182 | reverse complement strand
TCAGGCCCTGATAGCCGCTTGATATAAACCGTCCAACATTATGGGGTCAGTTCACCTGCGCGCCGGTTTTTTTATGCCTCAGCCGAGCCGACGGCCAGCTTTATTCCCCCAACGGAACGCTTTTTTGCGAGCAGATTTCCGGCACTGTTGAAACCCGCTGCAACGCCTTTAATACTCTCCGGCGCGCGCCGCAAACCCGCATTTTACCGTTCGAATAAAGCCTCAATGCTCCGCATACTTGGCCCATGAACAGAGAACATGGCTATACCCTGATTGAAACCCTGCTCACCATGGTCGTGGTCGTCATTCTCGGCGCCAGCGGGCTGTACGGCTGGCAGAGCTGGCAACGGCAGCAGCGCCTGTGGCAAACCGCCTGCCAGGTCCGCGACTACCTGGTGCTGCTACGCGATGACGCCAACTGGCACAACCGCGACAGGGTATTAAGCGTCGGCCAAAGCGCGGAGGGCTGGTGCCTGAGCGCCAGCGGGGCGATGGCCGACTGTCTCCGCAGGGACGCTTTCACGCTGCAACCGCTATGGCCGGAGGTTTCGCTCAGCGCGATGACGCCGGGGCTGGGGTTTTATGGCCTGCGTAATACCGCCTGGGCCGGGCATATCCGCCTGCAAAGCGCGGCGGGCGGCTGGAACATTATCGTTTCTCACTGGGGGCGCATCCGCCTGTGTCGCGGCGAGGAGACGGCATCGTGTCTGTAAAACAGCGCGGCTTTTCCCTGCCGGAAACGCTGATCGCGATGGCCATCAGCTCCGTGCTGCTGCTCGGCAGCGCGCGTTTTCTTCCGGCGCTGCAGTGGGCCGCGCTTCGCCAGACCCGGCAGCAGTCGCTGGAAAATGAGCTCTGGCAGCGAATCTACACCGTCGCGAAGCATCTGCAGCGCGCCGGATACTGCCGCGGCCGCTGTTACGGGCAGGCGCTGTATATCGCAGAGGGCGGTGATTGCCTGCTGGTGAGCTGGGATAGCAACAGCGATGGCGTCTGGAATAGCGCGCCGTCATCGGAATCGGATACCACCGGGTTTCGCCTGCGCGATGGCGCGCTGGAAACCCTGCGCGGCGCAAGCGCCTGCAGCGGCAAAGGCTGGGAGAAAATGACCAACCCGGCGGCGATTCAGATCACCGCGTTTCAAGTTACGCGCCTGGAGAGGGCGGGCTTCGCGCCGGAATTATCGATTACGCTGGCGGCGCACTCGGTCGCCGACCCGCAAATCCGCGCGCGGGCGGAATACGGCGTAACGGGATATAACCTGTGAATCGCCAGCGCGGGCTCTCTTCGCTGCTGATGGTGCTGCTGCTGTTAGCGCTCGGCACGCTATTACTCCAGGGACTGCACCAGCAGCAGCGTTCGCTGTTAGCGCAGACGGCCAGCGAAACGCGGGCGCTTGGCGATGCCGCTGATGCGCATTCCGCGCTGCAGTGGGGGAAGGGGCTCGTCTGGCCGCTTCAGGAAACGGTTAGCTGCCAGCAGAACGCGGCGCTCGGCTGGCGCGCCTGCCTGCGCGTCTTTAGCGACGCCTCGGTATTGCTGATTGGCGGCAGCGATGGCGGCGGCATGCTGCTGTGGCAGTCAGGCGCAATCGAACAAAACCGCGTCCGCTTTTCGCCCCACGGCTGGAGCGATTTTTGCCCGTTAAAGGAGGCGAGCCTATGCCAGATGCCCTGAGGCGGCAGAGAGGGTTTAGCCTGCCCGAAACGCTGCTGGCTTTAGTCTTGCTTATCGCAACCGTGACCGCGCTGGCGGGCTATCAGCGTGGGCTGGCCAACGGCTTTATGCAGCTCAACCAGTACCGTCAGCTGTGGCGCGATGCGTGGCGATTCAGTCAGCTTAGCCCACCGGTGATTCCCGCGAATCGCCAGGTGTCCCGCATGCAGACATCGGTGCAAAGATGTGTCAGCATCACGGTAACGATCACGATGCCCGCAGCCAGGCGGGCGCAGATGACCCGGCTGCACTGCCCGGTCAGTCAGTAGCCAGGAGCGAATATGTTAAGGGTGTACCACTCAAACCGTCTGGATGTGCTTGAAGCCTTGATGGAGTTTATCGTCGAGCGCCAGCGGCTGGATGACCCTTTTATGCCGGAAATGGTGCTGGTACAGAGTACCGGGATGGCGCAGTGGCTGCAGATGACGCTGGCGCAGCGCTTCGGGATTGCGGCCAACATTGAGTTCCCGCTACCCGCCAGTTTTATCTGGGACATGTTCGTGCGGGTGTTAAAAGATATTCCCGGAGAAAGCGCGTTCAGCAAGCAAAGTATGAGCTGGAAACTCATGACCCTGCTACCGCAGCGGCTGAACGATGAAGCCTTTACGCTACTGCGCCACTATCTGCACGACGATAGCGACAAGCGCAAGCTGTTTCAGCTGGCCGCCAGAGTCGCGGATCTCTATGACCAGTATCTGGTTTATCGCCCCGAGTGGCTGATGCGCTGGGAGGCCGACCAGCGCGTTGACGGGCTTGGAGACGCGCAGGAGTGGCAGGCGCCGCTGTGGAAAGCGCTGGTGGAATATACCGCTGAGCTGGGCCAGCCGCTGTGGCATCGCGCCAATTTATACCAACGCTTTATCAGCGCGCTTGAGGCCGCCGAACAGCCGCCCGCCGGGCTACCGTCGCGGGTCTTTATCTGCGGGATTTCGGCGCTGCCGCCGGTATATCTGCAGGCGCTCCAGGCGCTGGGTAAGCATGTCGATGTATATGTTCTCTTCACTAACCCGTGCCGCTACTACTGGGGCGACATCAAAGATCCGGCATTTCTGGCAAAGCTGCTCTCCCGCCAGCGCCGCCACCACCGCGAAACGACGCGAGAGCTGCCCCTGTTTCGCGATACGCAACAGGCTCCGGGGTTATTCAACGATGCCGGGGAACAGGATGTCGGCAATCCGCTGCTGGCCTCCTGGGGCAAGCTGGGGCGCGACTATATCTACCTGCTGGCGGGTCTTGAGCGCTATGAAGAGCTGGACGCCTTTGTCGATATCGCGCCGGATAACCTGCTGCATAATCTTCAGGCGGATATTCTCGAACTGCGTAATGCGGCGGTGGCCGGGCGCAGCGCCGAGGAGTTTGCCAACAGCCGCAGCAAGCGGTTGCTGGCGGCGGACGACCGCAGCCTGACGATTCATGTCTGCCATAGCCCGCAGCGCGAGGTTGAGGTACTGCACGACCGGCTGCTGGCGATGCTCGAAGAGAATCCCGAGCTCACGCCGCGCGATATTATCGTCATGGTGGCGGATATCGATAGCTACAGCCCCTATATTCAGGCGGTCTTCGGCAGCGCCAGCGGCGAGCGCTGGCTGCCGTGGGCGATATCCGACCGGCGGGCCCGCGAATCGCATCCGGCGCTGCAGGCGTTTATCACCCTGCTTTCGCTGCCCGACAGCCGCTTTGCCAGCGAAGACGTGCTGGCGCTGCTGGATGTGCCGGTGCTGGCCGCGCGCTTTAACATTAACGAAGAGGGGCTGCGCTACCTGCGCCAGTGGGTTAACGAATCCGGCGTACGCTGGGGAATGGATGACGACAATGTGCGTGAACTCGATCTCCCGGCTACCGGCCAGCATACCTGGCGCTTTGGCCTGACGCGCATGCTGTTGGGCTACGCCATGGACAGCAGCGAAGGGGAGTGGCGCTCGGTGCTGCCTTATGATGAGTCGAGCGGGCTTATCGCCGAGCTGGTGGGCAACCTGGCATCGCTGCTGATGCAGCTTAATCTCTGGCGCCGCGGGCTGGCCCAGGATCGCCCATTAGCCGAGTGGCTGCCGGTATGCCGCGACCTGCTGAACGACTTCTTCCTTCCGGACAGCGAAACGGAAGCCGCCCTGGCGCTGATAGAACAGCAGTGGCAGGCGGTGATTGACGGCGGCGTCGACGCGCAGTATGGCGAAACGGTACCGCTCTCTTTGCTGCGCGATGAGCTGTCCCAGAGGCTCGATCAGCAGCGCATCAGCCAGCGCTTTCTCGCCGGCCCGGTTAACATTTGTACCCTGATGCCGATGCGTTCGATTCCTTTCAAGGTGGTCTGCCTGCTGGGGATGAACGACGGCGTTTATCCGCGCACCCTGGCGCCGCTGGGCTTCGATTTAATGAGCCAGAAGCCGCAGCGCGGAGACCGTAGCCGTCGCGACGACGACCGCTATCTGTTCCTTGAAGCCCTGATGTCGGCCGAGCAGAAGCTCTATATCAGCTATATCGGCCGTTCCATTCAGGACAATAGCGAGCGCTATCCCTCCGTTCTGGTTCAGGAGCTGGCGGACTACATCGGCCAGAGCCACTGTCTGGAAGGGGACGAAGAGCTGGACTGCGATGCCAGCGAACGGCGGGTCAAAGAGCACATCACGCATCTGCATACCCGCATGCCTTTCGATGCCGCCAATTTTCTGGCTAATGAAGATCAAAGCTATGCCCGGGAATGGCTGGCGGCCGCCAGCCAGCAGGGGGAAGCGCACGGCGCGTTCATCCAGCCGCTACCGGTACCGGACATCGATCACTTACCGTTCGAACAGCTGCTGCGCTTTTGGCAGCATCCTGTGCGCGCGTTCTTTCAGCAGCGGCTGCGGGTGAATTTCCGCTCGGAGGAGAGCGAGATCCCCGATGATGAACCTTTTACCCTCGAAGGGCTGAGCCGCTATCAGTTGAACCAGCAGCTGCTCAATACGCTGATTGAGCAGCAGGACGCCTCGGCAATGTATCGCCGCTTCCGTGCCGCCGGGGAGCTACCCTATGGCGCTTTCGGCGAACTGGCCTGGGAGACCCAGCGTCAGGAGATGCAAAATCTGGCCGAACGGGTGATCGCCTGCCGCCAGCCGGGGCAGAGCATGGAAATCGATCTGCAATGCAACGGAGTCAACATAACCGGCTGGCTGCAGCAGGTACAATCCGACGGTTTGCTGCGCTGGCGGCCTTCGCTATTAAGCGTGGCGCAGGGGATGCAACTTTGGCTGGAGCATCTTGTCTATTGTGCTAGCGGCGGTACCGGCGAAAGTCGGCTGTTTGTGCGCAAAGAGGGCGAGTGGCGTTTTCCACCGCTGGCGCAGGAGCAGGCCCAGGGCTACCTCAACGATCTGGTTGACGGTTACCTGCAGGGAATGTCCAAACCGCTGCTGCTGCTGCCGGAAAGCGGCGGCGCATGGCTAAAAGTCTGTTATGACGCCGAAAAGGATGTCATGTTAATGGACGAAGAGACGCAGCAAAAAGCGCGCAGTAAATTTCTTCAGGCTTATGAAGGGAACATGGTGGTCAGCGGCGAAGGTGCCGACGTCTGGTATCAGCGCCTGTGGCGCACGCTGGAAGCGGAATACTATGAAGAGATCCTGACGCAAACGCAGCGTTATTTGCTACCGGTGTTTCGTTTCCATCAGTCCGAATAACATTGTAATAGTATAAAAATTGCGCACTGGATGGCAGTTCATTTATGATGCGCAACGAATCACGGACTGATGTTTATAAAGGCTGCCAATTATGCAGCGCCAGGTTTGTTAATGATGAGGTCCGTGAATGCCCCGCAGTTTATGGTTCAAGGTTATTGTTTTACTGGCCGCCCTTTGGGCGCCGTTAAGTCAGGCAGACACCGGATGGCAACCGATCCAGGAAACCATCCGTAAAAGCGAAAAAGATACCCGTCAATATCAGGCGATCCGCCTCGATAACGGCATGGTAGTGCTGCTGGTTTCCGATCCCCAGGCGGTAAAATCGCTGTCGGCGCTGGTCGTTCCCGTGGGATCGCTGCAGGATCCCGCCGAGCATCAGGGGCTGGCTCACTTCCTGGAGCATATGACGCTGATGGGCTCGAAAAAGTATCCCCAGCCTGACAGCCTCGCCGAGTATCTCAAAATGCACGGCGGCAGCCACAATGCCAGCACCGCCCCGTATCGCACCGCCTTCTATCTCGAAGTGGAAAACGATGCCCTGGACGGCGCGGTCGATCGCCTGGCCGACGCCATCGCCGCGCCGCTGCTGGATAAAAAATATGCCGACCGCGAGCGTAATGCGGTTAACGCCGAGCTCACGATGGCGCGTACCCGGGACGGGATGCGAATGGCGCAGGTTAGCGCGGAAACCATTAACCCGGCGCACCCCGGCTCGCAGTTTTCCGGCGGTAACCTTGAAACGTTGAGCGACAAGCCCGGCAAACCGGTGCTTGATGCCCTGCACGCCTTTCGCGATAGCTGGTATTCCGCCAACCTGATGAAAGCGGTGATCTACAGCAACAAGCCTCTGCCGGAGCTGGCGAGCATCGCGGCGGCCACCTACGGTCGCGTGCCGAACCACGATATCAGCAAACCGGAGATTACCGTCCCGGTGGTGACCGATGCGCAAAAGGGCATCATCATTCACTACGTTCCGGCGATGCCGCGTAAAGTGCTGCGCGTGGAGTTCCGCATTGATAATAATAGCGACAAGTTCCGCAGCAAAACCGACGAGCTGGTGACCTATATGATCGGTAATCGCAGTCCCGGCACGCTCTCAGACTGGCTGCAAAAGCAGGGGCTGGTTGAAGGGATTCGCGCGGACTCCGACCCGGTGGTGAACGGCAACAGCGGGGTGCTGGCTATATCCGCGACCCTGACGGACAAAGGTCTGGCGCACCGCGATGAAGTTACCGCGGCCATCTTCAGCTACCTCAATCTGCTGCGCAGCCAGGGAATCGATAAGCGCTATTTTGATGAGCTGGCCCACGTGCTGGCGCTCGACTTCCGCTACCCGTCCATCAACCGCAATATGGATTACGTCGAATGGCTGGCGGACACCATGATCCGCGTGCCGGTCGAGCATACGCTGGACGTTGTCAACATTGCCGATCGCTACGATCCGCAGGCGATCGAAGACCGCCTGGCGATGATGACGCCGCAAAACGCCCGCATCTGGTACATCAGCCCGAAAGAGCCGCATAACAAGACTGCCTACTTCGTCAATGCGCCCTATCAGGTGGATAAGATCAGCGAGCAGACCTTTGCCGACTGGCAGCAGAAGTCCAGCGCCATCGACCTCAAGCTGCCGGTGCTGAACCCCTATATTCCGGATGATTTCAGCTTAATCAAAAGCGACAAGGCTTACCCGCATCCGCAGCTGATTGTAGATGAACCGACGCTGCGGGTGATTTACGCGCCGAGCCAGTACTTCGCCAGCGAACCGAAAGCGGATATTTCGCTGGTTCTGCGTAACCCGCAGGCAATGGACAGCGCCCGCCGGCAGGTGATGTTTGCGCTCAATGATTATCTGGCGGGCATTGCGCTCGACCAGCTCAGCAACCAGGCGGCGGTCGGGGGGATAAGCTTCTCTACCGGCGCGAATAACGGCCTGATGGTTAACGCCAACGGCTATACGCAGCATCTACCTGAGCTGTTTAACGCCCTGCTCGACGGTTACTTCAGCTATACGCCAACCGAAGAGCAGCTGGAGCAGGCTAAATCCTGGTACGCCCAGATGATGGATTCGGCGGATAAAGGCAAAGCCTACGATCAGGCGATCATGCCGATTCAGATGGTTTCTCAGGTGCCGTACTTCCAGCGCGAAGAGCGTCGGGCGCTGCTGCCATCGATCACCCTGAAAGAGGTGCTGGAATACCGCGATAATCTCAAGGCGAAAGGGCGACCGGAGCTGATGGTCATCGGTAATCTTACCGCCGATCAATCCACCGCCATGGCGCGGCAGATTCAAAAACAGCTGGGCGCTGACGGCAACGAGTGGTGCCGTAACAAAGACGTTCTGGTCGATCGTAAACAGCTGGCGATTTTTGAAAAAGCGGGCAACAGTACCGATTCCGCGCTGGCCGCCGTCTTCGCGCCGCCGAACGTGGACGAATACGCCAGCTCTGCCGCCAGCTCGCTCCTCGGGCAAATCGTACAGCCGTGGTTCTATAACCAGCTACGTACGGAAGAGCAGCTGGGCTACGCGGTCTTCGCCTTCTCGATGAACGTTGGCCGCCAGTGGGGGATGGGCTTCCTGCTGCAAAGCAGCGATAAGCAGCCGGCTTACCTCTGGCAGCGTTTCCAGGCCTTCTTCCCCACGGCGGAAGCCAAACTGCGGGCAATGAAGCCGGAAGAGTTTGCGCAGATTCAGCAGGCGGTGATCGGTCAGATGCTGGAAGCGCCGCAAACGCTGGACGATGAAGCGTCGAAGCTGAGCAAAGATTTCGATCGCGGTAATATGCGCTTCGATTCACGTGATAAAGTAGTGGCTCAGATTAAACTGCTGACGCCGCAAAAGCTTGCCGACTTCTTCCATCAGACGGTGGTGGATCCGCAGGGCATGGCAATTCTCTCCCAGGTTTCCGGTAGCCAGAATGGCAAGGCGGAATACGCGCATCCGCAGGATGGCAAAGTCTGGGAGAACGTCAGCGCATTGCAGAAATCCTTACCCCTGATGCGAGAGAATGAATGACCGACACCGCCGAGTCTCTTGACCCACTGCGCTTGCCCCTGACGGGCGAGCGCCTGATAGAAGCCTCTGCGGGCACAGGAAAAACCTTTACCATTGCCGCCCTCTATCTGCGGCTGCTGCTGGGGCTGGGCGGGGAATCCGCCTTTCCCCGCCAGGTCAGCGTGGAAGAGCTGCTGGTAGTGACCTTTACCGAAGCGGCGACCGAAGAGCTGCGCGGGCGTATTCGCAGCAATATCCACGAGCTGCGTATCGCCTGCCTGCGCGAAAGTACCGACAATTCTCTCTACGCCGGGCTGCTGGCGGAAATCGCCGATAAAACCCAGGCGGCGCAAACGCTGCTGCTGGCCGAACGGCAGATGGACGAAGCGGCGGTATTTACCATTCACGGCTTCTGCCAGCGGATGCTGAGCCTTAACGCCTTTGAGTCCGGCATGCTGTTCGAACAGCAGCTGATTGAAGATGAATCCCGCCTGCGCTATCAGGCCTGCGCCGACTTCTGGCGTCGCCACTGTTATCCGCTGCCGCGTGACATTGCGGCGGTTATCCACGAAGCGTGGAAAGGGCCGCGCGATCTGCTGAAATCCATCGACCGCTGGCTACAGGGAGAGGCGCCGCAGCTCAAATCGCCGCCGCCGGCTGACGAAACGCTGGCCGAACGCCATCAGCAAATTATCGAACGCATCAACGCGCTGAAGCAGCAGTGGCTGGCACAGGTGGGCGAGGTTGAGGCGGTGCTGGAAAACTCGGGCCTCGACCGGCGCAAGTTTAATCGCGGCAATCAGGGGAAATGGCTGGAGAAAGTGACCGCCTGGGCCCAGGAAGAGACCCTCAGCTACCAGCTTCCGGATGCGCTGGAGAAGTTCTCCCAGGCCTTCTTGCTTGAGCGCACCAAAGCGGACGGCGCGCCGCCGGTACACCCGCTGTTCAGCGCGGTAGAAGCGCTGCTGGCGACACCGTTAACCTTGACCGACCTGGTGATTGCCAGGGCGATGGTTGAAATCCGCGAAGCGGTCGCGCGGGAGAAACGCCGCCGCGGCGAGCTGGGCTTTGACGATATGCTTAGCCGCCTGGATGACGCCCTGCGCGGGGAGAGCGGCGAAGCGCTGGCCAGCGCGATTCGCCAGCGCTTTCCGGTGGCGATGATCGACGAATTTCAGGATACCGACCCCCAGCAGTACCGAATCTTTCGCCGCATCTGGCGGCGCCAGGCAGACACCGCGCTGCTGCTGATTGGTGACCCCAAACAGGCCATTTACGCCTTCCGCGGCGCGGATATCTTTACCTACATGAAAGCGCGTGGGGACGTCACCGCCCACTATACGCTCGACACCAACTGGCGCTCCGCGCCGGGGATGGTTGATAGCGTCAATCGCCTGTTTAGCCTCAGCGATAACCCCTTTATGTTCCGCGAAATCCCGTTTATGCCGGTGAAGTCGGCCGATAAAAACCAGGGGCTGCGCTTTACCGTCGATGATGCTGCGGTACCGGCGATGAATATCTGGCTGATGTCGGGCGAGGCCGTTGGGGCGGGGGATTATCAGGCGTTTATGGCCCAGCTGTGCGCGGCGCAAATTCGCGACTGGCTCAGCGCGGGTCAGCAGGGCAAAGCGCTGCTGTGGCGCGGTGAAAAAGCTGAACCCGTGCGGGCTTCGGACATCACGGTGCTGGTGCGCAATCGTCAGGAGGCGTCGTTAATTCGCGATGCCCTTCAGCTGCTGTCGATTCCCTCCGTGTATCTCTCCAACCGCGATAGCGTGTTTGAAACCCCCGAGGCGCAGGAGCTGCTGTGGGTGCTGCAGGCGGTGCTGGCCCCCGAGCGGGAAAATACCCTGCGCAGCGCGCTGGCGACCGCAATGTTCGGCCTCAACGCGCAGGACATTGAAAACCTCAACCAGAGCGAACGGGCGTGGGATGAGCTGGTAGAAGAGTTTAGCGGCTACCGGCAAGTCTGGCGGCAGCGCGGCGTGATGCCGATGCTGCGGGCGCTGATGACCGCGCGGCGCATTGCCGAAAACCTGCTGGCGACCAGCGGCGGCGAGCGGCGCCTGACCGATATCCTGCATATCAGCGAGCTGCTACAGGAGGCGGCGAACCAGCTGGAGAGCGAACATGCCCTGGTGCGCTGGCTGGCGCAGCATATCGCCGAGCCGGATAGCAACGCCTCCAGCCAGCAGATGCGCCTGGAGAGCGATAAGCACCTGGTGCAGATCGTCACCATCCATAAATCGAAAGGGCTGGAGTATCCGCTGGTCTGGCTGCCGTTTATTGCGCGTTTCCGTAAACAGGATCAGGCGTTTTATCACGACAGAACCTCCTTTGCCGCCGTTCTCGACCTGGGGCAGGCGGAGGGCAGCATGGAGCTGGCGGAGGCCGAACGCCTGGCCGAAGATCTGCGCCTGCTTTACGTCGCGCTGACCCGTGCGGTCTGGCACTGCAGCCTTGGCGTTGCGCCGCTCAGCACCCGGCGCAGCGACAAGCCCGGCGCCAGCGATTTTCACCACAGCGCGCTGGGCCGCCTGCTGCAGGGCGGGGAAGCGATGGATGCCGCAGGGCTGATGGCGCGCCTGCAGGCGTTCTGCAGCGGGGAGATCGCCCTGCAGCTCCCGGATACGGCTGCGCCAACTCCGTGGCAGGCTCCGCAGGCGGCGCTACCGCCGCTTTCAGCCCGTTTGCTCGCGCGTTCGGTGACCGATGACTGGCGGGTCACCAGCTACTCCGGCCTGCAGCAGAATGGACACAGCGCGGCGCAGGATCTTCTGCCGCGTCTGGATGTCGATGCCGCCGGCGTCGGTGAGGTTGCGGAAGAGCCGCAGCTTACTCCGCACCAGTTCCCGCGCGGCGCGTCGCCGGGGACGTTTCTCCACAGTTTGTTCGAAGATCTCGATTTTACCCAGCCGGTTCCCGCCGACTGGATGGCGGCCAGGCTCCAGCTGAGCGGCTTCGAGGAAAAGTGGACCCCGGTGCTGACCGCATGGCTCGACGGCGTGCTGCGTACCCCTCTGCCCGGTGCGGGCATCGCCCTTAATCAGCTGGGCGAAGGCGATAAACAGGTGGAGATGGCGTTTTATCTGCCCATCGAACAGCCGCTGGATCCCCGGCGTCTGGATGCGCTGATTCGTCAGTACGATCCGCTCTCTGTGGATACCCCAACGCTCGATTTCCGCCAGGTGCGGGGGATGCTGAAAGGCTTTATCGACCTGGTGTTTCGCCACAACGGCCGCTATTACCTGCTGGATTACAAATCCAACTGGCTGGGGGAAAATCGCGAGGCCTATACCCAGGACGCGATGCGGCAGGCAATGCGTTCGCACCGTTACGATTTGCAGTACCAGCTCTATAGCCTGGCGCTGCACCGATATTTACGCCACCGCATTGCCGATTATGATTACGAACGCCACTTCGGCGGCGTTATTTATCTCTTTTTACGCGGCATGGACGGGCAGGACGGCGGGCAGGGTATCTTCACCACCCGGCCGGCGCTGCCGCTGATTAACGGCCTCGATGCGCTGTTTGCCGGGGAAACCCAGGAGGTTGTGCTATGACCATGGATGAACTGTTACTGCAGGCGGTTGAACAGCGCCTGCTGCGCCCGCTGGACGTCCAGTTTGCGCTCATGGTGGCGCAGGAGGCGCATCCGGCGGTGAAGCTCACCGCCGCCATTCTCAGCCGCGATGCCGGTGAAGGCCACGTCTGCCTGCCGATTTCGCGTCTCGCCGAGGATGAGCTGCTGAGCGCAAAAGCGGCAGGCCTGAGTGAGCAGATCCTTGAGCTGACCGGCGCCCCGGACGGCTGGCTGCCGCTACTTAACGATGCTGAAGCGGTCAGCGGCGGTGAGCGCCCGACGCCGATGATCCTCTGCGGCGAACGGCTTTACCTCAACCGCATGTGGCGCAACGAATTAACCGTCGCGCGCTTTTTCAATGAGGCCAATCAGGTGCTGGAGGTGGATGAAGCCCGGCTGGCTTCGACGCTCGATGCGCTGTTTCCGCCCGCCGAGGAAACGGACTGGCAAAAAGTGGCGGCTGCGGTCGCCCTGACCCGACGGATTTCGGTGATTTCCGGCGGTCCGGGCACCGGTAAAACCACGACCGTCGCTAAACTGCTGGCCGCGCTGATCCAGACGTTCTCCAGCCCGCGCTGCCGTATTCGCCTGGCGGCGCCGACCGGTAAAGCCGCGGCGCGCCTGACCGAGTCCCTCGGCGCGGCGCTGCGCCGCCTCCCTCTCAGCGACCAACAAAAGGCGCTGGTGCCTACCGAAGCCAGCACCCTCCATCGCCTGCTGGGCGCGCAGCCCGGCAGCCAGCGGATGCGCTATCACGCCGGCAACCCGCTGCATCTTGACGTGCTGGTGGTGGATGAAGCCTCTATGATTGACCTGCCGATGATGTCGCGCCTGATCGACGCGCTGCCTGAGCACGGAAGGGTGATTTTCCTTGGCGACCGCGATCAGCTGGCGTCGGTAGAGGCCGGAGCGGTGCTGGGGGATATTTGCGCCTGGGTTAATGCAGGTTATACCCCGGCGCGGGCGGCACAGCTCGCCCGGTTGACCGGCCAGCCGGTGCCGGCTGGCGAGGGCAACGTTGCCGGTGCGCTGCGCGACAGCCTGTGCCTGCTGCAAAAAAGCTACCGTTTTGGTCGCCATTCCGGTATCGGCCATCTGGCGTGGGCGGTGAACAGCGGCGAGCGCAGCGCGGTACGCGCAACGCTGCGTCAGTCGTTCGACGATATCGCCCTGTATCCGCTGAACGCCACCGAAGAGTATGAAGCGATGCTGAATCAGGCGCAGGCGGGCTACGGTCGCTTCCTGCAGCTGCTGCGCGCGCGGGCTGAGCCCGAAGAGATGATCGCCGCCTTTGGCGAATTCCAGCTGCTGTGTGCGCTGCGCGAGGGGCCGTATGGGGTCAGCGGCGTGAACGAACAGCTGGAGCAGATGCTGAACCGCAAGCGGGCGATCGCGTTACCGCGGCATTCGCGCTGGTATGAAGGACGGCCGGTGATGATCTCCCGCAACGACAGCGCGCTGGGGCTGTTTAACGGCGATATCGGCATCGCGCTGGAAAGAGGCGATGGCCTGCGCGTCTGGTTCCCGATGCCCGATGGCAGCATCAAGTCGGTACAGCCAAGTCGTCTGCCGGAGCACGATACCGCCTGGGCGATGACGGTGCATAAATCGCAGGGGTCGGAGTTCGATCACGCGGCGCTGATCCTGCCTTCGCGCAGCGTGCCGCTGGTAACCCGCGAGCTGGTTTATACCGCCATTACGCGTGCGAAACGGCAGCTGTCGATCTATGCCGATGAGCAGGTGCTGACTCAGGCGGTGGCTGCGCGTACCGAACGACGCAGCGGCCTGACGGATATCTTTTCCGCCCAGTGAGGTTTTTTCCCCGGTCGGCCGCGCGCTTTCCGGGGAGAAGGGATCAGGCCAGGTCTGCCATCAGCACCTTGGAGCGGCGCTGATAGTTGTACATCTCTTTTTTGCTCTCCGGCAGCAGGTCGACGTCGACCGGCGTAAATCCGCGCTCCTGGAACCAGTGAATGCTGCGGGTCGTAAGAACAAACAGCTTGCTGAGGCCCATTTGCTTCGCCTGCGCGGCAATGCGTTCGAGCAGCACTTCGCCGCGCGATGAGCTGCGGTAATCCGGATGCACCGCCACGCAGGCCATTTCGCCGATCTTCTCTTCCGGGAAAGGATAGAGCGCGGCGCAGGCGATGGTGGTGTTGTCGCGCTGAATAATGGTGAATTTATCGATTTCCATCTCCAGCTGTTCGCGCGAACGCCTGACCAGAATGCCCTGCTGCTCCAGCGGGCTAATCAGCTCGAGGATGCCGCCGATATCGTTAATGGTGGCGCGGCGGATCTGCTCGGCGCTCTCCATCACTATCTGGGTACCGATACCGTCGCGTGAGAACAGCTCCTGCAGCAGGGTGCCGTTTTCCTGATAGCTGATCAGGTGGCAGCGGCGCACGCCGCTGCGGCAGGCTTTTACCGCGCCGCGCAGAAAGCGCACGGTGCCGGAGCTGTAGTCTTCGTCCGCTTCCATCTCTTCCACCCGCGCCTGGGCTTCGTTGGGGAACAGCTCGGGGACGATCTCGCCATCCTGATTTTGAACCCCCTGCGATGAGCAGAAGCCGATCATCTTTTCGGCTTTCAGCTTAATCGCCAGCTGGGTCGCAATCTCTTCGGAGGTCAGGTTAAAACTTTCGCCGGTGACCGACACCGCAACCGGGCCCATCAGCACGATTGCGCCGTTATCCAGCTGGCGGTGAATGGCTTCTTCATCGATGCGCCGGATGCGCCCGCTGTGGCAGTAATCCACGCCGTCATCCACGCCTAACGGCTGCGCGATAATGAAGTTGCCGCTGACCACGTTGATATGGGCGCCCTGCAGCGGCGTGTTGTTGAGGCTCATCGACAGGCGAGCGGTAATTTCCAGCTGCAGCATGCCCGCCGCCTGCTTAACCAGCTCGAGCGTTTTGGCGTCAGTCACTCGGGTTTGTTTATGATAAACCGGCTCGTGACGATGCTCCGCCAGGTTGGCATCGATCTGCGGGCGGGCGCCATAGACCACCACCAGACGAATTCCCAGGCTGTGAAGCAGGCCAATGTCATTGACTATACTAGAGAAATTATCATGCTCGATGGCTTCCCCGCCCAGCATGATGACAAACGTTTTACCCCGATGGGCATTAATATAGGGGACAGAATGGCGGAATCCCTCTACCAGTTCGGTGCGACGTTCCTTCACCATGACACAACCTCAATGCATGATTATTCGTAATTACTGTATTTTTATTCTGTTTCGCCGGCAAACGCAAGCCCCAATTTTTGGCTGAGCCGGGAAAACAGTGTGAGCCAAATCAGGGTGTCAAAGATTGTTTACCCTTTTATAGATGACAGGTTATGCGCCTTTCGTTAAAGTTTCCGGTCAATCTGTTTGTTTTAAATACGAATGATTTCTTACTGCTTGGGAGTGGCATGTCGGGATACAAGTCAGGATTAAGCCGCCGCCGATTTTTACAGGGGGCGGGCGCCATGTGGTTAATGAGTGTGAGTCCGGTTGGGTTAGCTGCCGCGGCGCAGGTGGTTGCCGTACGCGTCTGGCCATCATCGACCTACACGCGCGTCACCGTGGAGTCCAACCATATCCTGAAATATCGGCAGTTTGCGCTCAGCAATCCTGAACGTGTGGTGGTGGATCTGGAAGGGGTTAATCTCAACTCCGTACTGAAAGGTATGGGGAGTCAGATTCGCGGTGACGATCCCTATATTCAATCCGCTCGGGTGGGGCAGTTCGATCCGCAAACCGTGCGCATGGTGTTTGAGCTGAAACAGAACGTGAAACCGCAGCTGTTTGCGCTGGCTCCGGTCGCCGGGTTTAAAGAGCGTCTGGTCATGGACCTCTATCCCGCTAACGCCACCGACGTGCAGGATCCGCTGCTGGCGCTGCTCGAAGATTACAACAAAGGCGATCTTCAGCGGCAGGTTCCGCCTGCGGAGAGCGGGCCGAAACCGGGTAAAGCCGGGCGCGATCGGCCCATTGTTATCATGCTCGATCCCGGCCACGGCGGCGAAGACTCCGGCGCGGTGGGAAAATACCGCACCCGCGAGAAAGACGTGGTGCTGCAGATTGCCCGACGGCTGCGCGCGCTGATCGAGAAAGAGGGCAATATGAAGGTCTATATGACCCGCAACGAGGACGTTTTTATCCCGCTGAAGGTCCGCGTCGCCAAAGCGCAGAAGCAGCGCGCCGACCTGTTTGTCTCTATTCACGCCGACGCGTTTACCAGCCGCCAGCCCAGCGGATCGTCGGTGTTTGCCCTGTCAACCAAAGGGGCCACCAGTACCGCGGCTAAGTATCTGGCGCAGACCCAGAACGCCTCTGACCTGATCGGCGGCGTCAGCAAAAGCGGCGATCGCTACGTCGACCACACGATGTTCGACATGGTGCAGTCGCTGACCATCGCCGACAGCCTGAAGTTCGGCAAGGCGGTGCTGGAAAAGATGGGCAACATTAATAACCTGCACAAGAACCGGGTTGAGCAGGCGGGCTTCGCGGTGCTGAAGGCGCCGGATATTCCATCGATTCTGGTGGAAACCGCGTTTATCAGTAATGTCGAAGAAGAGCGTAAATTGAAAACGGCGAAATTCCAGCAGGAAGTTGCAGAGTCGATTCTGGCAGGGATTAAAGCCTACTTCGCCGACGGCGCGACGCTGGCAAGGCGAGGGTAACGCAACAGGAAAGTGAAATGGCTCTATTAAAGAGCGCGCACGGCGGCAATATCCGCGAGGCCGCCGCGCTTATGGGCATCTCTGCGGCGCAGCTGCTGGATTTTAGCGCCAATATTAATCCGCTGGGGATGCCGGAAAGTTTAAAGCGCGCCATCCTCGACAATATGGCCTGCGCCGAACGCTACCCTGACGTTGAGTATCAGCAGCTGCACCTTGCGCTGGCGGAACACCATCAGATCCCCGCCTCGTGGATCCTCGCCGGAAACGGCGAAACCGAAGCGATCTTTACGCTGGTTCAGGGGCTGAAGCCGAGCCAGGCGATGATCGTCACTCCGGGTTTTGCCGAATATCGCCGGGCGCTGCAGTCGGTGGACTGCGCGGTGCGGGAATTTCTGCTGCGCGAGGAGGATGGCTGGCAGCTCACCGGGGCGATTCTTGACGCCCTGACGCCGGATCTGGACTGCTTATTTCTCTGCACGCCGAACAATCCTACCGGCCTGCTGCCCGAGCGCCGTCTGCTGGAGATGATTGCTGAACGCTGTCGGTCGCTGGGCATTGCCCTGATTCTCGATGAAGCGTTTATCGATTTTATCCCCGACGAGCCGGGATTTATTCCGCTGCTGGGCCACAACCCGCACGTGTGGGTGCTGCGTTCGCTGACCAAGTTTTATGCCATTCCCGGCCTGCGTCTGGGGTATCTGGTCAATGGCGATGCGCGGGCGGTGGCGAGAATGCGCGAGCGCCAGATGCCGTGGTCGATAAACGCGTTTGCCGCCCTGGCGGGGGAAATCATTCTCCAGGATAGCGCCTACCAGCAGCAAACCTGGCAGTGGCTGGCGGAGGAGGGGCAGCGCTTTTACCATCAGCTGCGCCATATTCCCGGCCTGACGGTCTATCCTGGGCGGGCAAACTATCTGTTTCTGCGCTGCGACGTGGCGGATCTGGATCTGCAATACGCGATGCTGCAACAGCACATCCTGATCCGCAGCTGCGCCAACTACCCGGGACTCGACGGGCGCTACTTCCGCGTCGCGATCCGCAGCCAGCAGGAAAATACCCGGCTGCTGACGGCCTTCAGGCGGGTATTTAACGAGTAGATGTCTGCCGCCATTGTTCGTCTGCGGTTCTTCCCGGTGGCGCTGCGCTGACCGGGCTACGGGTTTACAGCCGTCTGCGGACCGGTAGCCCGCCTCCGGGGAAGGTGCACAGCATGAGGTTTTGTTGCGGTCTTCTTCCCGGCTCGCGCTGC
>NZ_JBEAFQ010000016.1:0-19399 GCF_040062275.1 Klebsiella sp. GW_Kp182 | reverse complement strand
ATACCCCACAGCCCCTAAAAAGGGCCAGTCAGTTGCTTAACTGACTGGCATTACAACGCAGGTTGCCCTTTTTCGTGTTTGCCCCCTCTCCCGCCGGGAGAGGGCTGTAGCCCGGCGCAGGCATTCATGCGGCATCAGGCCGCAGAAGGCCTATCCCTGCTCGCCCATCATCTCTTTCACCAGCTCCACGCAGCGCAGGAAGCGGGCATCGTAGTCGGCCTCTTTCACATGCACAAAATCTATCTCGTTCTCCTTGAGCAACGACACCAGCAGCGTCTGAAACTCTTTGCGGTCCACCGAGCTGCCAAGGCTACGCAAACCATCGGCCACCCACGGCGTGTTGTTTTCCAGCAGGATGACCAGGTCAAAACGATACTCGTCGATCAGCGCCTGCACAAAGGGATGTTCCCGCCCTTCGTACTTGAGACAGAACGCCTGGGTGCTGACAAAGTCCGTGTCGATGAACGCCACCTTGTTGGCATACTTCACCGCGAAATCAATATACTGCGCGTGGCCGAGGGCAATCTTGTCGTAGTCGGAATATTGCAGCGCCATCTCATCGCCGCCGAGATGCGAAAAGACGTAGTCGCGGCCATACTCCCAGGCGCTGGTGGTATTAAAGATATTGGATAGCTTATTCACCAGCGTCGACTTACCGCTCGATTCACCGCCCAGGATCGCCACGGTGCGCACGAAAAACGGCTTCACTTCGGTAGGAATATATTCCCAATAGCGGAACGGGTTTTCACGAATCTGCCCGCCGCTGATGTTCATAAAGGTGCGTTTAGGATCGATGAGTACGGTTTCAATTCCCAGATGATCCAGATACTGCGGCGCGTCGCCCTCTTCCGAGGTGTAGATCCAGTTCGGCTCAATGCCCTTCTCGTTCATAAAGGCGCGGATCCCGCGGCTCCAGACGTCCCAGCCGTGCGGATAAGGTTCCATCCCCTCTTCATTGAAGGCGTGGATGCGGATATTTTTCTGGTACTTGAAGGTCTGCAGCAGCCAGCGCAGGCGATCGGGCACGGTCGGCTGCTGCGACATCGCGCTCTTTTCAAACAGCTCGCGGTCGCGGGGATCGTCGTAGCCCATAATGATGTGCAGCTCATCGACCTGGCTACAGGCGCGCTGAATCAAATAGATGTGTCCGGTATGCAGCGGGTAAAACTTACCAAATACCACGCCAACGCTTTTTTGCCGACGCGGAAACTCCAGCCCGAGAAACCGGTGCAGCGCTTCCAGCTTCTGCGCGCTGGGGCTTTTAATTTTCGCGTTCAGCAGCTGGCTCAGATAGCCTTTTGTCATCCCGCTGGCGTCAGCTACCTGCTGTAGCGTACACCCCTTCTGCTTTATGGCGCTTTTTAAATAGTCAAATGACGACATCGCGAGTCTCCTTTTAACTTATTATAAGTCGTCAAAGACGCTAAGTGCGTCCGCAAGCTTTTTCACGCCAAAGATTTGCATCCCTTCCGGCACTTTTTTCGGCACATTGGCTGCCGGAACAATCGCCCGACGAAAACCATGCTTAGCCGCTTCTGAAATACGCTCCTGGCCGCTCGGCACCGGGCGAATCTCGCCTGCCAGACCCACCTCGCCGAAAACCACCAGGTCCTGGGGCAGCGGACGGTCGCGCAGGCTGGAAACCATCGCCAGCAGCAGCGCCAGATCGGCGCTGGTTTCGGTGACCTTCACCCCACCAACCACGTTGACGAAGACGTCCTGGTCGGCCATCTGCAGACCGCCGTGACGATGCAGAACCGCCAGCAGGATCGCCAAACGGTTCTGCTCCAGCCCCACCGCCACGCGGCGCGGGTTGGACATCATCGAGTGATCGACCAGCGCCTGGATCTCCACCAGCAGCGGTCGCGTGCCTTCCCAGACCACCATCACCGAACTGCCGGAAGTCACTTCGTCACCGCGGCTCAGAAAGATAGCCGAGGGGTTGCTCACTTCACGTAGCCCCTGCTCGGTCATGGCGAATACGCCCAGCTCGTTGACCGCGCCGAAGCGGTTTTTATGGCTGCGCAGGGTGCGGAAACGAGAATCGGCGTCGCCGTCGAGCAGCACGGAGCAGTCGATACAGTGCTCCAGCACTTTCGGCCCGGCCAGCGAGCCGTCTTTGGTCACGTGACCGACCATGACGATAGCCACGCCGCGCGTCTTGGCAAAGCGCGTTAAATAGGCCGCCGTTTCGCGCACCTGGGCCACGCTGCCCGGCGACGACTGTACGTCGGCCATATGCATCACCTGGATGGAGTCGATAACCATCAGCTGCGGCTTTTCTTCATCGGCAATCTGGCAAATCTGCTCAATGCTGGTTTCTGACAGCATATTGAGGTTAGCCGTCGGCAGGCCTAAACGGTGAGCGCGCATCGCCACCTGCTGAAGCGACTCTTCCCCGGTGACGTAGAGCGTTTTCATACCTTCGGCGAGCTTACACAGGGTTTGCAGCAGCAGCGTCGACTTACCCGCGCCGGGGTTGCCGCCGATCAGAATCGCGCTCCCCGGCACCACGCCGCCGCCGAGCACGCGGTCAAACTCTTTAAAGCCGGTCGAAAAGCGCGGCAGCGCTTCGAGGCTGATATCGGAGAGCTTCTGCACTTTCGATACGCCGGCATTACCGGCATATCCTGACAGACGTTCGTTTCTTGCCACCTGGGGCGAAGCGGCAATGCGCATCTCGGTTATGGTATTCCAGGCATGACAGGCGCTGCACTGCCCCTGCCAGCGCGGATAATCCGCACCGCATTCATTACAGACAAATGCGCGTTTTGGAGCTTTCGCCACGTTAACCTCTTACTTTTGATTCATGCTGCCGGAGAGAATACAGAATACCCCCATCAGGTCAGCGTGGCGGATTGTCACTTCCGCCAGTTCATTAACTTTGGGCTTAGCATGATAGGCGATGCCGAGCCCTGCCGCTTTAATCATCGGCAGATCGTTTGCGCCATCGCCAATGGCGACGGTTTGCGCCGGCGGGATCTCATACTTTTCCGCCAGTTTACGCAGCGTATTGGCTTTATATTTCGCATCGACGATATCGCCGATAACGTTGCCGGTCAGCTTACCGTCCATGATCTCCAGTTCGTTGGCGACCACCGCGTCGAGATGCAGCTTGTCGCGCAGATACTCGGCAAAGAAGGTGAAGCCGCCGGAGGCGATCGCCACTTTCCAGCCGAGCGTTTCCAGCTTCAGCACCAGCTGGGTCAGGCCCGGCATCAGCGGCAGCGTTTCCCGCACCTGCAGCAGAATATTGGCATCGGCATCTTTCAGCGTCGCCACCCGCTGGCGCAGGCTGGCGGTAAAATCAAGTTCGCCGCGCATCGCGCGCTCGGTCACTTCAGAGACCAGCTCGCCGGTACCGGCCAGTTTGGCGATTTCATCAATGCACTCAATCTGAATCGCCGTCGAGTCCATATCCATGACCAGCAGCCCCGGCGTACGTAAATGCGGGATTTTACCCAGCGGCGCGACGTCAAAACCGGCCTCATGGGCCAGACGGGTCGCCCGTAGCGTTAAAGAACCAGCCAGCCGAATCACCTGATAGTCGTCAACCGCCCAGGAGGCAACAATCACCAGGGCCGCCCCCAGTTCTCGCTGCCACTCGGTCAGGCGACGCTTGTTAAGACCGCGACCATACAGCAGCCAGCCGCTGCGTCCGGCGTGATAATCCAACGGCATGACCTCATCACCGCTCAGGGAAAGCGGCAATCCAGGCCACTGGGAAACATCTTCAGGCAGGTCGCACCAGGTCAAACTGTTTGGCATCACGGCTCCACATAACTTCATTCAGGCGAGGAAAATAACGCATGAGGCTACCTTGTAACCAGCGCTTCTGGCAACATTAAGCTGCAAATTTTCAAAGGTGGAATATGGTACGCGCAAAACTTAAATTCCGGCTGCATCGCGCGGTGATTGTTCTGATCTGTCTCGCGCTCCTCGTCGCCCTGATGCAGGGGGCCTCATGGTTCAGCCAGAACAGCCAGAAGCAGCGCAATCCGCAGCTGGAAGAACTGGCCCGCACGCTCGCCCAGCAGGTCACGCTCAACCTGGCGCCGCTGATGCGTAGCGAAACGCCCGACGAAAAGCGGATTAGCCAGCTGCTGGAGCAGCTTACCCATAAAAGCCGGATCCTCGACGCCGGCGTATATGACGAACAGGGCGACCTGGTGGCGCGTTCCGGCGAAAGCGTCGAGGTACGCGATCGGCTGGCGCTGGACGGTAAAAAAGCCGGCGGCTACTTCAACCAGCAAATCGTCGAACCTGTTCAGGGTAAAAACGGCCCGCTCGGCTACCTGCGCCTGACGCTGGATACCCATACCCTGGCCACCGAAGCGCAGCAGGTCGATAATACCACCAATATCCTGCGTCTGATGCTGCTGCTATCTCTGGCCATCGGCGTCGTCCTGACGCGCACCCTGCTGCAGGGTAAACGTACCCGCTGGCAGCAATCGCCTTTCCTGCTCACCGCCAATAAGCCGGTGCAGGATGAAGATAAAGATGAATCAGAATAAGGAAATCGCCATGTCAACGCTGCGCCTGCTGCTCTCCGACTCTTACGACCCCTGGTTCAATCTGGCGGTTGAGGAGTCTATTTTTCGCCAGATGCCCGCGACTCAACGGGTGCTGTTTCTGTGGCGCAATGCCGATACGGTGGTCATTGGCCGCGCGCAGAACCCGTGGAAAGAGTGCAACACCCGACGTATGGAAGAAGATAACGTGCGCCTGGCCCGTCGCAGCAGCGGCGGCGGCGCGGTATTCCACGATCTGGGCAATACCTGCTTTACCTTTATGGCCGGCAAACCGGAGTACGATAAAACCGTTTCCACAAATATCGTGCTGACGGCGCTGAATGCGCTGGGCGTAGCGGCGGAAGCCTCGGGCCGCAACGATCTGGTGGTCAAAACCGCCGAAGGCGACCGCAAGGTCTCCGGTTCCGCCTATCGCGAAACGATGGATCGCGGCTTTCACCACGGTACGCTGCTGCTGAACGCCGATTTAAGCCGCCTGGCCAACTACCTCAATCCCGATAAGAAGAAGCTGCAGGCCAAAGGCATTACCTCCGTGCGCGGACGGGTAGCCAATCTGGTCGAGCTGCTGCCGGGCATTACCCATCAGCAGGTTTGCGAGGCGATTCAGGAGGCGTTCTTCGCCCATTACGGCGAGCGCGTGGATGCCGAAGTGATCTCTCCGGAGAAAATGCCGGACCTGCCGAATTTTGCCGCGACCTTTGCCCGCCAGAGCAGCTGGGAGTGGAATTTTGGCCAGGCCCCGGCCTTCAGCCATCTGCTGGATGAACGTTTTACCTGGGGCGGCGTAGAGCTCCATTTCGACGTCGAAAAAGGCCATATCACGCGCACGCAGATTTTTACCGATAGCCTCAACCCGGCGCCGCTGGAAGCGCTGGCCGCCAGGCTACAGGGATGCCTCTACCGCGCGGATATGCTGCAGCAGGAGTGCGATGCATTACTCGTGGATTTCCCGGAGCAGGAGAAAGCGCTGCGGGAGCTCTCGGCATGGATTGCCGGCGCGGTACGCTAACGTGCGGTCACCCCGCCCTCTCCCATAGGGAGAGGGCGGAAGAGATGATTACTCTTTATCGCCCAGCAGAACGGATTCCAGCGCGATTTTAATCATGTCGTTGAAGGTCGTCTGACGTTCAGCGGAGCTGGTCTGCTCGTGGGTACGGATGTGGTCGGAGACCGTGCAGATGGTCAGCGCTTTCGCACCAAATTCCGCCGCGACGCCGTAGATGCCGGCCGCTTCCATTTCCACGCCCAGGATGCCGTATTTTTCCATCACGTCGAACATTTCGCCGCCGTCCGGCGCATAGAACAGGTCAGCGGAGAAAATGTTGCCCACGCGAGCGTCAACGCCCAGCGCTTTTGCCGCGTCAACCGCGTTACGCACCATGCCAAAGTCGGCAATCGCCGCAAAGTCGTGGTCCTTAAAACGCATACGGTTAACTTTAGAGTCGGTGCAGGCACCCATGCCGATAACCACGTCGCGCAGCTTAACGTCCATACGCACCGCGCCGCAGGAGCCGACGCGAATGATTTTTTTGACGCCGAAGTCGGTGATCAGCTCTTTTGCGTAAATGGAGCAGGACGGGATCCCCATGCCGTGACCCATAACGGAAATTTTGCGGTCTTTGTAGGTACCGGTGAAGCCCAGCATACCGCGCACGTTATTCACTTCGCGGACATCTTCAAGGAACGTTTCTGCAATGTGCTTCGCGCGCAGCGGGTCGCCAGGCATCAGCACAACGTCAGCGAAATCGCCCATTTCTGCGTTAATGTGTGGAGTAGCCATCGTTAAATCCTTCTGAATGTTTTACCTGATGGCGGCTATGCCTAATCAGGTCGACAAAAAAGGCCCGGCGAGCGAGGCTCACCGGGCAAATAATCACAGCATGTTTTTGCCGTATTCCATCGGAGACGTACCGAAGTACGTTGCCAGGGTCTGGCCGATATCGGCGAAGGTTTCGCGGTGACCCAGCGAACCCGGCTTCACTTTCGGGCCATAGATCAGCACCGGAATGTGCTCGCGGGTATGGTCGGTACCGGTCCAGGTCGGGTCGCAGCCGTGGTCGGCGGTCAGGATCAGAATGTCATCTTCCCCGACCAGTTCCATCAGCTCCGGCAGACGGCGGTCGAACAGCTCCAGCCCTGCGGCATAGCCTGCAACGTCGCGGCGGTGGCCCCAGGAAGAGTCGAAGTCCACGAAGTTGGTGAAGACGATGGTCTCGTCTCCCGCTTCTTTCATCTCTTTGATGGTGGCGTCAAACAGCGCATCCAGGCCGGTCGCCTTCACCTTTTTGGTTATACCGCAGTTGGCGTAGATATCGGCGATTTTACCCACCGATACAACCTGGCCCTTTTTCTCGTCGACCAGCTTCTGCAGCACCGTCGGCGCCGGCGGCTCAACGGCCAAATCGTGGCGGTTACCGGTGCGCTGGAAGTTGCCGGCTTTGTCGCCGATAAACGGACGCGCGATAACGCGACCGATGTTGTAGCCGCCTTCGGTCAGCTCTTCACGCGCGATTTCACACAGCTCGTACAGCTTATCGAGACCAAAGGTCTCTTCATGACAGGCAATCTGGAATACCGAGTCAGCGGAGGTATAGAAAATCGGCTTGCCGGTTTTCATATGCTCTTCGCCCAGCTGGTCGAGGATAACGGTACCGGAAGAGTGGCAGTTGCCGAGGTAGCCCGGCAGGTTTGCGCGCTTAACCAGTTTATCCAGAAGTTCCTGCGGGAAGCTGTTTTCATGCTCGGGGAAGTAGCCCCAGTCAAACAGAACCGGCACGCCGGCGATTTCCCAGTGGCCTGACGGGGTGTCTTTACCGGAAGAGAGCTCATGCGCCCATGCGTAGGCGCCGATAACGTCCGCGCTGCCGTCCATACCGGCGGCAATTTTACCGGTAGAACCCTCATGGGCTTTAACCAGCCCCAGACGGGTCAGATTCGGTAGATTGAGCGGGCCATTGCGGCCGTTGTCAGCCTCGCCTTTGGCACAGGCTTCTGCAATATGGCCCATGGTGTCTGAACCGACGTCGCCAAAGCGATCGGCGTCTTCAGTCGCACCGATGCCGAATGAGTCCAGCACCATAATAAATGCACGTTTCATATTATTCTCCGTACCTTTTGCGCTGCAAAAAAGCGATCAGATCAGTATATAACTATTCGGTGATACGACGATAGACCGTCGGCGTCATTTCAGGCGCTTTATCGTCAAGTTTAATGGCCGCTTTCACGGCTTTGGCCGCTTCCTGCCAGCTGTTTTCATCTTTAGCATGGATAACCGCCAGCGGCTGCTGCGCGTCGATACGCGCGCCGAGGCGAACCACGTCGGTGAAACCGACGCTGTAATCAATCAGATCCGATGCCTGACGGCGACCGCCGCCCATTGACACCACCGCCATGCCCAGCGCGCGGGTATCCATTTCGGCGACAAACCCTTCGCCTTCGGCATAGACGGCTTTGCTCAGCATCGCGGCCGGCAGATACTTATCGTAGTTTTCCACGAAGTCGTTCGGCCCTTTTTGCGCCGCCACCATCCGGCCGAAGACTTCTGCGGCTTTACCGTTATCCAGCACCGCCTGTAGCTTCGCCCGCGCGTCGGCGTCATTCTGCGCCAGCTTGCCGGAAATCAGCATCTCGACGCACAGCGCCATCGTCACCTCAAGCAGCCGCGGATTGCGGTACTCGCCGGTGAGGAACTGCACGGCTTCACGCACTTCCACCGCATTACCGGCGCTGGAAGCCAGCACCTGGTTCATATCGGTTAACAGCGCGGTCGTCCGCACGCCGGCGCCGTTGGATACCCCGACGATCGCTTCGGCCAGCGCGGCGGAAAGCTCATAAGTAGGCATAAAGGCGCCGCTGCCGACTTTGACATCCATCACCAGCGCGTCCAGGCCTTCCGCCAGCTTCTTGGCGAGAATGGAGGCGGTGATCAGCGGGATAGAGTCCACCGTTGCGGTGATATCGCGCGTGGCGTAAAAACGTTTGTCCGCCGGTGCCAGAGAGCTGGTCTGCCCGATAATCGCGACGCCGACATCTTTAATGATTTCACGGAAGCGGCTATCGTCCGGGAAAATATCGAACCCAGGAATCGCTTCCAGCTTGTCGAGCGTACCGCCGGTGTGCCCGAGACCGCGCCCCGAGATCATCGGGACATAGCCGCCGCAGGCCGCGACCATCGGCCCCAGCATCAGCGAGGTCACATCGCCTACGCCGCCGGTAGAGTGTTTATCGACGATCGGGCCATTGAGGTTAAGACTCTTCCAGTCGAGAACGGTCCCTGAATCCCGCATCGCCATGGTCAGCGAAACGCGTTCCGGCATAGACATATCGTGGAAAAAAATGGTCATCGCCAGCGCGGCGATCTGCCCTTCTGAGATGGTGTTGTCGCGGATGCCGTTGATGAAAAAACGAATCTCTTCATCGCTCAGCGCATGACCATCACGTTTTTTACGAATAATTTCTTGTGCGAGAAACAAGATAACCTCCCGAGGAAAGAGTCAAAGACCAACCACAGGCCGGACAGCATCCGGCCTTGAGGTCAGGCAAATTACGTATTAGTAGCTGCTGGCGCTCTTACCATCGCCGTGACCCAGCGCTTTCAGCAGGCTTGCCAGCAGGCTGGAAGCGCCAAAGCGGTAGTGACGAGAGTCGGCCCAGTCGGCACCGAACAGTTCATCGGCAATAGCGAGGAACTTTTGCGCGTCTTCTGCGCTACGCACGCCGCCCGCCGGTTTGAAGCCGACGCTCTGCTGAACGCCCATATCGCGGATGACTTCCAGCATGATGCGCGCGCTTTCCGGGGTCGCATTGACCGGAACTTTACCGGTAGACGTTTTGATAAAATCGGCACCGGCTTTGATGGCGATTTCAGATGCTTTACGAATCAGCGCTTCTTCTTTCAGCTCACCGGTTTCGATAATCACTTTCAGCAGCACGTTTGCCGCCGCGCAGGCTTCTTTACAGGCTTTCACCAGGTCAAAACCCACCTGTTCGTTGCCGGCAATCAGCGCGCGGTAAGGGAATACGACGTCAACTTCGTCTGCGCCGTAAGCTATCGCCGCGCGGGTTTCCGCCAGCGCAATAGCAATATCATCGTTACCGTGCGGGAAATTGGTCACCGTCGCGATCCGGATATCCGGAGTACCCTGCTCGTTCAGCGTTTTACGCGCGATCGGGATAAAGCGCGGGTAGATGCATACTGCGGCAGTATTCCCTACCGGTGTTTTGGCCTGGTGGCACAGCGCGATCACTTTTTCATTGGTGTCGTCATCGTTCAGGGTGGTCAGGTCCATCAGTTTCAACGCGCGCAGGCTGCTTGCCGTTAAATCAGTCATTTCATACTCCGACGGCGTATTGCCGTATTAAAGTTTGTTCACCTTGCGAGTCTGTTACTATTGTAACATCCCCTCGCCGTTACACTTCGATATACATCACAGTTAATGAAAACTAATTACTAATTTGCATTACTGTAGAGTGATATGAATCACATAATAAATCCCTGTGCATGCCCCCCGAAGGCCAGACTCTCTTTAAGCATAATCAGGAATCTCAGTGTCGAGGCAATGTTATTATTGTAACATACCCACGCGGTCAACCTCGATATCAGCGCGGACATTTTGTGCGAAAAAATGCCAGATGCATCATGAGTGATTGATAAACAGATAATTATTAAATGATAGGATTTTAACACACAGATGAGAGATCCCCGCGGCGGCGGTGCCGCGGGGTAGGGTCGTGATTAACGACGGCGCTATAGCGCGAGGAAGACGCCCGCTATCGTGGCGCTCATCAGGTTAGACAGCGTCCCCGCCGCCACGGCCCGCATGCCCAGCTGGGCAATTTCCTGGCGACGATTAGGCGCCATGCCGCCCAGTCCGCCAATCAGAATCGCAATGGATGACAGATTGGCAAAACCGCACAGGGCAAACGAGATGATGGCCTTGGTGTGGGTTGAAATCACCTGCAAACCGGCGGCTGCGACCTCGGCGTCGGCTTTCAGGTATTCACCGAAATTCATGTAGGCCACAAACTCGTTGATAATCAGCTTCTGGCCGATAAACGAGCCGGCAACGGTGGCCTCATTCCACGGAACGCCAATCACCCACGCCAGCGGTGAGAAGACCCAGCCGAGGATCATTTGCAGCGACAGGTCTGGATGGTTAAACCAGCCGCCCACGCCGGAGAGAATACCGTTAACCAGGGCAATCAGCGCGATAAACGCCAGCAGCATCGCCCCGACGTTAAGCGCCAGCTGCATCCCGGAAGCCGCGCCGGACGCGGCGGCATCCAGCACGTTCGCCGGCGCCTGCGGATCGGCGTCGTTTTTGTCCATCGCCGGGTTGTCCCGGGGCTGCTCGGTTTCGGGCACGATAATCTTCGCGAACAGCAGGCCGCCCGGCGCCGCCATAAACGAAGCGGCAATCAGGTATTCCAGCGGTACGCCCATCTGCGCGTAACCGGCCAGAACGGAGCCCGCAACCGAGGCCAGGCCCCCGCACATCACGGCGAAGAGCTCGGAACGGGTCATGGTGGCGATATATGGACGCACCACCAGCGGCGCTTCGGTCTGGCCAACGAAGATGTTCGCCGTGGCAGAGAGCGATTCCGTGCGCGAGGTTTTCAGTACCGCGCGCAGCGCCCCGCCGAGAATGCGGATAACAAACTGCATGATGCCGAGGTAATAAAGCACGGCGATCAGCGATGAGAAGAAGACGATGACCGGCAGGACGCGCAGGGCAAAAACAAACCCGCCGCCGCCGAAGACTTCAAACATCTTGTCGGAAACCAGCCCGCCAAAGATAAAGCCGATCCCTTCATTGCCGTAAGCAATGACGTTGGCAACGCCGTTCGACATGGCCAGCAGCGCGGTGCGCCCGGCCGGCACGTAGAGAATTAACGCGCCGATCCCCACCTGGATAATCCAGGCGCCGAGGACGGTACGCAGGTTGATGGCTTTTCGATTACTGGAGAGGAGCACAGCGATGGCTAACAGCACCACCATGCCGATAAGTCCCATAATAATTTGCATACAGAGTCCCTGTGTATTGAGAGTTCAGCCTTAAAACCCCGCGATTATAACGGCATGAAACCATCATGCTAATTTCAGCTCACACATTTTAAGCAAAACAATGAGATAAAAAGGCAGGAATGAGACACAGGTCACTCAGCAAAGCGCTACGGAAGCGCAAAAAGCGCATTTGTATTATCAATCAGGATATTCGCTATCTCTTCCGCGGGCTCAGAGCGTAGCTCACATAAGGTGGAGAAGACGCGAGCCACCCGTTCTGGCCTGTTCGGCTGCCCCTGGAAACCGTTCAACGGCATATCCGGCGCATCGGTCTCCAGCAGCAGCGCCGAAAGCGGCAGCTGCGCGATCACATCGCGGGTCTTACTGGCGCGCGGATAGGTAATGGTGCCGCCAACGCCAATCTTGTAGCCCAGCTGCACAAACCGCTCCGCCTGCTGAAGGCTACCGGCAAAACCATGCACTACGCCGGTTCGCGGTAAAGCGTGCTTTTTCAGCAGCATCGCCAGCTTGTCGTGAGTGCGTCTGGAGTGGAGGATCGCCGGCAAATCGTAGCGTTTCGCCAGCCGCATCTGCGCCTCAAATACAGAAACCTGACGTGCAAATTGCGGATCTTCCCGATAGAGATCGAGACCGATCTCCCCAACCGCGACCAGCTTAGCGTCGCGTTTCGCCAGGCAGGCTTCAAGCCGTTCAAGACTCTCTGCGCTATGCCGTTCAATCGCTATCGGATGGAGGCCTAAGGCGGCGTAGAGCGCATCATATTTCTCCGCCAGCGCTAACACGCGGGCGAAGTTATCCGCTTCTGTCGCAGGTACCACGATCTGCGTCACGCCAGCCTCCGTCGCCCGGGCAATGCTGGCGCTTTCGTCGCCGGTGAAAGGGGGAAAATCGAAATGGCAGTGGGTATCAATAAATCGTAGGGTCACGCCAGGTCCTCATTTTCAAAGCTGGCATCATTGGCCTGCACCGCCGCGATGACCGGCGCCTGAGGGATCTCATTGGCCACCGGCGCTGGCGGAATAACGACCGTTTTCGGTACCGCAATACGCGGCGCATGGCGCAGCAGCGGCGGTCTGTCGGCCAGCAGTTTACCGACGGTAGCGAGAAAGTAGCGCCCGCACTGGCGTCCGGTCTTGTAGTCCTCCAGCAACGCCGGAAGACGGCTGCCTAACGCCATACTCCTCAACGGCTTCTGCGGATAAATTTCCAGAATTCTCAGCTTACCCGGCGGTTTTTCAATGAACTCTTGCGTGGAGCGATAGGTGGTTTCGTGATGCTGCACCAGATTCACAAACGGCTGCAGACTACTTTCGCCAAGCCAGCGCTCCATCCGTTTAAACCACTGCGGCGTGTAGTACATCTGGGACGGAACGGTGCGGATCACTACGATGGTTTGCGCCCCTCGGCGGGCCGCTTCCTGTACGGGGATCGCATCGCTGACGCCGCCGTCAAGATAGCTCACGCCATCCAGCAGCACGCCGCTGCGGTAAAAACCGGGAATGGCGCTGGAGGCGCGAATCAGGTCAAGCCAGGTCTGCTGAGTGGGGGAAAAGTAGTTTGGCGTGTAATCATCGCCGCGACAGGCGCACATCCAGAACTCTTTTCCCTGAGCAAAACAATCTTCAGCATAGGCCATCGCCAGCGGCATCTTTTTCGAGGTGGTGTCGACCAGCCAGTCAAGATCGATAAGATTCCCGCCGCGCACAAAACGCATCGGGTCGAAAAACTCGCGGGCGGTGGTGTAGCGGGTGATCACTTTGCGGGCATAGCCGGGCTGGTTGCACAGATAGGCCGAGAGATTTTGCGCCCCGGCAGAGGTACCGAACATCATGTCGAACGGGTTGAATCCCGCGCGCATAAATTCGTCCAGTACCCCGGCGGTAAAAATCCCTCTCTGCCCCCCGCCTTCGCACACCAGTGCGAGCCTGCCCGGCTGGAAGGGTTTAACAGATAACGGCGTAATGTTGCCCAACGTAACGGGAATTCGCTGCCCCACCCTGCTTTCCTGTCTGGCTTATTATAAAAACAAAGGTAACGCAATTTTTAACGCCCTGAAACTGAGAAAGCCAGTCACATTGACTGGCTTTATGTAAGACGGTATTTCACGCGTTAACGTCTAGGGACGCCGACGGCCGGTGAACAGGCTGACCAGGAACAGGATAATACCGACAACGAAGACAATTTTCGCAGCCCAGGCAGCGGTACCCGCCAGGCCACCAAAGCCCAGAGCGGCGGCAATTAACGCGATCACCAGAAAAATAATGCCCCATCTAAACATACGTCTCTCCTTACCATAGTTAATGACGGTCGATTTTCTGCGCACTCAGGCCGCGCATACACAACCCTGTGGTGCTACACATCCTGCGGAAAGACCGCAGAATAAATTTTTTTAGTGAATAGATTTATTTGACGCTAAGGTCATTCTTCACGCTTTTAACGCCGGAAACGGCTTTCGCAATACCTTCCGCCCGCTCCGACTGCTTACTGGACTCTACCGTACCGGATAAATGTACAACGCCATCGGTGGTCTCAACCTTCACGTTACGCGACGGAACGATATCGTCAGCCAGTAATTTCGCTTTGATCTCGCTGGTCACCGCCGTGTCGCCGGCGTAGCCCTTCAGCGAAGCAGATTTTTCGTTCTGTACGCTAAGCTTGTCGTTAACGGAGGTCACGCCTTCAACCGCTTTCGCTACGCTAAGCGCCTGCTTATGCTGCTCTGAACTGTCAACCGTACCGCTTAACGTGACGACTTTGTTTTCAGTTTTCACAGAGATATCGGTGCTGCGAATATCTTTATGATCGATCAGCGCCGCTTTCACCCTGGCGGTGATGGTGCTGTCGTCCATAAAATTCCCGACTTTGTTCATCGAATTATCAACGGCTTGCCCGGCATTGCTTGCTGCAGATTTTGCGCTATCTGCGGTCGAGTTTTCCGCATACGCCGAAGCGCTGATTATTGCTGAGCCCAGGAAGAGGGCCAGGAGTGTCTTGCCGCTCTTAAGTTTTGTCATCGTTGTTCCTCGTTATATCTAAGCAGGTAAAGCAAAATAAGTAGTCTATTAAGCCAGGATTCCAAAAATTACTTATTAAATGTAGTAGATACGCGGAAGAGTGCGGCATGAACGGGTAAAAAAGCGCGCAAAACGGTAAGAATTAAGAACTTTCCAGAAAGGGCAATCCGAGGGGAAAATGGCGTGGAGCGCGGCGAAAACCGCGCTCCGGAGAGGATTAGTGCTCGCGGGTTTTACGGAACTGGACGTCAGGGTAACGTTCCTGCGTCAGGTTCAGGTTAACCATGGTCGGGGCGATATAAGTCAGGTTATCGCCGCCATCCAGCGCCAGCTGAATTTCGTTCTTACGCTTAAACTCTTCGAATTTCTTCGCGTCGCTGCATTCCACCCAGCGTGCGGTCGCGACGTTGACGGACTCGTAAATCGCCTCAACGTTGTACTCGCTCTTCAGGCGAGCAACAACCACATCAAACTGCAGCACGCCCACCGCGCCAACGATCAGATCGTTATTGGCGATCGGACGGAACACCTGCACCGCCCCCTCTTCAGAAAGCTGAACCAGCCCTTTCAGCAGCTGTTTCTGCTTGAGCGGATCTTTCAGGCGAATGCGGCGGAACAGTTCCGGGGCAAAGTTCGGGATACCGGTGAACTTCATCATTTCACCCTGGGTGAAGGTATCGCCAATCTGAATGGTGCCGTGGTTATGCAGACCCAGGATATCGCCCGGATACGCCTCTTCCACATGCGAACGGTCGCCGGCCATAAAGGTCAGCGCGTCGGAGATCACCACGTCCTTGCCGATACGCACCTGGCGCATCTTCATACCCTTCTCGTACTTACCGGAAACCACGCGCATAAAGGCCACGCGGTCGCGGTGTTTCGGGTCCATGTTGGCCTGAATTTTAAAGACGAAGCCGGTGAACTTCTCCTCCGCGGCCTCCACGGTGCGGGTGTCGGTTTTGCGCGGCATCGGCGCGGGCGCCCACTCCACTAAACCGTCCAGCATATGATCGACGCCAAAGTTACCCAGCGCGGTGCCGAAGAATACCGGCGTAATTTCGCCCGCCAGGAACAGCTCTTTATCGAATTCGTTAGACGCGCCCTGCACCAGCTCCAGCTCATCGCGCAGCTGCTGCGCCAGGTCTTCACCCACCGCGGCATCAAGCTCCGGGTTATCCAGCCCCTTCACGATGCGCACTTCCTGGATGGTGTGGCCTTTACCGGTCTGATACAGGTAGGTTTCATCTTTATAAAGATGGTAAACGCCCTTGAACAGTTTGCCGCAGCCAATCGGCCAGGTGATCGGCGCGCAGCCGATTTTCAGCTCGTTTTCCACTTCATCCAGCAGCTCCATCGGATCGCGGATGTCGCGGTCGAGTTTGTTCATGAACGTCAGGATCGGCGTATCGCGCAGACGGGTGACTTCCATCAGCTTACGGGTACGATCCTCGACGCCTTTCGCGGCATCGATAACCATCAGGCAGCAGTCCACCGCCGTCAGGGTACGGTAGGTATCCTCGGAGAAGTCTTCGTGGCCCGGGGTATCCAGCAGGTTAACCAGGCAGTCGTGATACGGGAACTGCATCACGGACGTGGTGATGGAGATACCGCGCTGCTTCTCCATCTCCATCCAGTCAGATTTCGCATGCTGGCTGGAGCCGCGACCTTTCACCGTTCCGGCGGTCTGAATAGCCTGTCCGAATAACAGTACCTTTTCAGTAATGGTCGTTTTACCGGCATCCGGGTGAGAAATAATGGCAAAAGTGCGGCGCTTGGCCACCTCCTGCAAATAAGGAGACAACGTCATAATTCAATCTTCTTAGTAAACGCGGCAACGCGCCGCGCATGTTGAATACGAAAAAATTGCGGCTATTTTACCCATCAATGGGGGGGAGGCAATCAGTGTTTACACAGGAGTTGCTCCAGTTCGCTTAAAGAGGTGACCGTCCAGTCCGCGCGGAGGTCCGCGGGCAGTTCGCGCTGATGGGGGTTGAACCAGCAGGTCGCCAGGCCGGCATTCACGCCGCCGCGAATATCCGATTCCGCCGTATCGCCAACCATCAGCACCCGCGAACGATCGGGATTGCCCGCCTGCGCCAGCGCATAGTCGAAAATACGCGCATCCGGCTTAGCCACCCCAACCTCTTCGGAAATAATGAGCAAATCAAAGTGATCGCGCAGTCCGGTACGTTCAAGACGCGTCTGCTGCAGTGAGGTAAAACCGTTGGTGATGATGCCCATTTTTACCTTCCCCTGCAGCGAATCAAGCAGCGATACCGCTCCCGGCAGCGGCGAGCAGATCTCCGCCATCGCGTTCATAAACGCGGCGTTCAGCTCGCCGGGAGGGACGTTCAGGCGTTCCGCCCAACCGTCAAAGCGCTGATGCTGCAGCTGAAGAGAGGTAATGGCGCCGTTTTGATAATCCACCCATAGCGGCTTATTCACGGCCTGGTAGTCCTGAAAATCCTCTGCGGAGAACGTCACGCTATAGTCGAGAAACATCCGCTGTAGGCCGCTAAATGAGTCAAACGTAAATAACGTTTCGTCGGCATCAAAGAAAATCCAGTCCCACTTCATCGTATCACCTTGTCTTACATACTGATTGGCAGTGCCATTATGATGGCGTCCTCACGTCCGTCGACCGTGGGGTAATAGTTGCGGCGAATCGTCGCCTCGTTAAAGCCTAAGCTTTCATAGAGCGCGATGGCGGCGACGTTAGACGCGCGCACCTCCAGCCACAGCGTGACGACGCCGCGTTTTTCAACTTCATCAATCACCCGTTCCAGCAGCGCCCTGCCCAGACCGCGACGCTGGAAAGCGGGGTCGACGGCAATATTGAACAGCGTCGCTTCGTCGAGCACGATTTGCGTAATGGCAAAGGCCGCCATCACGCCGTCCACGGACAGTTGAAGATTCAGATAGCGCTCGCCCTGATTACTGGCAAACGTCTGTTCGCTCCACGGAAAAGCGTGGGCGCGCGTTTCAATTTGCCAGGCGCGGGGCAAATCAGCCGGGTTGAGGGTAGAAATCGTGTTCATGTGCGCAAATCTGTTGCCAGAGCGCCATGCGAGCAGGCGTGCTGGTCTGAAGTTCATCGAAAGCGGGCGTGGAAAGCTGTGCGCCCGCCAGCAGCAGCGGCGCGTCGGTGCCCAGCCGCCAGCTATTACAGCGTGCGTCCTGAGGCAGCATCGCAACGCGTTCAGGCGTCAGCTGCATCACCTGCTCCGGCATCAGGGCCAGCGCGCGCAGAATATCGCTGATTAGCGGTTCGGTCAGCGATGGCGGTTCTTCCGCCACCATCACCAGACGAATGTGTCCAGGAAGCGAGATAGCGATTTCACCCTGTAACGCCCCAGGACGACGTAGCGACCACTGGGTGATGCCCAGCTGCTGTAATTGCCAGTCTCGTCGGGATGTCATAGCGAAACACTCCTGTTAATTAAGCGCGCAATATAGCAAATCCGTCGTATCTGCGCCAACAAACTACGCGGCGGTCGGAGCGCATCCCGCCGCCAACAAAGAGGCAGGCCGAAAGATAACGTGTATAATCGGCGCCAGTCTTAATGAAGGAGTGTTTCATGTCCGCTTTTACCCCGGCAAGTGAAGTCTTGCTGCGCCACAGTGATGATTTCGAGTCCGCCCGCGTTCTGTTTGCCGGTGACCTGCAGGATGACCTGCCCGCTCGTCTGGATACGGCCGCCAGCCGCGCCCATACCCAGCAGTTTCACCACTGGCAGGTACTGAGCCGCCAGATGGGTGAAAACGCCCGTTTTAGTCTGGTCGCGGAAGCCAGCGATGTTGCCGATTGCGATACGCTGATCTACTACTGGCCAAAAAACAAACCCGAAGCGCAGTTTCAGCTGATGAACCTGCTGTCCCTGCTGCCGGTCGGTATTGATATTTTCGTGGTTGGCGAGAACCGCAGCGGCGTGCGCAGCGCCGAGCAGATGCTGGCGGAATATGCGCCGCTGACTAAAGTCGACAGCGCGCGCCGCTGTGGGCTGTATCACGGTCGTCTGGAAAAACAGCCCGCGTTCAATGCAGAACAGTACTGGGGCGAGTATTCGCTGGATAATCTGACGATTAAAACGCTGCCGGGCGTCTTCAGCCGCGATGGCCTGGATGTCGGTAGCCAGCTGCTGCTTTCCACGCTGACGCCGCATACCAAAGGTAAAGTGCTTGATGTCGGCTGCGGCGCCGGCGTGCTGGCAACCGTGCTGGCCAGCCACTCGCCTAAAGTCCGCCTCTCGTTGTGCGACGTCAGCGCCCCGGCAGTTGAAGCCAGTCGCGCCACGCTGGCCGCTAACGGCATCGAAGGGGAAGTGTTCGCCAGCAACGTGTTCTCTGAAGTGAACGGCCGCTTCGACATGATTATCTCCAACCCGCCTTTCCACGATGGTCTACAGACCAGCCTGGAGGCCGCGCAAACGCTGATTCGCGGCGCCGTTCGTCATTTGAACAGCGGCGGCGAGCTGCGCATCGTCGCTAACGCCTTCCTGCCCTATCCGAACGTGCTGGATGAGATCTTCGGCTTCCATGAAGTAATTGCCCAAACGGGCCGCTTTAAGGTCTATCGGACGGTGATGACCCGTCAGGCGAAGAAATAATCCTGCGTTTTTTCGGCGCCAGCAGACGCTGGTCGCCGATGTTTTTCCTCTCTGACCGTCCATTTTTGCAACAATCAATCCAACTGATACAATTAACTATTGACGAATAGCTGAAAACCACTAGAATGCGCCTCCGTGGTAACGATACTTTCATAGTGTCGATGGTATGCGAAGGTGGCGGAATTGGTAGACGCGCTAGCTTCAGGTGTTAGTGTCCTTACG